>DATLEF010000027.1:0-2795 GCA_035525455.1 Burkholderiales bacterium
CGTCTGCGCGAGCGGCAGGACGGCAAGCGTGCTGATCGTCGCGAAGGCCAGGGTGTAGCCATCCGCCGGGAGCTTTAACACCGCTTCCGCTCCGATGAGACCGCCCGCCCCCGGGCGATTCTCGACCACGATCGACTGGCCCAGAGGTTTCGCGCTTTCGCGAGCGACGAGGCGCGCAATGGTGTCGGTGGTGCCGCCGGGCGCGAAAGGAACGATCAGCCGCAGCGCTCGCGCGGGGTAGTCGGCCTGGGCAAAAGCCGACGTGCTGCACGCCACTGCGATGAATGTGGAGACCGCCATGTGGAAGGCGTTCAGGTGCGACCAGCGGAACGAACGTGGTGAAGTCATTCTCATCGCCTCGCCTTCCCGGATGGGATGTGCGGGGAATTATAAACGGCGCTCCGGGTCCGCCATTTTCAATGCATACGGTACAATGAATAAACGAAAGGACCAACTGATGGACGCCGCAAATCAACTGGTTTTTGAGCAGGCTGTAGTCCGCTCCGAGAAGGAGCTCGTCGAGCAGTGGCTCGAGGAGCTCGATGCAGCGCTTCAAAGCAAGAACCGCACGGCCGTGGCGTCGCTGTTTGCGCCCGACGGCCACTGGCGCGATCTCGTTGCCTACACCTGGTCCATCACACCGCGCCACGGTGCCGACGAGATTGCAGCGTTGATGGTGACGAGGCAGGCAACTGCAAAGACGCGCGGATTTGCGATTGCAGAAGAGCGCACGCCGCCCCGCCGTCTTCAGAGAGCGGGCATCGATGTCATCGAAGGCATCTTCAAGTTCGAGACGGCAGTCGGACGCGGCTTCGGCGTGGTGAGGCTCCTCGCAGCCGATCCTTCGAAAGCCTTCCAGCTCATGACCGGCCTGCACGAGCTCAAAGGCTTCGAGGAAAAAATCTGGAAGCGCCGGCCGACGGGCGAAGCGTTTTCGCGCAATTTCGGCGGGACCAACTGGAAGGAACAGCGCACCGCCGCTCAGAAATATACCGATCGCGAGCCCACCGTGCTGATTGCCGGCGGCGGCCAGGCGGGGCTGTCTCTTGCGGCGACGCTCGGACGGATCGGCGTCGACACGCTCGTGGTGGACAAATTCGAGCGCGTCGGCGACTGCTGGCGCCAGCGCTACCACTCGCTCGCGCTGCACAACGACACGATCTACAACCACCTGCCCTACATGCCGTTCCCGCCGTCGTGGCCGACCTACCTGCCCAAGGACATGGTGGCCGACTGGTTCGAAGCCTACGCGTGGGCAATGGAGATCAATTTCTGGACGAGCACCGAGCTCGTCAGCGGATCGTACGATGAATCCGCCGCCAGGTGGAACGCCGTGGTGCGTCACGGTGACGGCACCGAGCGGACGCTCCATCCCAGGCATCTCGTCTTCGCCAACGGGCTCGTGGGTTACCCGCACATTCCGGAGCTGCCGGGGATGAAAGACTTCGCGGGCCAAGTGATGCATACCACCGAGTTCACGAATGGCGCTGACTGGCGCGGCAAGAAAGCGCTGGTGATCGGCACCGGGACGAGCGGCCACGACGTTGCGCAGGATCTGCACGCGAACGGCTGCGAGACCACGATCGTGCAGCGCGGCTCGACGATGGTGTTGAGCATCGATCCCTCGGCGAAGCTGACCTACGGTGTCTACAACGGCGTCCCGATCGAAGACGGCGATCTTTTCGCGAGCACCAACACCAAGCCGATCGTGAAGAAGAACCTTCAGATCCTGACTTCGCGCATGCTGGAGCACGACAAAAAGACGATCGAGGGCCTGATCGCGCGTGGTTTCAAGTTCAACTCGGGGGAGGATGGGGCCGGGCACCAGTGGATGGTGCGCACGCGCTACGGCGGCTACTACCTCGATGCCGGTTGCTCGCAGCTGATCATCGACGGCGAAATCGGCCTGCTGCAATACGAAAAGATCGAACGTTTCGTCAAAGGCGGCGCGCTGTTGCAGGACGGATCGATCAAGCCGGCCGACCTCATCGTGCTCGCGACAGGCTTCGTCGCACAGGAAGTCGTCGTCGCGAAGCTCCTGGGCGAGAAAATCGCGAAAAAGGTGGGGCCGGTCTGGGGCTTCGGTTCCGACGGCGAGATGAATAACATGTGGAAACGTACCCCGCAGGAAGGCCTCTGGTTCATCGGAGGCAGCTTCGCGAACTGCCGCACGTATTCGCGTTACGTGGCCGTGCAGATCAAGGCGATCGAGGAAGGGCTTTTGACTAAGCAGTAACTTCGGTCGCATCCAGAAATTCCGCAGGCGATGTCGCACGCCATGCGGTGGTCGCAGTGGAGGAGCACGCTCGATGGCAAAAAAAATTCGCCTGGGATTCGTGGGCGCGAACGTTCGTTCGACCTGGGCTTCGCAGTCGCACTATCCCGCGCTGCTGGCGAGCCCGGATGTCGAAATCACTGCGGTCTGCACGACGCGATCCGAGACGGCAAAAGCCGCGCGTGAAGCTTTCGGCGCGAAGCTCGCGTTCACCGATTTCCGCGAGATGGTGACATCGAAGGAGATCGACGCGGTGGCTGTGGTCGTGCGCGTGCCGCTGCATTACGAGCCGACCAAAGCTGCGATCGAAGCCGGCAAGCATGTCTACACCGAGTGGCCTCTCGGCCGCACTACGGCCGAAGCAGAAGAGCTCGCGGCGCTCGCGCGCGCGAAAGGCGTGCAGACTGCGTGCGGCCTGCAATCGCGCGTGAGCCCTGCCCTGCTCTACAAGAAACAGTTGGTCGAGGAAGGCTTCGTGGGCGAGGTGCTGTCGTGTCACGCCGACTGCATGCGCGACGGC
>DATLEF010000060.1:0-9509 GCA_035525455.1 Burkholderiales bacterium
CCGGCAAGCAGGTGAACATGATCTCGCAAAGCTGGGACGGGAAGCGCATTTACATCACCTCGTCGCTGCTCGCGAACTGGGACAAGGGCGGCGCGGAGAACGAGCAGTTTCTGCGCGGATTCACGTGGGATGGCAAAGCGCTCACGCAGGTCTTCGAAGTCGACTTCACGAAGGAGAAGCTTGGGCGCGCTCACCACATGAAGCTGGGCGCGAAAGGATTGCAAAGCGCTTATGGCGGGCAGCGCGAGCCCGCGCATCTCGCGAGCGCGCGGTAGTCCCGCCATCGCCGGCAGCGCAAGAGGCGTGCTGCGTCTCCTGATCGTGTCGGCCGCGTGCTTAGTATCGCAGCTCGCGTACGCTCACCACACCGACGCGCCTCTGCCCGCGCTCGATTATGCGGCCCCGGTGCCGGGCACCTACCCGCTACACCGCATCATGCGCGCGCCCGACGGACGCGTGCTCGACGTTGACGGCCGACCCCAGCGCCTCGCCCGATACACGCGCGGCAAGATCACTTTGCTGGGCTTCATCTACACGACCTGCGTCGACCCGGAAGGCTGTCCGCTCGCCTACCACGTCTTCGACGCATTGAAAGCGGCCATACACGCGGACCCCGGCCTCCACGCCAAGGTGCGCTTCGTGACGCTCAGCTTCGATCCCGCACGCGACTCGCCGTCAGTCATGCAACAGTACGCCGGCAGCCGCTTGAAGGAAGAGCGCGGGCTGCGCTGGTATTTCCTCACCACACGCTCAGCACGCGAGCTCATGCCGCTCGTCGAAGGCTTCGGACAGGACGTGCGTTACGCCGTGAACACGCTGGACGGCAGGCCGGTGCGCGAGCTATCCCACGTGCTCAAGGTATTTCTGATCGACCGCAGCGGCTATGTGCGGGAGATATATACGTCGACGTTTCTCCATCCGGCGGTGGTGATGGCGGACATTCGGACGTTGCTCATGGAGGGTGACAGACCTGAGTAGCGTTCTGTTCGTCAGTCCTTCGACGCAGCCGACAGCGTGGGCACCTGCGCCGCGGACGCTTCCTTGCACACTTTCTTGAGCTCCTGCAGTCTGGCAATCCGCCGGTCCGCCGCTTCCAATGCGTCCTTGTAATTGATCGATTTCGCGATCAGGTTGAAAGGAAACCACAGGAGCGTGTCGATCACGTCGGCGCCGGTGACATCCGACTTGTCCTTGTTGACGCCGTCGATGACGGCCTGCGCTTTCAATATCTGACCGTCGACGTTGGAGCACGAAATCTTATCGTCCTCCGCTTCATGCGCGCTCAGGATCGGATGATTGGCGCTGCCTGCACATCCACTCAAAAACGCGATACAGATCGCCGACGCTGCAAGTTTTGTGTTCATTTGAATCTCCCTGGTCTCGTTGTCTGGAATCGTTCAGGTCAACTTCTGTCCTTTGATGCGGCGTATTGGCGCCTCTAGCTCCCGATGTGCACCTGATATTTGGCGCCGTTGGAGAACGTGCAGGCGCCTGCGCCCTGCATTGCCGTGTGCATCTGGTATTCGCAGCTCGCGTAAGTGCCGCGCGGTCCGTACGCGTTCGCGACGCCGCGTCTTTCGTCACCCGACACGCGGGTCGCCTCTCCGGAGAGAAGCTCGCCCTGGTAGTTGAATTGAAAGCGGCCTTTCCCCGTCATCATGTTCGTAACGGTCCCGCTGAGGACGCCGGTCTGATTTGCAAGGTCGTTTGCCGGATATAGACGCACCGGCAGCGCTGCCGGCATCGCGCCGTGTATCGGAGCCGGTTGAGCCGCTGCGGGGCCAGCATGAGAATAGGCTGGCGACACGGGATACGGATAAATCGGAGAACCGTCCGGCGCCATGGGAACGACGTAACAGCCGGTAAGCGTAAGCGCGCTGAATATCAATGCCGGTGCGAGCTGGACCGATGCACAGCGTTGCGGGAGCGCACTGCTGATGCGAGTTGAGTTGATGCTGTTCATAGGGCCTCCTGTGAGCGGTTAATTGCGCAAAACGTTTTCGTTGGCGCAAACAGATGATGCGCGGCCGCGCGTACTTCTTCGCTTACAGGAGGGTTACGGATGAGTTACAGATCGAGAGCGGCGACGTCATCTCCGCTTGAGTACATCAACCTTGCCGTAGTGCGCGTGCGAGTAGCGGACAGCCGTCAGCGCTCGCGGCCTTTTTCTTCCGGATGATTTCGCCCGCGTATTTTTGAAGGTAATGCGCGATCGTCTCGACCCGGATCTTCACCGAGCCTGCGGGCTTGGTGGAGTCGAGCTCCTGGAACGAGAAAAAAAGCGTTCCAGAGCGTTCGACTATTTGCTGCACCGGGCTGTACGTGGGCTGGTCCATTCCGCACTCGTAGCTCGCAAGCCGGATCACGCCCGCAATCCAGGGCGTGCGCGCCGCAACTTTCGCGCCCCATAGCGTCTCGTTGGTATTGGAGCTGTAGGACGACGGCCACACGTCGGAAATGTCGAATGGCGAGCGGATGCGCCCCGCTTTCAGATCATCGGCGAATATCCAGTCGAGGAGCTCCGGATCGGTCGGAAAGTACTGGGTCCACAGTATCGGATAGCCATAGGCCTGCAGGTCCACCTCGATCTCGTGTCCGACGCCCGGGTCCATGTGGTACGGACGCGCGATGACGAGCAGGCACGGCTTGTCTTCGGCGGCGCATTGCTCGAGAATCGCGCGGCCGCGCTTGCGGGCCCTGGTATTCATCGCTTCGAGGGCCGCGTAGCCTTTGTCCACCGCTTCCTTCGTCTGTTCGAGCGTGAGCTCGGGAAAGATCTCTTTCAGCGCGGGATGGAGCTGCTTCGGTACGAGCGCCGGGTCGCCAAGCGACGCAAGCGGCGCAACGTAGCGAACGCCGCGCTCCGCGAATGCATCCTTCTCCCTGAGAAAACCCGCCTTGATGTTCTCCGGCGCCGCCATGACGCGCGGACATGCCAGCGTGTCCAGCACGTGCCCTTTCATGAACGAAGGCAGCGAATAGATCATCGGGGAGAAGAGCACGTCGATCTTGCGATGCTTCTCGCGTGCGAGCAGCTCGCCATAGTGGCCCGACATGCTTTTCACCGGATAGCAGCAGTCCACCGTGCCGCGGCCTTTGGCGAAGTCACGGCCCTGCTCTTCCGACGTATCGGAAGAAAAAACGATTTTCCGTGGTTGTATGCCGAGCGCCTCAAAGAGGCCGACCCAGAACTGGTGCGTCGTCCACATGTTCAGGACTTTCGGGATTCCTATCCTCAGCTTCGACCGGTACTCGGGCATGACGAAAGGCGTCTTCGCGGACCATTTCTGCAACATTGGGATGAGCACGTTTCACCTCCTCCATCTGAGTTTTCACGACTCTCATTTCGTTGGCGTCCTCGAGCAGCCCTTTCGGGCACGAGTTGCCACTGATCACGCGCTCGGAGCCTTCCGCGAGCGGCACCTTGCTCCAGGGCCTGCCTTTCGCGCCGGGAAGCACCACGTCGATGAAGGTGCGCCTGCACGAAACCGGGCACCAACGGCACGTCGTGTCTTCATTCGTGGTGCTCTGGTACTCGAGCGCCTCGATGATGTCGAAGCCTCGGAAGCGGCTCGGCTTGCCGCTCAGCGCCTGTTCGAGCGCGCACAGCGCGGCGCCGATCGCTCCGGCCTCACCGGGATAGGGATGGACCACGATTTCCGCGTCGGGCACCTTGGCGGTGATGAAATCGACCTGCGCCTTCACGACCGCGAGGTTGCGATGCGTGCCGCCTTGCAAAACGAACTTCCTGCCCGCCGCCGCGAGGTTCTGCAGCTGCCCCGCGTACACCCAGACGTTGAGCGGCAGCACTGCGGCGAGCGACGCCATGATCTCTTCAGCCGACCAGCCTTTGCGCTGCTGGTTCACGATGTCGGATTGCAGGAACACGCCGCAGCCCATTGCGAGCGTCGGAATGGAGCGCGCCTTGAATGCGTTCTGCGCGTACTCCTCGAGCGGGATCGCGTAGCGCTCGGCCACACCCTGTAGAAACGCGCCATTGCCCGAAGAGCATTGCGAGTTCAACCGGAAATCGGACACCGTTCCGAGGCGCAGCAGCATGATTTTCACGTCGCACCCGCCCACGTCGCAGATCACGTCGGCGTCGGGAAAGAAGTGCAGCGCCGCGGTGGCATGCGCGACGGTCTCCACGAGCGCGACGTCGGCGCCTATGATGTCCTTCAGCAGATCCTTGCCGTAGCCGGTGATTGCGAGCCCGGCGACATGCTCGAATCCCGCCTCCAGGATCTGGCGCAGGATCGCTTTGGCATCTTCGATCGGGTTGCCCTTCGACTGCACGTAGCAGGAGAAGAGCAGCTCTTCCTTTCCGCAGAGGACGACCGCCTTGGCCGTGGTGCTGCCGAAGTCGCAGCCAAGGAACACACCCTCATCGATCGGCATGTTCCTCGTCGGCGCATGCGCCTGCGTTGACTGATCTTTCGCAGTGCAGCCGTAGCGTGCGATGAAGGTGTTGAAATCATCCTCTCCCGCAATGAGCCCGCGCCCGCCTTCCTTTGCTTTTTGTTCGTGCTGCCCCTCATCGATCCACCAGCGCAGCTTGTCGTGTCCCTGGTAGAGGGCGACGTCGAGGTTTTCGCCCTGGCCGATCTCGATGCAGCCGAGGCATGCGTAATAGAGCGCGTCGGCCGGCACGTGGATGACGTCTTCCGCCGTCTTGCCTTCCGGCAGCGCGATCTTGCGTTCCTTCCACAATTTTTTGAGGTGGAAGCGCCACGCCTGCTGCAGCCCTTCGAAAAAGAGATTGGGTCCGCCCAGCAGCAGCACCTCAGGCACCGGCGTGTTGCCTTTAGTGAGCGTCGCGAGATTCTGGTAGACCACCGCCTCGTACAGGCTTGCGATGATTTCCTCCACCGGTACGCCCGATTTCACCAGCGTGTTGGAGTCCGCTTCCGCGAAGATCCCGCACTTGGAGCTGACTTTGTGCAGGCTCATGCCGTCGTACGGCATTTTCGCAAGCTGCTCGGTTTCTATGAAAAGCTTGCGTGCGGTTTTCTCGATGAACGTGCCGGTGCCCCCGCTGCACGCCGACTGCATGTACACCTGCTTGCTGGTGCCGTCGCCGCTGGGCGTGAAGAAAACCGTCTTCATGTCCTCCCCGCCGATCTCCGAGACGAAACGGATACCGGGGTGGAATTTCTCCACCGCCGCAGCCACGGCGACGACTTCCTGTATCACCTTGGCACCGACGAGCGGTGCGAGAAAACCCGCGCCGGAGCCGGTGAAGAACACGCGGTCTTCCTGCGGGTTGAACCCGCATTCGGACTCCATCCGCGTGAGAAACTCGAACACCATCTCGGCCTGCTTGGTCTGGTGGCGTTTATAGTCGCGCCACAACTGGCGGCCGTCCTCCATCAGCACCGCCTTGACCGTGGTGGAGCCAACGTCCATGCCGATGATCTTCATACGCGCGCCTGCTGCGACAGATGCAGCACGAGATTCGCGGCGGTGCCCGCCGCGCCGCAGCGCGGCACGCGGTAAGTCGCGCGCTTGGCTTCCGGATAGCGCTCGAGGAGCTCGCGCGCCTGCTCCGGCTTGAGCCCGTTCACGCCGAGTGCATCGTCGAACTCACGTTGTGCGCGCCGTTTGGCTTCGGTCAAAATCATCTGGCAGCGCGAGAGTGCGTGCACCTCCGCGTCGCCTTTGATCTCCAGCGGCGCATACAGCAGGTCGGGATATTTTCCGGTGACCGCCGCCATCGCGCCAATGCTCATCGTGTTCGGCATGCACGAGTACGGCGAGAGCTCGCAGATCATGTGTGCCTTTTTGTGGTGATGCGCCCACAGCGCCTTGCCGATCAGCATGTCGCCTTCCCCGCCGTTGAGACGGCTGTGGTAGTAGGGTGAAGCGAGCTCGCGCAGCTCGTACTGGTCGGGCATCTCGTGCGGTAGGTCGCCGAGCGCGTGGCGCATGCCGTCGTAAGTCCGGCGCAGCAGGCGCATGCCGGTTTTGACTGTGCCGAATTTCAGGCGCGCGAGGCGGTCGATGCCGATGTGATCTTCATAATCCTGGCCGGCGTGGCGCATCAGGTAATCGAGCCAGATGGTGATGGCCGCGGGATAGACTTCCGCCCCTTCCTGCTCGAGCCAGCGGTGGATGTTGTAGTTGGGATCGCCTTCGACGGTCTGCAGGTAGAACTCGCCGGTGATCTTGACGACGGGCTTCACGCGCAGCCGGTCGACTTCGATCTGCCCGAACCTTCGATGCACTTCGCGCAGCGGCTTCGTAAAGTAACCGGTGCTGAGGTACCAAAGCGGCGTGCTCCATTTCTTCCCGCTCACTGGGGATCTGCGAAAGACTTCCTGCAGGTAATCGATGCTTTCGTTGACGACGCGCTGGGTTTCTCCAGGAACGACTTCGTACGGTCGCGTTTGGTACTCCAGGTCCTGCACGAGGTCCGCGACGATCACGGCCCACACGGCGCCCAGCGTGAAGCCCAGGTTCAGCTCCAACCCGCCTCCCTCTGCCGCGCCCTGGTCGAGGCCGTTCTGCGCGAGCAGGAACATGCGGAACGCATCCATGCCGGAATTGCGCAGCGCCATCTCGTAGCTCTGGTGGTATTGACCGAAGCGGCACGCGCCGCATGCTCCCGCGGTGACGTAGACGTACTTCTTCGCGACTTCCTCCGCGCTGGAATCGCGCGCCTCGTTGCGCAGGAAGTTCGCGAGATTGCCGGTGGTGAAGCTCGTGGGACAGCACTGGCCGATGTCGGCCAGCTCCCGCCCTGTAAGAAGATCGTCCTTGCTGGCGGTGGGCAGGATGCGCGTCTTGTACCCGAGGTTATCGAGCGCACCCTGGATCAGCCGCTCGGCGCGCCAGTGCAGACCGCCGAACAGGATCGTGACCTCATCGCGCTCCGCGCGCGTGAACGGCAGCGGCTTGTAAGTGCGATAAGGATCAAGCGGCGCGTTGCCTTCGCTGCGCACTGCACGCTCCATCGTGCCCGAAGGCGGCGCCCGTTTTGGTGTGTTCGAAGCATCCTCTTTGACGATGCGCACGTTCTGCAGTGATTTCCAGGCAGCGCGTGTCGGATCATTTTCGACGGCTGGATTCTGTGACATCGTGCTTCTCCTATGAATTGAACGCGTGACGAAGACGGTGCTCGTCGCTACTTCACCAGCCACAGCAGCCCGGTGCTCAACCACGGCACATACGTAATGGCGAGCACGCCCGCCGCCAACGCAATGAACAGCGGCAGCACCGCGCGAAAGACTTCGATGACAGGTTTTCCGAATCGATACGACGCGAAAAAGAGGTTGAGTCCGACCAGGGGCGTGAGATAGCCCAGCTCGAGGTTCGCGAGGAAGATGATCCCGATGTGCACCGGATGAAGATCGAACGCCGCGCCCATGCGCGTCACCAGCGGCGCCAGAATCAGGATCGCCGGATAAATCTCGATAATGCAGCCGGCGAGGAGCAGGAAAACGTTCAGCGCGAGCAGGAACAGAAAACGGTTTCCGATCGTCTCGGTTGCCCAGACGACCATGCGATCGGGGATTTGGGCGTCGACGAGATAGTTAGTAAGCCCAAGCGAGACGCCCATGATCAGCAGGATGCCGCCGATGATGAGACCGCACTCGGTCATGACCCGCGGCACGTCGCGCACGAGCTGCAGATCGCGCTGGACGAAGACTGTGATGATGAACACGTAGAGCGCAGTGAGTGCCGCGGTCTCGACCGGTGTCGCGAGGCCGGCTGAGAGCGCGACGATCGGCACCAGCGGCACGCTCAATTCCCACTTCGCGTCCGACAGCGCAGTTCGCACCCGCTGCCAGTCGAATGGCCCGGACTCGCGCCGGCGGGCCGGCTGGCGTGAGATGCCCCACGCGATGACGATCCCCATCATCAGCAGCGTCGGAAGCGCGCCGCCGACGAACATGGCTTCGATGCTGACGCCGGCCACGATCGCATAGAGTATGAGAGGGAGCGCCGGCATCAGCAGCGTTCCCGGAAGTCCCGCGGCAGTGACCAGACCGAGCGCCGGTTTCTGCGCGTACCCCGCCGCCAGCAGCAGGGGCATCGCCAAACCGCCGAGTGCGAGCACGGTCACGCCGGAGGCGCCGGTAAAGCTCGTGAAGAAAGTGCAGGCGAGCACGGTGGCGATCGCGGCGCCGCCGCGCAGCCGCCCGAACAGCGCGTCGAAGACTTCGATCAGCCGGCGCGGCGCGCCGCTCTCCGCGAGCATGTATCCCGCGAGCGTGAACAGCGGAATCGCCGGCAGCGACGGATTGCCGGTCAGGCCGTAGTGATTGACGGCAATCGACGCGATCGGAACGCCCGCGTTCCATAAGAGCAGGAGTGCCGCGCCGCCGATTAGCGCAAAGAGCGGCGCGCCGAGGAGTGTCGCTGCAATCAGAACGATGAAGCCGGCGGTGACCATGTGCCGCGACTCGATCCACGGCAGGAGGAAAACCCCGACAAACGCCGTCGCCAGCGCGAACGCGTAAAGCTTCCCGCGCGGATGCATCGAGGCGCGTAACAACAGACGCCATGCAATGAGTCCGAAGCCGAGCGGCAGGAGCAGCTGAACGGCCCACACCGGAATGCCGTGCGCGAGTATGCGGCCGCCCCCGCGTTCGGCGCCGACCAGTTGCAGGCTCGCATAACAGAGCAGCACACTCACCGCTGAGGCCGCCGCAAAACCGATAACTCTCGCGGCGCGCGCCATGCGGCCTTTGAGCAGCGTCGCGCCGGAGAACGCGATCAGCCGTTCATCGCGCGCAGCCATCGCGGCACCCAACATGCCGATCGCCAGAGTCAGGTGCTGCACCAGCGAGGACGAACCTTCGAAACCGATGCCGGCCGCAGTGCGCAGTGCAATCTCGACGAGCGGCAGCAGGACCAGGCTCGCGAACACCAGCGAGAGAAACGCATTCTCGCCGGCGGCCAGAAAGCGCGGCGGCGCAACGGCGGCGGCAGGCGATAGCGCGATTGAAGCCGTGCGCATGGGCGCTGACTGGATCACGGCTTCTGCGCCCGGTATTCCGCCAGCAGGCGTTCGACGCGGTCGAACATGTCGGCGGGCACCATATGTCCCCTCACGCGAGGCCATGCCTTTCGTGCAACGTCCTGCCATGCGCGCTCGACTTCCGGCGTGGGTGTGATCACCTTGAGGCCGCGGCCTTCGAGCGCGCGGATGATGTCGTCATCGCGCGTGGTACGATGCGTGCGCAGCGTTTCGCCGGCGCGCGCGGATGCTTCCAACAGCGCAGCGCGGCCCGCGGGGCTCATGGCGTCGAGGCTTTTGACGCTCATGACCACCGCGCCGACGATCGGCACCCAGTTGATGCGCAGCATGTACGGCGCGGTGCGATCGAACTGGCCCACCAGCGCCCAAAGCGGCGCAGCAGGGACCGCGTCGATCATCCCCGTCTGGAGCGAGGGCAGAATGTCGCTCAGCTCCAGCACCACGGGACGGTACCCGAGCGACTTCATGAGATCGACTTGGGGGTTGTCGCCGGCCCATGCGAATAATTTGGCCGCCTTGTATTCTT
>DATLEF010000001.1:0-2824 GCA_035525455.1 Burkholderiales bacterium
ACGGCAGCGGCAGCCCTTCCTTGACCAGCGTCGTCTTCAGCCCTTCATACGCGGGCGGGGCATAGCCGATGCCGAGTTTTTTGATCGTGTCCGCCGTGATGCCCCGGTCCTGCAGTATCCGCTGCGCTTTTCTGCCCGCGGGCGACGCGAGCTGCACTTGAAAATATTCCAAGGCGCGCTCGTGCGCCTTCAACATGGCCTCGCGCTCTGCCGCATCGGCGTGCGCATCGCGGCCGCCGACCTGCTCGGGCAGCGGCATGCCGAACTTCGAGGCGAGATGTTTGACGGCGTCAACGAAGCCAAGCTTTTCCTGCAGCTCGAGGAATTTGAAGACATCGCCCCCCACGCCGCAGCCGAAGCAGTGGAAAAATCCTTTATCGCGGTTGACGTGGAACGAGGGACTCTTCTCGGAATGGAACGGACAGAGGCCTTTATACGTTGCGCCCGATTTTCTCAGCGAGACGTACTCCTGCACCACCTGCAGGATGTCGGCCTGCATGCGCAGGTCGTCTATGAATGACTGCGGGAAACCCACTCTCTCAATCTTTCAATTCAGCGATGGTGACGCCGCCGCCGCCCTCTTGAGGCGAGGCGGCTCGCACGTTCGCGACCAGCGGATGCTTGTGCAGGTAGTCGACGACCGCATCTTTCAACCTTCCGGTGCCGAATCCGTGGATCAGCCGCACTGCGCGCTGCTCCGACATCACGGTTTCGTCGAGAAATTTTTCCAGTCGATCGAGCGCCTGATCGACGGTGTTGCCGACGAGCAGCAGTTCGCTCGACGAGCCGCCGTCGCGCGGTTGAAGCTGCACATTCACGCGGACGGGCGCTGGTTTCGGCGTCGCGCCGCCGAGCACCCGCAGCTCGTGTGTGTGCGCGCGAAAACGTTTCCCGCGCACTTCCACCTCCGCTTCGCGATCGTGCACGTTCACGACCACCCCTTCGAGGCCGAGCGGGCCCAACACGACGCGATCGCCAACAGCCACGTTGCGCGCCGGGACAGCGTCGGCGGCGGGCGCCGGCGCAGCCGGATCGTTGCGATATTTATCGACCAGCGCATCGACGGCGGCGCGGGCATCTCCGCGCAGACGGCCAGTGTCGCCCGTCGACGGCGCCACGACGTTGCGCGCGGCGTGTTCCGCCAGCGCGGCTGCCTGCTTTTTTAAATCGGCGACGATTGCGTCGATCTCCACACGCGCATCGCGCATACGTTCATCGAGCTTCTCGTTGAGACGGAGCCTGAAGGTGTCTTCCCGCTGTCGCAGCGCGTCCTCGCGCACACGGGCGCGGCTATCGGCTTCGCCAAGCGCCTCACGCTCGCGCTTGACCAGCCGCCGCTCGTGCTCGAGCGCGCGCAGATCGGTGTCGATCTTGGCGAGATGCTCTGCGAGCTGCGCTTCGCGCTCGGACAGATTCTTGCGCGCGTTGTCGACGATCGCAGGATTCAGCCCGAGCCGGCCGGCCATTTCGAGCGCGAGACTGCGCCCTGGCGATCCGTACAAGATTTGATACGTTGGCTCGTACGTGTCCGGCGTAAAGCCGAATGCCGCCGCGGTCACCCCAGGAGTCGTCGCCGCGTACGTCTTCAGGGCGTCGTAATGGGTCGTCGAAATCACGAGCGCGCCGCGTGTGCGGAAGTGCTCGATGATGGCCACGCCGAGTGCGCCACCTTCGAGCGGGTCGGTCCCCGCGCCGAGCTCGTCGAGCAGCACGAGCGCCGGCATCGCCAGCGATCGATCCATGCTCGCGATGTTCGTGATGTGCCACGAGAAGGTGCTCAGATTCGCGGCGATCGATTGTTCGTCGCCAATATCGGCAAAAATCGATCGGAATACCGGCAGCCGCGCGTCTGCCGCCGGCACAAACAAGCCGGCTTGTGCCATCAACGCGAGCAACCCAGCGGTTTTCAATGCGACGGTCTTCCCGCCCGTGTTTGGCCCGGTAATCAGCAAGACCGTCGTCGGCGGAATGACGAGCACATCGACCGGCACCGGATCCTTTGCCGGGGCCTCACCACGCTCGCGCCGCGTCTCGTCCTCAGCGAGCTGACGCGCGATGACGCCGGGAATGAGCAGCGGATGGCGCGCGGCGCGCAGCTCGAGCCGTCCGTCCGTGGATAAAACAGGGGCGACACCCGAAATGAGCTGCGCGAACCGCACCTTCGCCTGAATGACATCCAGTTCGGTGGCGGCGTCGACCGCCTGCCGAAGCTCGATCGGCTTGGTGCGGAACGCATCTGTCAGATGTCGCAGGATGCGATGGACCTCTTCGCGCTCCTGCTGCTCGATTGCCACAATCTCGTTGTTGATCTCGACCGTGCTCAACGGTTCCAAATACAAGCTTGCACCGCTGCCGGAGCTGCCGTGGATGATGCCGGGAATCGACGCGCGGTGCTCGGCCTTCACGACGAGCACGTAGCGGCCGTCACGCTCGCTTACGACCTGGTCCTGCAAATAGCGCGAGGTGTCCTTCCCGCGCAGATACGATTCGAGCGTCGACCGCAGGCGCGAGCGCTGCTTGCGCAGCTGGGTGCGCACACGGGACAGCTCCGGGCTCGCGTTGTCGTTCACCTCACCTGAGGGATCGATTTTGGTTCTGACGTCGGCGATCTGATTCTTGAACGAGCCGCAGTTTTCGGCGAGCGCCTTCAGTGTGGGAAAGTTGCCGCCGACGCGCCGGATGGCCGCACACGTGAGCGCGATCGAATCGAGAAATTCCGCAAAGGCGAGCAGCCGCAGCGGGTCGAGCGCGCGCCCTTCCACCGCGAGCGCCGAGAGCACGGCCTCGAGATGGTCAGGCGCATGAAGGGAAAACGCGGGGTTCG
>DATLEF010000030.1:0-3966 GCA_035525455.1 Burkholderiales bacterium
CGCCCAGCCCGGCCGTGAGCTTGCTCAAATCGGCGTCGCTGCAGAAGACGTTCAGAAAACCGTACTTTCCTTCGATGATCGTCTCGGGTCCGGTGAAGCCGTCGCGCGCGAGCCCCGCTGCCATGACGCCGCCCTCTGCCGCACGGCCCGGGTGCAGGCGCTTCACCATGCCGCCGCCGGACTTCGAGAACTCGAGGAGACCTGAGCAGAGCGAGCCGGCGATGCCCAGCGCGTTCGTCATCTTCTCGGCGTCGAGTCCCATCAGCCGCCCCGCGGTCATCGCGCCGCCGAAGACGCCGAAGAGTCCCGGCGCGTGAAAGCCTTTCTTCTCGCTCGATTGCGGAGAGGTGTCGGCCATGCGGTGCATCGCTTCGAAGCCCGCGACGAACGCGGTGATGAGCTCCTTGCCGCTTTTCCCCCTGCCCTGCGACACCGCGAGCCCGGGCAGCGCGCAGCCGGGTCCGGGATGCACGCCGACGCTCGGATGCACCGGCGCATCGAGCTCGAAGGAGTGGGCGAGCGCACCATTGGCGAGCGCGGCAAAAGGCGCACGCACTTTGAGATCGGTGCCGAGGATCGCAGCGTGTCCGGGCGCGCTGTTTCGTTTCACGTACTCGATGATGATCTTGCTCCACGGCAACTGCGCGCCGTAGGTGCTCGCCGCGACCGTGTCGATGATGCAGGCCTTGGCCTTCTCGACGACTTCAGGCGGAATGTCGCTGTACTCGAGCGACGTGACGAATTCGGACAGCGTGCGTGCGTAGGGCTTCATGTGGTTACTCCAAAGTTGTCATTTCGAAATGCTGTGCCGAAGGATTCGTCATTCCAGCGCCAAAGGTACACCCCGGACGTTATCGCACTGCGATTGCGATCCGGGGCTGGAATCCAGGCGCTTGCGAGACATTTTTGCCTGGATTCCAGATGTGTGTGCGGCGCACCTCTGGAATGACGATCCTTTGGATAACCTTCGCCCTACTCCGCCTTTATCCCCGCCGCTTTGATCACCTTGCTCCCTCGCTGCATATCGGCCTTGATCACCGCCGCAAACTTCTCCGGCGAGCTGCCCACCACCTCAGTGGTCGCGTTGAAGAGCTTCTCTTTCACGTCCGGCTTGTTCAGCACGCTTACGATCTCGTTCTGCAATCGCGTGATGAGACTGACCGGCGTTTTCGCGGGCGCGAAGAAACCCCACAGCGATCCTGCTTCGAAACCCGGCAGGCCGGCGGAGGCGACCGTCGGCAGGCCAGGTGCCAACGCGGACGGCTCGGCGCTGGCGATGGCTAGCGCCCGCAGTCTGCCGGACTTGATGTGCGGGACTGCCGCGCCCGCGCTGGAAAACGTAACCTGCACCTCGCCCGCGACGAGGGCGACGATCGCCGGACCCGCGCCTTTATAGGGAATGCGCACGATGTTCACGCCGGCCATGCTCTTGAAGAGCTCCGCGGCGATGTGCTGCGGCGTGCCGGGAGAGCTCGAGCTGTAATTGAGCTCACCGGGTTTCGCTTTCGCGAGCGCGATGAGATCCTGCACCGACTTTACCGGCACGGCGGGATACACGACCAGCATCAAAGGCGAGCTCGTCGCGAGCGTGATCGGCGAAAAATCCCTGATCGGATCGTACGGCACGTTCTTCTGCAGAAAAGGCAGGAGCCAGAACGAGCTGCCGTTGAGCAGCAGCGTATAACCGTCGGGCGCGGCCTTGGAAACGATGCTTCCCGTGAAGACGCCGCTCGGCCGGTTGTCGACGATGACTTGCTGACCGAGGTTGGCGGTGAGGCCTTGTGAGACGAGGCGCGCGACGAAATCCAGGCCGCCGCCCGCTTCGGAGGTGACGATGCGTATCGGCTTGGTTGGGAAATTCTGCGCGGCCGCGTCAGCGCTGACGATCAGCACGGCAAGTAGAAATAGAAAGCGTGTTATCAGCATGGATAGTTGCTTTGCGACCTTCCGCCAGTCGCAAACGTGTGCGTCGCACCTGTGGAATGAAGAAACATGGGAGTCATGGCACGTAACGTCATTCCAGCGCCAAGCTGGAATCCAGGCGCTTGCGAGACATTTTTGCCTGGATTCCAGACGTGTGTGCAGCGCACCTCTGGAATGACGATTGTTCTGTGATCCGATGACATGAATGACATACTAATGTGTCCCAAGCGACGTAAGCGTCACAGATGCAACACGACGAATTCGTAGAGGCTTACAACCGCGGCACCGTCGAAGTCGACGTGGACCGCAAGAAGGCGCTTCAGATCGCCAATGCCTGGGAAAAAGTCCCTTATCGCTTCCGCGCTGCGCACGTTTTCTGGTCGTCTGCGTGGCTGTTGACGATTCCTGGTGCATTCGCGGCGGCGTTTCTCCATTCCTGGTGGGCGGGAACGCTCGTTCTCCTCGTGCTGACGCCAGCGTTATATGCGGCGACGAAAAAATCGGCGGCGCTGCATGTCATCGAATACGCGGTGGAGAGTAGCGCGTTCTACTCGTACGCGGTGGAGAATGGCGTCATCAGCGTGCGACCGAAGACTTAGCCCCGTTCACCGCGTCGAATGCATCCTTCACGTTCGCTGCAGCCGCGATGTTCTGCCATTGCTTCAGCGCCGCGGCCGCACGCGCTTCTCCGAGTCTCGGCTGAACCAGCCGCGTGAACTTCGCGGCAAGGTCGGCTGACGACAGCGGGTTCTCTTCGTGGCCGGGCGGATTGACGATGTGCACCTCGTACGACTTCCCGGCCTTGTCTTTCGCATTGACCCGCATACGGATCGTTTTCGGCATGCCCTTCTCGATGTCGTCGTCGACGCGGGCGGTGATGAGGTTCATGAGCGGGCGGATCGAAGGATCGAGATACGACTCGCGCTTGAATGATTCCTCGTCGATCTGGCCGTGCCTGAGCGTCCACGCAAGGATGTAAGGGAGACTGTGGTCTGCGGTCTCTTTGGTCGTCGGGTCCCACTTCGCCGGCTCGCTTCCGCTTTCGTGCCACGCGGACCAGCAGGTTTGCACGTCGACGCTCGCGAGCTGATCGGCGGCCACTTTCTTCCGCAGCTCGATGCCGGCCCAGATCGCGGTCTGCATTGCGTGCGCAACTGGCCAGTATTTGATCTTCGCTTTCGGCGTGAAGAAATTCTCCGGCCTGGTGCCGAAAGGCGCGAGCTCGATCGGCCCTGAAATCTGATCGGTGAAGCCGTGGCGTCCGGAAAAAGGCGCCTCCGGTCCGGACATGCCGGCGATCGCGAGCTGCACGCCGAAGACGGCGTTGCGCACGGCGTAGGCGGTTGCGACGCCTTTCCACATCGAGAGCATGCCCGCACGAGTTGCGCGCAGGGGCACGTTGCCGACACACGTGATCGCAAGAGCGTTGCGCGTCACGTCGCGGGAGAGTCCCATCAGGTTGGCGAGGCCTGCCGCGGTACCGATACCGACGCCGAAGCCCTGGTCCCAGCCTTTCTCGCGAAGCTTCGCGCTGATTTGCAGGCGGATGAAGATCTCGTAGGCGACGACGGTCGCAGCGATCAATTGCTGTCCCGACGCGCCGATCTGCGGCGCGATCGCGAAGAGCCCGCCGGAGCTGTCGCTCGGATGGCCGCCCGGGAGATACGTGTCGTTGAAATCGATGTGGCGGACCATGCAGGTGTTCACGAAGCCTGCTGCGTCGGCTGCCGCCACATTGCGCGAGCCCAGGATGCGACCCGCCAATGCGCTGGGAGCGGCGGGCCCCGCCAGCGATCGCGCTATCGTAACGGAGTCGCCATCATAGGCGCCGATAGCGCACCCCAGCGCATCCATCACGCGCTCGCCGGCTGCGGCCACGATGCTCGCCGGCAGATCGCGATGCGACAACCCGGTGGAGAACTCTGTCAGGCTTTCTAGAATCGGATCCAACGCGAGTTACCTACTGAAGCGTGAATCACGGTCTCAAAACCCCAGCGCCAGCCCTCCCGGCCGCGGATCCGTCGCGCCGCGCAGCACGCCGCG
>DATLEF010000053.1:0-2404 GCA_035525455.1 Burkholderiales bacterium
GCCCGACACCATCGTCTGCGCCATCACCAACCCGCTCGGTTCGGGGCGCATCGTCATCCACGAGCTGGAGAAGCTCGCGCCGGGCGCGAAGTTCAAGTTCGTCACGTTCAAGGGCGGCGGCGAAGCGGTGTTGTCGGTCGCGGGCGGTCACACGCATTTCACCACCGAGAACCTGAGCGAAGGCCTGGCTATGATCGAAGCGAAGAAGCTGCGTCCGCTCGCCATCACTTCGCTGAAGCGCATGCCGCAGCTACCGGACCTGCCCACTGCGGCGGAGGCGGGGTACAAGATCGATGAGGGAACCATCCGCGGCTTCGTCTTCCCCGCCGGGGTGCCGAAGGAGACGGCTGTGATGATGGAGGGCGTGTTGAAACGCGCGTACGAGACCCCGCAGTGGAAAGAGCATGCGCGCAAGCACTACTACGAGGACCGTTACCTCGCCAGCGCGGATTACTTGAAATTCCTCCAGGAGCGCGTGGGCAAGTACAAGGAGTTCTTCGCCGCGATCGGCTATACGCCTGGAAAGCCTTGAGACCTTGCTATTACACTTGCAGCAACTGATCGAGTGCGAACAGGAGCCGGGCCATGACCGTCACGAAGCTATCGAGCAGACCAGCGAAGAAGAAGACCTCCCTCAAGGAACGTGTCAGCGAGGCGGAATGGAAAGCCCGCACGGACCTTGCCGCGGCCTACCAGCTGGCGGTGGTCTACGGCTGGACGGACATGATCCTCACCCATTTTTCCGCGCGCGTGCCGGATGCCGAGAACCAGTTCCTGCTGAACGCCTACGGCCTGATGTTCGACGAGGTGACTGCGTCGAACCTGGTCAAGATCGACCACCAGGGCAACATCGTCGAGGATATCACCGGCTTCGGCGTCAACCAGGCCGGCTTCGTCATCCACGGCTGCGTGCACGAAGCGCGCCCTGAGGCCCAGTGCGTGCTGCACACGCACACTCGCGCCGGCATCGCGGTCGCGGCCTCCACCGAGGGCTTGCTGCCGCTATCCCAGCATTCCGCGCGGCTGGTGGGCGAAGTGACCTACCACGATTACGAGGGCATCGCGCTCGACATGGACGAGCGCGAACGCCTCGCGATGAACCTCGGTCCGGATAGCCGCTGCATGATATTGCGCAATCACGGCCTGCTGACGCTCGGCCGCACCGTGCGCGAGGCGTTCGTTCTTATGTACAACCTCGAGCAGTCGTGCCGCACCCAACTCGACGCGCTCGCTGCCGTGGGCCGCGCCGGGGTCACCCTGATTCCGGACGCCGTGGTCGAGCGCACGCGCCAGCAGGTATACCGCCCGCGGGGGGAGCAGGAATATCGCGACTGGCCGGCGCTGCTGCGGATGCTCGACCGGCGCGGAGTGGACTTCCGGAGCTGAGAGCAGCGCTCGCCGCTCAGGTAATCCTGAAGAGCCGCTCCGCGTTCCTGCGAAGCACGCGCTCGAGATCTTCGCCACGGAGCCCGATCTGCTCCGCGAGCGCGTTCGGTTGGTCGACGTCCATCTTTGCGTAGTTGTCGGAGCCGATCACTACGCGGTCGGCGCCGACGATCTCGATCATGAAGCGCAGCGTCTCGGGCCAGTACGCGAGCGTATCGTAATGAAAGCGCCGCACGTACTCCCGCATTGGGCGTTCGAGCGCGATGTCGGACACGCCTTTCTTGACGCTGTGCTCGATGCGCCCCGCGATGTACGGAAAGCATCCGCCCGAGTGCGGCAGAACGATCTCGAGCTTCGGAAACCGGTCGAGCAGCCCGGTTGAGATGAACTTCGCGGCCGTCGTCGCCGTTTCGAACGGGAAGCCGAGCGTGTTGTACATGAACGAAGCGCCGGCGAGCCGCTCGGTTCCGCCGTAGTGGTTCTCCACTCCGTCGAGCGGATGAAAGAGAAGCGGCAGTCCCAGCTCCTCACACCGGGCGATGATCGGCAAGTACGCCGGCTCGAAGATGTAGTCGCGCGCTTCCACCGAGTTCGGCATATGCACGGCGCAGATGCCGGGCTCGCCGGCGACGCGTTCGAGCTCGCGCATGGCTGCTTTCGGATCGCGCATCGGCATCGAGATGCCTGCGAGAAAACGATCGGGAAAAGCCTTGTGCGCTTCGATCGCTGCGTCGTTGACGATGCGCGCGATGCGATTCGCCTGGTCCTGCGAAGCCCATTGCCACGGCATCGCGCCGGAAAGCGTCAGCACGTGCATGCCCAGATTGCGCTCGTCCATCCACTTCAGACGCCGCTCCAGATCGAACATGAGCGGACTCAGCGGCCCACCCGCGGCAGGACGTCCCAGCTCCGCGAGATACTTCACGTAGGGCTCAGGCGCCCAGTGCGCGTGCGCGTCGATCGAGCCGGCATGTGCTTTCAAAACGATCTCCTTGCTAATTCGTGGCGTAAGCTTCGT
>DATLEF010000066.1:0-25796 GCA_035525455.1 Burkholderiales bacterium
GACCTCTTGTGACGCGCCCTCTGGTTTGCAGCGCATCTGTAGTTTCGCGCGGCGTTCATTAATTGATCCGACGACGGCTGCCGGTTCTGTCAGGTATCTAACAAACGTTGAGCCACGCCGTGGCAACGCTGCGCGCAAACAAGGCGTAGAGCCGACTCTCGCATCAGCGCGTCGCACCACTGACGTCGTAGATATTGACGCGAGTATCGAGTCTGAGGACGTAGTCAATGTTTCCTCTCAGGTAAAAAGTGCCAGGCGTGCTAGCTCTCGAGTGGCAATCCACAGTGTAAGAGCTGTGTCCGCAATCGACATCCTGATCACTGTGAGAATTCAGCTGAAGTCGCTGCCGCGCAATTCAGATGAATGAGTGAACGAGGGTGGGCTCGCCCATTGCTGTATCGCGCTATGTCAAAAAATTACTGACACCTTGGTCCCGTAGCAGAAATTTCAGCGGTAGATAGCATCGCTGAGCGACCGCGACCTGTGTGCCTCTCATCTAATTTTTTCTACTAAATTGTACAACTGAACAGGGAGAGTGGAGTATGGCTACTATTAATGGCACGCAGTACGACGATGTGATCAAGAGCTCAGGCTCGACTTACAACAACGGCAAAAAAACGGGAAGTCTCGGCAATTCTACGAATGACGCAGACATCATCTCTGCCGGAGCCGGCAACGACCTCATTTACGCTGGCGGCGGCGCTGACACGATCAGCGGTGGCAACGGCAACGATACGATTTACGGCGAAGCGGGCAACGACATCATCTGGGGCGATACCTTTGGCAACCCCAATGCCAACGACAATGGGCAGGACAGGCTCTTCGGCGGCACGGGCAACGACGAGATTCACGGTGGCAATGCCAAAGACGAAATCGACGGCGGCGCGGATAACGACACGCTTTACGGCGACAATGGTGTCGACGTTATCAAGGGCGGCGCGGGCGACGACCTCTTCAATGGCGGAAACGGTGGGGACGTTCTTATAGCCGATGGCGGCGCGGACACGATCGTATACACGACTAACACGTCTTCGGCCGTCTCCGACTCTCCATATGCCCTCGGCGAACCTGGAACGTATACGGAGGGCAGCACATGGGCCAAGTCGTGGGATGTCATCCGCGAATTCACGCCCGGCACCGACAAGATCGACCTTTCCGGCCTGCCGCTGACAGGCACAGGCGCGACCCCACTCGTCTGGCGCGGCGCCCAGGGCAGCGACGCGGATGCGGGAACGGCGCGCGCTGCATTCGCGCACGGCGTCTGGACCGATGCCGACGGCAATTTCCTTTACGCGGACATCAACGGCGACGGCAAAGCCGATCTGAAGGTTCAGGTGAGCGGCGTGGGGCTTGGCGATCTAGTCGGCGTTCAGGAAAACGACGCGCCGACGATTACGTCGGGCGATTCCGCAAGCGTGCCGGAAAACACCGTGGCTGTCGTTTACGACGCGAATGCAACCGACCCCGAAGGGGACGCGATCAGTTATTCGGTGACGGGCATTGATGCGGCACTGTTCGCTATCGATTCCGACGACGGCGAATTGCGGTTCGTCGGCTCGCCGAACTTCGAAGCGCCGGCGGACAGCGGCGGTGACAACGTCTACAACCTTACAGTCGTTGCCTCCGACGGTTTCATATCCTCGAGCCAGGCGGTCGCGATCACAGTGACGGATGAGAACGAGACGCCGACCGACATCACATTCACGGGCGGGACAGTGGCGGAGAACGCAGCCGACGGCACGCTCGTGGCGACGGCGGCGGGCGTGGATCCGGACGCTGGCGGTGGCAATGATGGCGCCAACGTGTTCGAGAACCTGTCCTACACCCTGACTGACAATGCGGGCGGCCGGTTTGCGATCGACATCGTCAGCGGCGCGATCACGGTTTTGGACGGCAGCCTGCTCGACTACGAGACGGACACCAGCCACACCGTGACGGTACGCGCGACCGATGGCGGCGGGCTGTTCTACGACGAGAACCTGGTCATCAGCGTGACGGACGTCGTCGAAAGCCAGGGGCCCACGGATATCGATCTCAGCGTCACGTCGGTGCAGGAGAACTCGCTCAACGTGCTCCTGGGCACGCTGTCCACGGTCGATCCGGACGATACGTCGGGCTTCACTTACACCCTGCTCGACAACGCCGGCGGACGGTTCGAGCTCCTCAATGGCAACGAGATCCACGTGGCGCGCGGAGACCTGCTCGATTACGAGGTGGCGACTTCGCACGACATCACGGTGCAGGTCGTCGATCCGGACAGCGCAAGCTACACTGAAACGATCACGATCGACATTACGGACATGCTGAGCGTAGGGAGTTTCACTGACGGGCCGCCTACCAGTATCGATATCGTGGACGGCACGAGCAGCGGCGATAATCTGAACGGCGGGGGCCTGGCCGACCGGCTGTATGGCGGTCAAGGCAACGACATTCTCAACGGCGAGAACGGCGCCGATGCCCTGTTCGGGCAGGGCGGCGACGACTCGCTGATCGGCGACCAGAATGACGACATCGTACTCGATGGGGGCAGCGGTGCGGATAGTCTCCTCGGCGGCCAGGGTGTGGACGTGCTCGTCGGCGGTACAGGCGCCGACATCATGGACGGCGGGGGTCAGGTCGACAGGTTCATCTGGCGCGCCGAAGATCTGGGAACCGGCATTGACCAGATAAACAACCTCGAAACGACTACCGGTCAAGCCGACATCCTGCAGATCGGCGACGTGCTGACCGGATACTCCGGTGGTTCGACTGCGGGATTCCTGCAGGTGATCGACGGCGGCGGGGGCAACGCGCTGGTGCAGGTGGATCCCAATGGCGGCTCCAGCTGGACCACGCTGGTCCAGTTGAACGGCACGACGGCGGCGTCGGTGACTGCGAGCGTTTTCGACCTTGCAACCTATACCCGGACCGATCATGTCGGATAGGTGATCGAGGGAAAGAAACATCATCGAGCCCGCCGGCGGTCCCGGCGGGCTTTTTTTGCGCTCTTATTGCGAGAAGCCTTATTGCTCAAGAAGGCTTCTGAGCATCCAAGCCGTCTTCTCATGCACCTGCATGCGTTGAGTCAGCAGGTCGGCTGTCGGTTCGTCGTTCGCTTTCTCGGCAGCCGGGAAAACGCTGCGTGCAGTGCGGACGACGGCTTCCTGGCCTTCGACGAGGAGGCGAATCATCTCGGTCGCCTTCGGCACGCCTGTCGATTCCTTGATCGACGAGAGCTTCGAGTACTCCGCATACGTTCCCGGCGCGGGATAGCCGAGCGCCCGTATGCGTTCCGCAATCAGGTCGACCGCGAGCGCGAGCTCGTTGTACTGCGTCTCGAACATGAGGTGCAGCGTCTGGAACATCGGGCCGGTGACATTCCAGTGAAAATTGTGCGTCTTCAGGTACAGCGTGTACGTGTCCGCGAGCAGCCGTGACAATCCATCAGCAATTGCCTGGCGGTCCTGTTCATTTATTCCGATGTCGATCCTGGCCATGATGTGCTCCTGTCGTTTGACAGTTGCCATCATAGGGAGACGCTCTGCAGATCGCCAATTGATTGTGCTGAAGGGCGTTATAGGTCTCTGCTATGAAGCCTGCCCGGTGCGCTACCAGCGCACCCTACGTAGGGTGCTCCCAGGTATTTTTCCCATGCCGTAGGGCGTGCTGATAGCGCACCGCTAAACGCCTCCGGGCACCACACATTACGCGCCTATCGCAGGTGTCGCTGCAGGCAGCATCGTCACCCCGGGCAGCTTGCACGCAAGTATCGCCTGTCTCACGACTTCAACCGCTTTGGGCCGCGGAAAGCTGCGGCGCCACGCAAGCACGACGCGGCGGCTCGGCACGGGTGAGGCAAAAGGGCGCACCGTGGTCAGCCGGTTGTCGACGGTGCGGCCTTCCGCTGCGGCGGCAGGCAACACGGTAATACCGACCCCGGACGCAACCATGTGGCGGATCGTTTCGAGCGAGCTGCCTTCCAGGCTTTGCCGCATGCCTTCATCGGGAAGACGCTCTACGCCTGCACATGTCTCCAGCACCTGATCGCGAAAACAATTGCCCATGGAGAGGAGCAGCAGGTTTTCGCGGCAGAGATCGGTCGCCGGTATGCGCGCTTTCTTCGCCCACGGGTGCGTCGCCGGCATCAGCACCTTGAACGGCTCGTCATAGACAGCCTGAGTCACGAGCCCCGGCTCCGCGAAAGGCAGCGACAGCGCGACCAGGTCGAGCTCCCCGTTCTTGAGCAGCTGCGCGAGCCGCACCGTGAAGTTCTCCTGGATGTGGAGCTGCATGTTCGGTGCGCGCCGGTGCAGAAGCGGAATGAGCTGCGGCATCAGATAGGGACCGATCGTGTAGATCGCGCCGAAGCGCAGCGGCGTGGCAAGCTCGTCCTTACCGTGCTGCGCGAGCTGCTTGATCGATGCCGCTTCCTCGAGGACCCGCTGCGCCTGCTCCACGATACGCTCGCCGACCGGTGTGACCGTGACTTCGGCGCTTCCTCGCTCGAAGAGCGCGACGCCCAGCTCGTCTTCGAGCTTTTTCACGGCGACCGAAAGCGTCGGTTGACTGACGAAACATTTTTCCGCTGCGCGTCCGAAGTGACGCTCGCGCGCGAGCGCGACGATGTAGCGGAGCTCGGTGAGGGTCATCTCAACTCATACACAGCATGCACCGGCCAGTGATCGGAAGGCGCCGAGTCTTCGAAATAGAAGTGCGGCACGGCGGCGGATACTACTCGCGCTTCAGCGTTGGCGACCAGCCAGTCGATGCATTGGTTGGTGACGAATTTTCCGAATGGCACGTTCGCGGTGGGATAGCATTTAAATGTCGGTGGCGGTTGTGTGCTGAGCGCAGCGAAGCAGCTGATGTAACCCGCATCGTGCAGCTGCAACGCGGCGTGTACCGGATCGTTCAGGTCGCCCATGAAAAAAACCGGCTCGCGCGGTCGACCGATACGCTTGAGCTCGGCGATGATGCGCTTTATCTCGGCCATGCGAGGCGATTGCCCCGTAGCGCTCTCCGCGGGATGCCGCTGATGGGTGAGATGCGCGGTCGCTACGAGTATCGAACGGTCAAGCGCTTTTACGTTCAGCCGAACCCAGAAAAGCCGCCGCTCGGCTGCTTCGTACACGATGCCGACGTCTTCGGCCCCGTGCTCGAGCTCGCCGAAGAGCGCATCTCTCCAGTAGATGTTGCTCTGGGCTTCCCAACCCACGAATGAATCTTGAACGCGCTTGTGGCCCGCCAGGACTTTATCGAGGAAGGTTCGCGACTTGCGGCGCAGCTCCTGGACGCACAGTACGTCGGGATCGAAGACTTCGAGAAATTTGCGCAGCGCGGGCTCGCGAAAGTCCCAGCGCTCCGTGTTCCAGATGTTGTAGGTGATGATGCTGATGCGGGGTGGGAACATTCTTTTTCATCAGTAATACGAAGCTTTCGCGCCTGGCGGCGGCGAGTAGCGGAACGTGCCGCGTTTCAGGATCGCTTCCTTGCCGCCGTGCTTCTCGATATAGCGCCGCTGGTCTTCCCGTGCCGCTCCGTCGGCCGCTTCCGGGTCGACGATCGCACGCAGACGCCTTTCGCATTCGCTCACGACTTGAGCGAAGTCGGTATTACGCCCGAGGTCGTTGCGCTCATGCGGATCGTCTTCGAGGTCGAACAGCATCGGCGGCAGTCCGACATAGTGGACGTACTTGTACTTGCCGTGACGGATCATGTACGAACCGGTCATCGCACCGGCTGCGTGGTACTCGGACAGGATCGTGCGCTTCGGCACGTAGCCTTGTGCGATGTCGAGCAGCGAATGGCCAGGGAGGGCTGCATCCTGCGGATCGGCTTTTGCGCCTAACGCGTGTATGAAAGTCTGGAAGCCGTCGACAAGCGAAACGGGCGTGTCGCAGGCATTGCCGACCGGCACGTCGGCGCCGGCCATGATGAGCGGAATGCCCGCCGATTCTTCGTACATGGTCGACTTGCCCCAAAGCCCGCGCGTGCCGAGGTTGTCGCCGTGATCGGTGGAGTAGACGACGCGAGTCGTTTCCGCGAGGCCCGTCTCTTCGAGCGCGCGCAGGATCCTGCCGATGTTGTCGTCGAGAAAAGTAACGAGTCCCATGTAGGCCGCAATCGCACGCCGGACCATGGGCGCATCGAACGGCTCGTCGAAGCACATGCACTTGCGCATCGCGTCGATGAACGGATGGCGCGGCCTTTCATCCGCGCCGTACAGGTCCGGCCACGGCACTTTGTCTTCCGGATACATCGCATAGAACTCCGGCGGCGCGATGAGCGGGAAATGCGGCGAGACGAATCCCGTATACAGGGCCCACGGCCGCTCGCGATGCCTGGGCGCTTCGTTCTTCAGCCATTTCACCGTTTCATCGGCAATCGATCGATCGTAGTGCGTGTATTCGGATTCACCGGGGCCGGCTTCCGGACCGAGCTTGGCTGCTCCTGCCCGCCGCGGCAACTCGTCGCGGATGAGCCCGAGGAGATCGCCCATGCCATTGACGATATGGAGCGGCAGGATCTCTTCGTCGAAGCCGTTACGTTTCGGATCCGATTCGAGATAGTGCAGCTTGCCGATCGATGTGACGCGATGGCCTTGCGCCATCAGCCGGTGGCCCCACGACGGTACGCGCCCATCGTAGGCGATCGCGTTGTCCCAGCAACGATGCTGATGCACGTATTGGCCGGTTGCGAAGCTCGCGCGCGCCGGTACGCAAATAGGACAGTTCGTGTATGCGTTCGTGAAGCGCGTGCCGCGCGCGGCGAGACGGTCGAGATTCGGCGTCTTGATCATCGGATGTCCGTAGCACCCGAGCACGCGCTTGTTGTGCTCGTCGGACAGGATGAACAGCAGATTGCTAGGTTTCATAAAGATCTACTCGCTCCTTCGACTATGCGCCTCGCGGCGCTATGAACAATCTACTCCGCTCCTTCGACCATGCGACTTGCGTCGCTGTGCCTGGGGCGCAACGGCGCGCTTATGCGCCTCGCGGCGCTATTTGTACTTCTTCTGCATGAGGTCGGACACCGGCGCGCCCTGATCGATGTCTTTCTTGCGCTTCGTGTCTCCCGCGTCGATCTTGCGCGCCGCTTCCAATAGCGCGACAGCCTGCTCGCGCGGGACGAACGCGACTCCGGCTTCGTCGGCACACACCAGATCGCCGGGTTTGACCTGCACACCGCAAACCTGGACTGTGCCGTTGATCTCGACTGTTTGCATGCGGTACTTGCCCGTGATCGGCGTAAAGCCGCGGCACCACACCGGCCAACCCATCCCGCGATATTGTTCGGGATCGCGAACCGTGCCGTCGACGATCGCGCCGGCGAAACCCTGCCGGCGCGCAATGGTCGCGGACTGGCCGCCCATGTTGGAGCAGCCCATGACGCCTTCGATCACCAGCACGTCGCCGGGCTCCGCGAGGTTGTGCGCTTCGCTTTCGCCTTGCGTGTTGCTTTTGTCGAGGGCGGCTTTGTGTATCTGCGTCGTGCGCTGGATGTTGCGCACCGTCAGCGCCTGACCGACGATACGCGTGCCCGTGTTTACCGGCGGCAACATGTAAGCAGGGACGACGCCGACGATACCGAGCTCGTCCATCGCATCCGATATCGTTCCCGTGAGATCGACCAGGGCCTTATAGCCTTCGATCAAGTCGTGCGGCATCCGCGGTAGCTCGACCGCGCGTATCGCTTCACGCGGCAGCCGGCCCAGCGTTTTCTTTTCAGTCATGGGATCGCCCCTCCTTGGACCACGATTATAATCGTCCGCGTCTCCTCATCGTTTCGCATCCATCATGACTAAACCGAAACGCGGCCTGCGCCGCAATCTCACTGCGTATGGCGATGAAGAGTTCTCGCTGTTCCTGCGCCGCGCCTTCATCAAGGCGATGGGTTATACGGATGACGCGCTCGAGCGGCCGATCATCGGCATCACCAACACGTACAGCGGGTTCAACGCGTGTCACCGTACGGTGCCCGAGCTCATCGAAGCGGTGAAGCGCGGCGTCATGCTGGCGGGCGGCCTGCCGGTGGAGTTTCCGACGATTACGCTCCACGAGTCGTTCGCGCATCCGACCAGCATGTACCTGCGCAACCTGATGGCGATCGATGCCGAGGAGATGATCCGCGCGCAGCCTGTCGATTCGGTCGTGCTCATAGGCGGCTGCGACAAGACGGTGCCGGCGCTGCTGATGGGCGCTGCAAGCGCAAACATCCCTGCGATCCTGATGGTTACAGGCCCGATGCTAACCGGAAACCACAAAGGGGAGCGCCTGGGCGCCTGCACCGACTGCCGGCGCTTCTGGGCGCGCTATCGCGCCAAAGAAATCGACGATGAGGAAATCAACGAAGTGAATGCCAAGCTCGCGCCCACTGCCGGCACCTGTATGGTGATGGGCACGGCGAGCACGATGGCGCTGTGTTCCGAAGCGCTCGGGATGATGCTGCCGGGCAGTGCTGCGATACCGGCCGTGTTTGCAGAACGCGTCAGAAACGCTGAGGCGACCGGTGCGCGCGCTGTTGCGCTCGCGAAAGAGCGTCTGACGCCGCGTGACATCATGACGCCGGAAGCGCTCGAGAATGCCTTGCGCGTGCTGCTTGCCGTGGGCGGCTCGACGAACGCCATCGTGCATTTTGCAGCGATCGCCGGGCGTTTGGGTTTCCGGCTCGACCTCGATGCGTTCGACCGCATGGGGCAGGAGACACCCGTGCTCGTCGACCTGAAGCCGACGGGTCAGCACTATATGGAGCACCTGTACGAAGCGGGCGGTCTCGCGACCATCCTGCGGGAGTTGAAGCCGCTGCTGAACGTCAAAGCGCGCACCGTGACCGGGCGAACTCTCGAGGAGGACCTCGCGGCAGCGCGTGTGCCGGAGAAGCAGGACGTAGTGCGCACGCGCGAGAACCCGGTGTTCGGCAACGGCGGCATCGCAGTGTTGAGGGGAAATCTCGCACCCGACGGCGCGATCATCAAGCAGGCGGCCGCAACCGCTAAGCTGATGACGCACACCGGACGTGCGGTCGTCTTCGAATCGCTGGAGGACCTCGCGAATCGGATCGACGATCCGGCGCTCGACGTGCATGCCGACGATGTGCTCGTCTTGAAGAACGCGGGCCCGAAAGGCGCGCCGGGAATGCCTGAAGCAGGATATATACCGATTCCGCGCAAGCTGGCTCAGCAAGGCGTGAAAGACATGCTGCGAATCTCGGATGCGCGCATGAGCGGCACGGCATTCGGCGCCATCGTGTTGCACGTAGCGCCTGAAGCGGCGGCCGGCGGACCTCTTGCGCTCGTTCAGAACGGAGATCGCATACGACTGGACGTTCCGCAGCGGCGTCTCGAGTTGCTCGTGAAGGAAGACGAGCTCGCGGCGCGGCGCAAGCAGTGGCGCCCACCGGATGCGAGCGAGCTCGACTCTCGCGGTTATCGCAAGCTGTTTCTGGACACGGTGCAGCAAGCGGACCGCGGCTGCGACTTCGATTTTCTCGCGGCCGAGGTTACAATGCGCGTGCCGAGATAGCCGGTGTGAAATCAAATTGCACTTCGCGAGCGGCAGCGTCTCTTCCGTTATCAATCCAGGGACTCATGTCACGTACTAAAGAAAGCACCGGTCGGCGCTATAGCGTTCGTCGATCCACCATACACGGCCGCGGAGTCTTTGCCCTGGCGCACATACCAAAAGGCACTCGTCTCATGGAATATCTCGGCGAGCGCATCTCACACAGGGAAGCCGACCGCCGATACGCCGTAGAGCACGAGCATTCACCGCACACGATGCTGTTTACGGTCGACGAGAAGATCGTGATCGATGCGACGCGCGAGGGTAATTCGGCGCGCTTCATCAACCATTCCTGCACGCCCAACTGCGAAGCAAACGAGGAAAATGGGCACATCTTCATCGAGACGATCAAGAGTATCGCGCCGGGCGAGGAGCTGACGTACGACTACAATCTCGTGCTGGATGAGCGGCATACCCCCGCCGTGAAGCGCGCGCATGCGTGCTTCTGTGGCACACGGCATTGCCGCGGCACGATGCTCGGCAGCAAGAACTAACGCGGCCCGATGAATCGCGAACAGATAGAGCGCGTTTATTCGAACTACGCCGGCGTTTACGACCGGCTTTTCGGGCGCGTGTTCCAGGACTCGCGCGAAGTCGTCGTCCGCAATCTCAGCATACAGCCGGCCGCGCGTGTGCTCGAAGTGGGTGTCGGAACCGGTCTGTGCCTGCCGCTGTACCCTGCGCATTGCGAGATCACCGCAATCGATGTATCCGATGCGATGCTGCAAAAAGCCGCGGCGCGCGTGAAAGAGCTGGGCCTCGCGAACGTGAAGCTTCTGCAAATGGATGCGGGGCAGATGACGTTCGCGGACGACTCTTTCGATCTGGTGATTGCCGCGTACGTCGTTACTGCGGTTCCCGATTACCGCAAGCTCATGAGCGAGATGGTGCGCGTGTCCCGCCCGGGCGGACGCCTCGTGCTTCTCAACCATTTCACGCAGACCTCACCGATGATCGCGGCGGTTGAAAAAGCGATTTCACCGATCTGCGTGAAAATCGGCTTCCGCACCGACCTCTCGGTCGATGAAGTGATCGACGGCTGGCCGCTCATCAAGGAGCGCGACGACCGGGTGAAGCCGCTCGGAATGTGGCACGTGGTCGAATGCGTGAACGACAAAAAGCCGAGCTAACGGTTTCCGTCGCGTCCTCCGTCCCGTCCTCCTCCCGTCCGGCGCACGCTCGGTCTGTTAGCGGGGTTGCGCGGGGCGTTCTGACGGACCGTTGGAACGCGCAGGACATCGGATTTCTGGCCTCTGGATCCGCTTCTGTGAGCTTGTGGCGATGATTTAAGCCGCCGCACGGCGGCTGACAGAGCCTCGATATTGGCCGTATGCATGGCGTTCGCGCCACTGCCTTGAGCAAGCTGCTGTTCGTCCGCCAGTGCTTCGTTCAACTTGCGCAATGCTTCGTTGCGCGCCGCATCGGCGCCTGCTTCCTTGGCCATGACCTGGCGGTTCATTTCGATGTAAGCGATCGTGTCGATGACATCCGTGGTTTCGGCTTCTTCAGGAATCTGTTCGTCCTCGATCACCGGCGCAGCTGCAACCGGGACAGGCGCTTCGGTTGCACCACCTTCGCCTTCCCAGACACTCAGATTCGCTTTCGTTTGAGCGGCCTTTTCGACTCGGAATGGAAGTCCGAGCGTAGTCCGCTCAGGTGCGGTTACGGGGATGTACTGCAGGGTCGAGCGATCGTTCTGGCTCATAGCTATGCCTCTTGAGTAAGGAACCGACGCTCAGGCGAGCGCCGGCGGTAAAGTGATGCGATCCGCTGAAAGCGCGGGCTCCTCAAGTCGCGCCGGGTCCAGTGCGGCGGGCACCGAAACCGCAACGAGGTGCTCGAGTCGATCGTCGACCAGGGCAAGCGTGCCATCGGGTTGTCGAATGCCGTCCAGCGTGACCGTCGTCGCGGCGCTTTCGCGATGGACCTGAACGATGACGATCCTGTAAGTCGTTTCCAGATAGCGGTACTCGATCGTGATCGAATCCCAGGTCGGCGGCAGGCAGGGTGCGAAGCGCAGCCGCTCGGCTTCGCGCCTCACACCCAGCAGGGACTCGAGGATCAGGCGATACATCCAGCCTGCGGAACCCGTGTACCACGTCCAGCCGCCGCGTCCGACGTGCGGCGAAACGGCATACACGTCGGCAGCGATCACGTAGGGCTCGACCTTGTACTTCGCGGCGGCTTGGCGGCCGCTCGCGTGGTTCAGCGGATTCACGAGCGCGTGGAGCTCCCACGCACGCGCGCTGTCGCCCAGCGCGGCGTATGCCATAGCGGCCCAGATCGCCGCGTGCGTGTACTGTCCGCCGTTCTCCCGCACACCCGGCACGTAGCCTTTGATGTAACCGGGGTTCAATTCCGATTTATCGAAAGGCGGCGCGAGCAGCTGAACGAGACCGTCCTCCCGGCGCACGAGACGCTCGTCGAGCGCATTCATCGCGTGGCGCGCGCGATCGCCATCGGCCGCGCCCGAAAGCACCGACCAGCTTTGCGAGATCGAGTCGATGCTGCATTCCGGATTCGTCTGCGAGCCCAACGGAGTGCCGTCATCGAAATACGCGCGGCGGTACCATTCTCCGTCCCAGCCGTGCTCCTCGATGTTCATCTGGAGCCGCTTCGCTTCCGTCTCGCAGTGCTGCGCGAAAGACACATCTCCGTACGTGCGCGCGACAGCGCTGAAGCGCGTGAGGACGTCGAAGAGGAAAAAGGCGAGCCAGACGCTTTCACCCTTGCCGCCTGCGCCGACGAGGTTCATGCCATCGTTCCAGTCCCCGGTGCCCATCAGCGGCAGGCCGTGCGAGCCCAACTCGAGCGCTTTCACGATTGCGCGCACACCATGCTCGTACAACGTCGCGCCTTTTTGTGAGCGCAGCGGCAGATCGTAGTACGAGTCCTCGGTCGGATTGACCGCGCGGCCTTCGAGAAACGGGACCGACTCACTCAGCACATAGCTGTCGCCGGTCGTCGAAACATAGCGGGCGATCGCCAGCGGCAGCCACAGCAGGTCGTCGGAACAGCGCGTGCGCACGCCGCGGCCGGAAGGCGGATGCCACCAGTGCTGAACGTCGCCTTCGACGAACTGCTGGCTTGCGCAGAGCAGAAGATGTTCGCGAAGCAGTTGCGGTTCGGCGTGAACGAGCGCCATCGCATCCTGCAACTGGTCGCGGAATCCGAAAGCGCCGCCCGATTGATAGTAGCCGCTGCGGCCCCACAGGCGGCAGGCGAGCGTCTGGTATACGAGCCAGCCGTTGGTGAGCACGTTCAATGCCGAATCGGGAGTCGCGACCTGCACCGCACCGAGCGTTCGTTTCCAATAGCGCTCGACGTCCTCGAGCGCGCCGCGTGCAGCGGCCAATCCCGGGAAACGTTGATGCAGCGATTTCGTGTCGCCATCGCTCGCGCGCCCCTTGCGGCCGGAGGCGCCCAGGGTGAATACGATGACGCGCGTGTCGCCCTCCGTGAGATCGAAAGCGACTTGCAGCGCGGCGCAGGGATCGAAGCCTGCGCCTGTGCGGTTCGAGAGGCGCACGCGGCCCATCGCCGCGGGATTGCGCAGCGTGCCGTTGCGGCCGAGGAACTCGGTGCGGTCGCCGCTGACGGTGCGTGTCGTATCGTCTACGTTAAAGAAAGCGACTTTCGCGGCAAACTCGCTGTTGTATGCGTTCCTCGCGGAAATCGCGCCGCTCGACGGCTCGATTTCGGTGACGACGTGCATGGCGGTCTTGTCGCGCGAATCGCCGAGGACCCACTCGACGTAACCGGTCGCGGATATGCGGCGCGGTCTTCCGGATTCGTTGCGCACGGTGAGCACCGAGAACTTGATCGGCTCATCGAGCGCGACGTAGACGCAGAGCTCGGATGCGATGCCGTCTTCCGTGTGCTCGAAGACGCTGTATCCGAATCCGTGACGCGTCACATAAGGCGTCGTACCGCGACACGGCAGCGGCGTGGGCGACCAGAAACGTCCGCTCTCGTCGTCGCGTATGTAGAACGCTTCTCCGCTCGCATCGCTTACCGGATCGTTGTGCCACGGCGTCAGGCGGTATTCATGAGCATTCTCGCTCCACGTGTACGACGGACCGCTTTCCGAGACGATCGTGCCGAACCGCGCATTGGCGAGCACATTGCACCACGGCGCCGGCGTCACGCGGTCGGGTGCAGTGGTGATCACGTATTCGCGCCCATCGGCGCTGAAGCCGCCGAGTCCGTTGTAGAACGCAAGCTCGGTGCGCGGCGCCGCCGGCGTGAGCCGCGTATCGGTGCGCGGCGGGCGAGCCGGAGTCAGGCGCGGCACGCGCACCTCTGCCGCGCTGCGGAGCTCGATCTGCTCGATGAGCGAGCCGCGCTGATCGGAAATGATCACGCGAGCGGCCGACTGCAGCAGCAGACGGTCCTCGTCCGATATCTGATCCGCGCGCCGCACGAAAATGCCGCCGGGCCTGTCGATGACCTGGGCTTCGACGCCGGCCGCGATCAATCCCATGATGCGATCCTGCAGGAGCTGCCGGTATCCGGCGCGGTCCTCGTTCCAGATCACCATGTCGACTGCCAGCCCTTTCAGCCGCCAGTAGGCGTGAGCCTGCACGAGCTGCCGCACGAGATCGATGTTCGCGAGATCGCCGACCTGCAGCAGCACGATGGGCAGATCGCCCGAGATCGCATAGCCCCACAGTCCCGATTGTCCGCGCCGGTTCTTGATGAGCGTGCCCACATCCGCGCGGAGCGTCGCGTTCGCATAGAGCACCGAGCCCGCAAGCCGCCCGTACAGTTGAGCGTCGGACTCCGCGGCGTTGATCTGGCGCAGCGTCACCAGGCTGTGGATCCACGACAGATCGAAGACCCGGTCCGCGAGATGGCTGTCTTCGTATTTCCTGACGAGGGCGAGACACGCATCGCGCGTTTCGGCCGCGCCGGACACCATATCGATCGTAGCCGTTTCCTCGGGCGCGAGCGTAATCCGGTAGCGGATCGCGACGACAGGATCGAGCACCGAGCCATGGGCTCCGGAAAGCGCGTCTTCCGCCATGGCGCGAGGACTCGCGAGCGTGCGCCCGCGGCCGATGAATCGGGAACGATCGGTTTCGTACGAGACGTGGTCGGCCGTTCGTCCATGCAAAGACATGCGGTGAAACATCCACGGCGCCTGCTCGGCGATGGAGCGCGGCCGGCGCGTGCACAAAATCGCGTGCCGGTTGTCGAGTATCTCGGTCTGAACGAAGAGATTGCTGAAGGCCGGATGCAAGGCGTCGGCTGCAGCGCTGGCGAGGACGACTTCAGCGTAGCTCGTCACGTCGATCGATTTCGATGCACGGGAGCAATTGGTCACGTGAAGCCGCCTCAACTCGATGTCGTCTTCGGGCGAAACTACGATCTCGAGGCGCGTCTCGTAGTCGTGATCGCGGCGGCGAAACTCGACGCGGGCTTCTGAGAACGTGGCTTCGTACGCATCCGCGGGGGCGAGCGTTGGCTGATGCGCAGTCGACCAGAACACGCCGCTTGCGATGTCACGTACGTAGCAGAAGCTTCCCCAGTGGTCGCGGGTCGGATCTTCGCGCCAGCGCGTGACGGCGAGATCCTTCCAGCGGCTGTAGCCGCCGCCCGAATTCGTCACCATGACGTGATAGCGGCCGTTCGACAGCAACTGCACTTCTGGGCCGGGCGTCGTGCTCGGCAGAACGCGAACGGGCATATGCGGCAGGTTGGTCGCGCCGCGGCTGCCGGAGATCGCCGCATGGTGCAGATACGGCGCAGCGGATTTCGGGATGCGCTCCTGCAGGAGGAGCAGCGTCGCCTGAAACTCCGGCAGTGCGCTCGAGCGTTTCTGCATGGGTCGTTCGAGCAGCAGGTAGGCGAGAGACAAAAGCGTCATGCCCTGGTGGTGGGCCATGAACGATCGGACGATGGCACACGACTGCGCGCGCGGTACTCGCGCAGGCGCGTAGTCCACCGCCTCATAAAAACCGTAGCGGCCCACAGCGCCGAGGTGAGCGAGCCGCTGCAGGTTTGCGCATGCCGCTTCGGGATCGACCATGAGCGCGAGCGCTGAGGCGTAAGGCGCGATGACGAGCTCGTCGGCGAGGCCGCGCGCGAGCCCGAGTCCCGGCACGCCGAACGCGCGATATTGGTAATTCAGCGTCGCATCGAACGTGTTGTAACCCGATTCCGACAACCCCCACGGCACGCCGCGTTGCTTTCCGTAGTCGATCTGCCGGCGTACGGCTGCGCGATAGCTCTGGTCGAGCAGCGTGTGCTCGTAAGTCGGCATGACGAGGAGCGGCATCAGGTACTCGAACATCGAGCCGCTCCACGACATGAGCGTCGGCGCACCTGCCGTATTCGTCAGCAGGCGGCCGAGTGCAAACCAGCTTTCCTGCGGCAGCTTCTGCTGTGCAATGCCGACGAACACGGAGAAGCGCGCTTCGGATGCGAGCAGGTCGTAATAAGTGGCATCGCGGCGGCGCTCGGTCACGTTGTAACCGACGGCCAGGAGCTGCCGCTCGTCGTCGAAGAGGAAGTCGTATTCGAGCGCGCCAAGCGCGTCTGCCTGCGCAGCCAGGTGCTCGAGGGTCGCGATGCGGCTCTGCGCGCGCTCGCTGCCGAGCGCAACCGCCGCGCTGAAATTAACGAGCCACTCGGCTTGCGCGACGTCGGCTTGCGCCTGTTGCTCTGCGATGGCGCCTATCGATTGGTTGTCGAGCCCGGCGAGCTCGCGCAGTGTCGATATGCCGGGCATTTCCAGCACGTCGCCGCTGCCCGAGGGGGCCGGCGGCAGAGCGATCCACGGAGCGATATAGCTCAGGTCATCCAAGGCCGCACGGGCCTGCTGCACGGCGGCGTCGGCCCAACGCCGGCTCTCCGGTGCTTCGGTTGGATGCAGCGTCTCTGCGATTTCCGAAAGCGAGCGCACCAGTCGGCCCAGATAGTCATATGCAGCAGGAAGTCCGGCGATGGGCGCACCTTCCAGCGACAGTCGGTGGTTCTCGATGCGGGCGGCACGATCCGGCGTAAGCCCCGATGCACCGTCGAGCATGACCGACAACGTGTCGCCGAGACCTGCAAACGTTCGAGGATGCACGATTGCGTCGTCGGCAAGCGCGAGCAGCCCGGACCTCAACACCATCAGATAACCGGAGAGATTGCCGCTGTCCACGGACGAGACGTAGAGCGGGGCGAGCGGCGCGAGCGTGCGCGTGTCGTACCAGTTGTAGAAATGGCCGTGATGGCGCTCGAGACCCTGCATCGTCTCGAAGGTGAGTGTGGTGCGCTCGATCAGCCTGGCTGCGGACGCGTAGCCGAAGTCGTAGGCGGAAAGGTTCGCAAGCAGGCTCATTCCGATGTTCGTAGGCGACGTGCGATGCGCCACGACCTGAGCGGGATGCACCTGATAGTTATCGGGTGGCAGATGGTGGTCCTCGGCACCGACGAAGTCTTCGAAGAACGCCCAAGTCCGGCGCGACATCTTCCACAGGAACGCGGTGTCGCCCGATTTGAGACGCGCCTCTTTGCGCGTCGGCGGCAGGCTCACCCACCACGCGATTGCAGGTGCCGCGAGCCAAAGCAGAAGGATCGGCGCCGCGACGTACAACGCGGTGGGTCTCGACAATGCCAGACAGGCCGCAGCTGCGATTCCCGTTGCCGGCGCGCTCCACATCCGGACATAGTGAGCGATCGGGCCTGTGCGGCCGGCGTTGTCGGCTTCGCTCGCCGTGGTCCACTCGAGCAGCCGCCGCTTGACCACCATGCGTCCGACCGAGCGTGCGATCGCGTCGAGATTGTAATAAGCCTCATACGGCAGGCACGCGAGCGCGAACAGCTCCTGAGCGCCGCTGCACACAGCCGAGCGCACGGTGGCAGCGAGGTGCTGCGCAAATGTCACATCGTCGGGCTTGCGGAAAAGCTCGATCAGCGACGATGCGGCGGGCGCGCTGAGCAGCAAGCCGACGACGGCGAGCGTCCACAGCCCGAGCGGCGACATCACGGCCCAGCACAGCCACAGCAGTGCGACGAACGCGAAAGGCGTGACGCTCCGCCTCACGTTATCCAGTATTTTCCAGCGCGAGAGCGGCGTGAGCGCGTTGCGTTGTGTCCCTTCGTGTGGGTGCGGAACCGTGGGCAGCATCCAGCGCGCGATCTGCCAGTCGCCGCGCGTCCACCGGTGGCGGCGCGCGACGTCGGCGCTGTAGCGCGCGGGATAGCTCTCGTACAGCTGCACGTCGCTCAGGAGTCCCGCCCGCGCGTAACTGCCTTCGAGCAGATCGTGGCTCAGGATGCGATTCTCGGGGAGCCGGCCCGCGAGGGCCTGTTCGAAGGCGTCGACGTCGTATATGCCTTTGCCTATGTAGGAGCCTTCGCCGAAGAGATCCTGGTAAACGTCGGACACCGCGCGCGTATAAGGGTCGATGCCCGGCTCGCCGCCGCAGAGCCGCGCATACCGCGAGCCGCTCAGCTCGGGGAGGCTCGCAGCGATGCGCGGCTGCAGAATGCCGTAGCCTTTCGATATGCGCTGCTGCTCCGCGTCGTAGTGCGGCCGGTTCAAAGGATGCGCCATCGCTTCGATCAGGTGACGGGCGGTATCGCGCGGCAGTTGTGTGTCGGTGTCGAGCGTGATGACGTAGCGCATCGCCGGTAAAGCGGACGTCTCCCCTATGACGAGTGCGAACGCGTCTGTGCCGCCGCGCAGCAGCAGGTTCAGGTCAGCAAGCTTCCCGCGTTTGCGCTCGTGTCCCATCCACACGGAATCGCGCGGGTTCCAGCGCCGCGGCCGGTGAAAGAGAAAAAATGCGCCGCTCTGCACGCTGCCGTACTTGTCGTTGAGCGCTTCGATCCGTTCACGCGCGAGCGAGAGGAGTGGCCCGTCTTCGGGAAGTGATTCTTCGCGCGCATCGGAAAAGTCGGTCAGCAATCCGAACGAGACGTTCCTGTCGCGATTGGCGAGAAAGCGCACTTCGAGCGCCTCGACGAGCGCCTCGATGGTTGCAGCATCGACCAGCATGGCCGGCACTACGACGAGCGTGCGGCAGTCTTCCGGAATTCCATCGGAGAAATCCATGCGCGGCAGCCGATGCGGTGTGGCGGTCAGGGTCGCGAACAGATTCACGAGCGACACGGCGAGCCGGCTGCCTGCGAACGCGGCGGTGAAAAACACTGCGATGAGCGTCTCGACGCCGACTTGAGCACGGTAAGCGGCCAGCGTGAAAATCGCGGCGACGCCTGCGGTGACGAGCGCGATCGCGCCGAAGTACGCGGCAAGAGGCTTGGCTCCGAACAGCGTGCGCATGCGCACACGCGCGGTGAGTCGCGCGCTCACCGCGAGCTCGAGCTGCGGCAATCCCGCATCGATGATGTAGAAGCCGACGTGTTGCGTTCGTGCGTCGGAACCTGCGCGCGCGAGCTCGAGCGCTTTACCCGCAATCTCGTGCTCGGAGGCCGTCGTGCGTTGCGCGAGCGCTTCGACGACGTGCCGATAGCGGTCGCGGGTCGCGAAGGTCTGTTTGCCGTACACGCCGCTCGGATCTTCGAGGAGCGTGCGTTCCACGACACTCATGCTCTCGACGAATGTCCGCCAGTCGAGCGCACTCAGGAAACGAAGGCTCCCGATGCTGTTGCTGACCGAAACCTGGTCCGCGGCCTGCTGCTGGTTTTCGGATTGGACGAGCTGTTCGATCGTCGAACCCGATTCGGAGAGGCGCTGCTCGATCCACGTGAGCGGCAGGGCGAGCGCCGAAGTGCGGCCCTGCAGACGCTGCACGAGCTCCGCGACGAAGGGCCCGGCCACGGGCGGGTCCGAGCGCGCCATGTCCGCAATGATGAGGATCAGCCTGTTGGGATCGCGTTCGGCGACGTCGATCATGCGGTCGGCCCACGTCTCGGCGAGATCGCGGTCAAGGCGACCGGCGGCGATTCCGTTTCCGACGCGCCGCAGGTTTTCGATCAATGCGAGGCGCAGCATGATCGGTACTGCCCACAGCTCGCCCAGGTTGAGCGGCGTGACACTCTGGTATGCCGATATGAAGCGGCTCAGGCTCTCGGCGTCGACGCGCCCGTCTCCGTGCGCGATTCCCTCGAGCGCGATGTCGTACACGCGGGGCCGTCCCGCCGAGGGTCCATTCAGGAGCTGCGGCAACTGCTCGCTATAGCCTTCGGGCAAATGCCGCTTGGCGGTGCGTATCTGTTCTTCGATGAGATAAAAATTGTCGAGCAGCCATTCGCCGCTAGGGCCGATCCTCTGGTTCGCCGCAGTCGCAGCGATCAGCAGATCGCACGTCCTGAGAAGAGCCGCTTCGTTTTCTGCAAGACGCCCGAGTAGCCGATCCGGCGCCGGTACGGTCCTGATCTCGTGAGCCTGCGCGAGGCGCTTTCCGTGCTGCTCCATTTGAGCGGCGCTGAGCAACTCGTCCCGGATGGGCGATTCGTGAACCAGCCGGGCGGTGTCGGCCGCTCGAACGTGTGCGCGCAGCCTGCGCCACACAGTCATCGCGCGCCCGCTAAACGGGTGCGCCATGCGTGCGGCGAGTGCAGTGAAGGTACGTAGAAAGGCCATCGCGTGTGTTGTTCGCGCGTACTCATGTGGATATGAGGCTGTGGAGTAGCGCAGCCACGCTGCCAGGTCGCGCGCGATACGTGCTGAGGCACGTGAGGACACCGCTCGGAAAGACAGGGCGGGGGAAAAAGGATCCCGGCTGCGCGAACCTTGTTACTGACGATACAGCGTTGGGAGGACGCTACTCCGTGCGGTAGCGCTCATACATCAATGGGGGAAGGGAGGTTACGGAGGGAAACCGTGGAAGGGTTCCCTCTGTTCGTGGGGCGGTGAGGCCCGAGCCTTCAGGCGAGCGCCGCCCCTACAGCGCCACTTCGTTGGGCAGGAGGCGGTCGTATTCGGTCTTGACGACTTCGTAGCACTCGCACACGCGCTTTTCGAGGTTCGGCCGGTTGATGATCGTGATACGGCCGCGGCTGTACTCGATGAGCCCATCTTCCTGTAGCTTGCCGGCCGCTTCGGTCACGCCTTCGCGGCGCACTCCGAGCATGTTCGCGATCAATTCCTGAGTCATCTTGATCTCATTCGTGGCCAGGCGATCGGCGCTGAGGAGCAGCCAGCGGCACAGCTGCTGTTCGATCGAATGATGGCGATTGCAAACCGCGGTCTGCGCCATCTGGGTGATCAGCGCCTGCGTGTAGCGCAGCATCAGGTGCTGCAGCGCACCGCCGAACTCGAACTCCGATTTCATCACCTTGGCCCGCAGACGGTAGGCCTGGCCGGCGCTCTGCACGACTGCGCGGCTGGGCGTCGTCTCGCCGCCCATGAACAGCGAGATCCCGACCAGACCTTCGTTGCCGACGACCGCAATTTCTGCCGACGCCCCGTCGTTCATGACGTAAAGCAGCGAGACGATCGAATCGATTGGAAAGTACACAAAAGCCTGTTTGCGGCCGGCTTCGTATATCGAAGCGCCGAGCTTCAACGGCAGGAGCTCGAGATTGGGCTGCAGCCGCTCTAAGATATCCGGCGGCAGCGCGGCAAGCAGCCTGTTGGCGGGAGGTGCGATCGAAGGCATGAGATCACTTTTACAATGGTCGCTTGTACGGCCGAGCGCCGCGAGGCCTTCGTGATGAGGCCTGGGTGACGAGAAGCCTTCGTGACTCTCGCCTCCACAGTAGCACAAATCGGCGGCGTCAGTATGGTCTTGAACATAGCGCGAAGCGCTCAGGCGTTCCGCTGCGCTGCACGCATATGGCTCGCATACCGCTGATGTGCAACGAGAAAAATAAAAACGACGAAACCGGCGATGGTCGCAGTGGCGGGCGACACCGTTACATCGGCGAGATCCAGCAGTATCAATATCGCGCCCAACGCATTCAGCGACAACCCCAGCCGCGTTGCGACGCGCCGGTCGTCCAATGTTTCTACGGCAAGCGAAGTTGCTGCTGCTGCGCCGTCCTCGTCGGCAATTTTCTCGGCGCCGGGCATGCGATGCGTCCTCGCGATGATGAAAAAACCAGCGAGGAGTGCAATAACACCTGCAACCGTCAGGAACGTGAACACGAGCTACGCAGCCACGGCGGGACCCGCCAGTGCTGAGTGCAGCGGTAAATCGATGACGAACACGCAGCCGGTGCCGGGGAGGTCGCGCACACTGACGGTTCCACCGTTGGCTTCGACGCTGCGACGCGTAATGGAGAGACCCAGCCCAAGCCCGGTTCGATCGGCCCCATCCTGCTCGAACGGCTGGAACAGGTTCTCGGCCGTTCCTTCAGGAAGGCCGCCGCACTCGTCCTCGATTTCGATGAGGACACGATCTTTTTCGCGAAATGCACGTAATGAAACCTGGCTGTGCCCGCGCGTGAATTTGAACGCGTTCTGCAGGAGGTTGGCGACGGCCGAAGCGAGCATTTGCCGATCGGCGAGTACCGTAACTGTTTCTTCGACCGACGCGACCGCGAGGTCGCACCCTTTCGCTTTCGCCTCCAGCACGCCGGCAACCTGGACCTCGGCGATGAACTCTGCAAGATCGATCCGTTCGCGCGCGGCAGGCATTCCAACGGTGAGGCGCACGTCGACGAGCGAACGATCGACGATATTGCGCAGGCCGAGCAGGCTGCGATCGAGCACGCCGCCGGTGGCCCCGCTGATTCCCACATTCCCCGCTTTGATCGCCTCGACGGAAAGCATCGCCGAATTGAGCAGATTGCGCAGCTCGTGCGCGAGGGAGCCGAGGCGTTGGGCAAGGGCTTGAGAGTCTTCAGCGCAGACCATGTTGTCGCGCTGGCGGCCGAACTCCGTGACGGCGTCGGCTATGGCGTTGTCGAGACAGCGGTTGAGCGTGCGAAATTCGTCTGTCGTCACCGGCGCGTCGTGTTCGACCGCGAGATCGGTGATCGCCTGGCACAGGTCCCCGTAATCGTGGACCACCTGATCGACCGTGAACCCCTGACGCAGGAGCTCGTTGCCGTGTTTCGCGGCAGTCGTGCCGATCTCGGAAGAAGCCGGCGTCTTGCCGGCTTCCGAAGGGCCGGAAACTTTCAGGCTGTCCAATGGCGTGGCGGTCTGCTCGATCTGAAGCGTCCTGATCAGTTGATCGAGGAATAACGGTATGCCGTGCAGCAGCTCGGCGTTACTCGCCCACGGGATCGTTCTCCTGGAGACTTTTGCGCGGCAACGCCCGACGAGCGTCTGATAGTTCTCGCTTAAGAATTCGTGCAACATACATTCATCAGTTGGTGGCGTGACGCGAGGCGCGACGCTTTTGCGGGGCGGCGGTGAGCGCTCTTACAGTCATCGCAAGTTTTGCAGGTTTGGCCTTGGGCGCTAACGCCGCCATGACTTTCAAACCGGGTGTGACGTCGGGCAAACGCGGAAACGGCACTTTCACGCCAGCCGGCAAGGCTCCGGCATAACCGTTGTCCCGTGCGTCCAGGATGCAGTCGAAATAGAAATCGAAAGGCACGCTCGTCACGACCGTCTTGTCGTTTTGGTTTTGCCACTGCCACGTGAAGCCGAATGGCGTGACCGCACGCACTGCGATGAATTGCCACGTTGTCATGTTTTGCTCCTTAGTTGGTTATTGGTTTTGTTGACGCCCAAGTTAGACGTCGCTCCCCCCCTCGTCGGTGCGTTAGCGCACGTAGGTTTCGGGGGGCTGTTCGGCGCCATCGCCTGGACGGGAGGACCGGCTTTCAGGCTGATCCTGGGACCGTAGACCGCGGCAGGCGCGCAACACGGCTGGGGCGAATGTTCGATACCTAACAAACCCCCCGTACAGGCGTAAACTGTGCGTCGACCCAGGCGCGTTTTTGGGTGACCGGGATGAAGCCGGAGGAGACACGATGAACAAGCAGCAACTGATCGACAAAATGATGAAAGAGGACGCGCTCGCGCTAAAGCCTCTGACATGCTGCGAGATTTTTTACGTGCAGGTGGGCGCGCACATTCGTTGGGGATGGCGGGCCGGTCGCGTGGGGTCCAAGCCGACTTTCGATTTATTCTACGATTGCGTCGAGGATGCGCGGCGGCGTGGCTATCACGTCAACCTCGAGCTGGTGCCTTCCGAGTTGCTGACAGCACCACTTACTTGAAGCCTGAACCCTCCGCGACGAAGCTGAAGTCGAACATCGAAGCGTCGATCAGCTAATACGCGCGCTCGGGCCGCGCAAGCTCACCGAAAAGAAGCGCGAGGCGCATTTCACCGTGCTGTTGGGATGCGCACGGCGTCGTTGCTACCTCAGCGCCTATACCTCAGCCGTTGCTCCATGATTCTCGATGTGTTCGAGCATTGCTTCTCGAATCAGATCCGCCTGCTTGCGGGCTCTTGCAACGGATTCGGACAGGTGCGTTGCGATTGCCGCGTCATGCGCGGTCTGCGCATGATTCGCCAGCTGTTGCATCAACAGCACGCTTTCCTCGATCGAACGGATCGCGTTCCACATCGCGTCTTCCACCGCTTCGTTGATCTCGGCCATCAGACTGATCGGAGAGTATGCGTGACCGGTGTGGCACCGAAAGCGAATGTAGTTGCCTTCTTTCATTTTGAGAAGGACACCGTGACACTCGGGGCAGGCGTAATTCGAGGGATCGCCGAGCTCCATCACGCCCACATCGAGCGCTGTCTTGGCCTTCGCGATCTGCACCTCGATGGGTATGTGCTCGGGCATTTCGATCACCTCTTGATGATCGGCGGCCTGCTGTGTCAGACGCACGAGCAGCGGACCTATTTCAGACAGCGGCGCGCAATGATCGACGGCGACGTGTTGCATGGCGCTCCGCGGCATGGAGCTCGCGTATGCGTCCGCCGGGTTCTGGACGATCGCGATGCCGCCGAGATGCTTGACCGCCCACAAACCGGCCGTGCCGTCGTCCAGCGCGCCCGTGAGTACAACTCCGACGACGCGGCCGCCGTAGGTTTGTGCGGCCGAACGAAACAGCGGGTCCACCGCGGGCCGAAAACGGTTTTCTTTCGGGCCCTTCGTGGCGCGAACGACGCCCGGTTCGATAATCAGGTGATGGTCCGGCGCGGCTACGTACACGGTCGCCGGGCGGATAGGTTCTGACGTGCGCACCGTAACTGCAGGCAGCGGGCCCGCCCTTGCGAGTATGTCGCCGAGGATTCCCGGCGAATCAGGCGATGTATGGAGCACGACGAACACGGACGCATCGAAGTGTTCTGGAATTGTCGCAAAGAGGCTTTTTAAAGCCTCGACGCCTCCAGCGGATGCTCCGATTACCACGATTTCTCTGCGCATATCAGGACCCTCGTGAGGTCGTACGCGGCACTCATGACCGCGCGGTCGAGGAGTAGTAGGATGGGCTATGACGAGTGAGCTCGAAACGGCCCGCAGCCAGGAACAGCAAGAACAATTCCTGATCGTCGGCGTGGGCGCCTCAGCAGGCGGGATCGACGCGCTCAAAGCATTCTTCTCACAGGTACAGAAAGAAAGCGGGGCGTCGTACGTCGTCATCCTGCACCTGTCACCCGATCACGAAAGCCAGCTGGCGGAATTGCTGCAGGGTGTCGCCGCGATTCCGGTGGTGCAGGTCCGGGAACGCGTGAAGGTGGAGGTCGATCGCGCGTATGTCATCCCGCCGAATCAAAGCCTGTCAGTGGAGGACGGCCACCTCTCCCTGTCAGCGGTCACCACCCAGGAGCAACGGCGCGCGCCTATCGATATTTTCTTTCGCACGCTCGGCGATTCGCAGGGCGCGCGAGCCGTATGTGTCGTCCTTTCAGGCACCGGTGCCGACGGCTCCGCCGGGCTCAAACGAGTGAAGGAGTGCGGCGGCCTGTGCATCGTGCAGGACCCGAGCGAAGCCGCGCACGATGGCATGCCGCGGCACGCGATCGAGACGCGACTCGTCGACGACGTGCTGCCTGTCAGCGAGATCCCGGCAAAGATACGAGCCTATCGGCGACATCTCGATCTGGTGCGCGGGCAATGGGGCAGCCCCGAGACGGACGAACAGGCGTTGCGCGACGTTCTGTCCCAGGTAAGGCTGGTCACGGGTCATGACTTCTCAAGCTACAAGCAGACCACGCTCCTTCGGCGCATCGAGAGGCGGCTCGCCATACACGAGCTCGCGGACCTGTCGGCCTATGCCGCCTGGCTGAAAGAACATCCGGATGATGCTCGCGTGCTGCTCAAGGATCTGCTCATCAGCGTCACGGAGTTTTTCCGCGATCCCGATGCGTTCGAAGCGTTGAAACAAGAGGTCATCCCCAGGCTTTTCGAGAGCAAAGGCGTCCACGATTACGTGCGGGTCTG
>DATLEF010000082.1:0-5004 GCA_035525455.1 Burkholderiales bacterium
TCGAAATCAAGGGTGACCGCCGCGAATTCATCCCGGCATTGCCGCGCGTGGCGGAGCGCTTCCGTGTATTGAGCATGCGGGGTCTGCAAATACTCAGTGATGTGCTTGCGCATGTATTCGCTCAAGCCCTCCGGGTGCGTGTTCATTTCCCACGCCAGGCCGCGGGCGGCTTCGAACCCCGAAATCACGTTCTGGTCGTCATAGATTCTGTCGAAATGTTTCGGCAGCTCGAACTCACGCACCGTCGCGCCTCGCGCTGACAGCGCGGATGCCGCGCGCTCCAGCGCCGGATGCGTTTCGGGCAAGGCATCTTTTGCGCGCGAAGTCCTGCACAGCCCGAAGCGCGGTGCCGACAAGACCGCTTCGAAATCCGGGAGCTTGCGCGATGACACGGCGTGTACGAGCAGCGCGCAATCGGCGACCGTGCGGCCCATCACGCCTATCGTGTCCAGCGACTCGGAGAGATGTTTCATGCCCGCGCAATTGATCGTGCCGTAGGTGGGCTTGTAGCCGACCACGCCGCAGTACGCCGCAGGTCGAATGACCGAGCCGCCGGTCTGTGTGCCGAAACCGAATGGGACCATGAAATCGGCGACGGAGGCGGCTGTGCCGCTCGACGATCCCCCGGGTGTATGCGCCGGGTTGTGCGGATTGCGCGTCGGGCCGGGCATGCGTGACGCGAATTCGGTCGTGACCGTCTTTCCGATCACGATCGCGCCTTCGCGCCGCGCCAGCGCAACGCACGCCGCATCGGCGCGCGGCCGGTAGCCGCGGTAGATCGGCGAGTTGTACTGCGTGGGCAGGTCGGCGGTGTCGATCACGTCCTTGACGGCGATCGGCACACCGGCGAGCAGGCCGCGCAGGCCGGTGCGATCGATCTCGCGCGCTCGCGCGAGCGCCGCGTCGCGATCGAGATGTGCCCAGGCCTGCACCTGCGGCTCGCGTTCCGCGATGCGCGCGAAGCACGCCTCGACGAGCGCGACGCTCGTCAACTCGCGCGCGGCAATGAGTCGCGCCGCTTCAGCAGCGCTCAGTTTCTCCAGGTCTCGCATGGTTCCTCCCGTGGGCTCGGATGGAATCTAACATATGCGTGCTATGCTCGAACGGGTTACCCGGGGAGACGACAAGAATGAAAAGCTCGGCATTGTGCGCCGCTGGTCTCGCGCTGATCCTGGCCCTGTGCAACGTCGCGCATGCTCAGTCCTATCCATCGAAAGCGGTTCGCATGATCGTGCCGTTCCCGCCCGGCGGCGGCACCGATTACACCGCGCGGCTGATCGGACAAAAGCTCTCAGAGCTCTGGGCCCAGCCGGTCGTGATCGAGAACCGTCCGGGTGCGAGCACGATCATCGGCTCCGAGATCGTCGTCAAGGCGCCGCCTGACGGCTACACCCTGTTGATGGGCTCGACCAATCACACGATCAACCCGAGCCTCATCGCGAAGCTGCCCTACGACACGATAAAAGATTTCGCGCCGATCACTGTCTGTGTGACGTCGACGTACGTGCTCGTCGTTCATCCGTCGCTGCCGGTCAAGTCGGTCAAGGAGCTCATCGCGCTCGCCAAAGCGCGCCCCGGCGAAATTATGTATGCCTCGAGCGGCAGCAGCGGCCCGCAGCACCTGGCCGGTGAGCTCTTCAAGTTGATGGCGAAAGTCGATATGACGCACGTGCCGTACAAGGGAGGCGGTCCTGCGGTCGTCGCGCTCGTCGGCGGCCACGTGCAGCTGCAGTTTTCCACGCCGGTGTCCGCGCTGCCTCACGTGAAAACGGGCAGGCTCCGGCCGCTCGCGGTGACCGGGCTCAAGCGCTCCGAAGCGGTGCCGGAGCTGCCGACGATCTCAGAAGCAGCGCTTCCGGGTTACGAAGCCGTCACGTGGTGGGGCCTTTTCGCACCCGCACGGACGTCGCGCGACATCGTCAACAAGGTGCATGGCGACGTCGTGAAAGTCCTCCAGTCGCCCGACACCCGCGAGAAGCTCGCACGCGAAGGTGTGAGCCCTTCCGGCAGCACACCGGAGCAGTTCGCCGCGATGATCGACAAGGACATCGTGACGCTCGGCAAAGTGGTGAAAGCGGCGAACGTGAAGCTCGATTAGTTTTACTTCGCCGCGACCGAAGCGCTCTCGGAGCGCGCGGGTGCTCGTGAACGTTTCGGCGGCTCGCCTCCCAGGCCGGGGATTTGATTGACGTGCTTGACCTCATCGAGCGCCATGAGCGCATCGAAGAGATGACGCGCCGCAAACGGCCGGGGGCTCGTCTGCAGGCAGCCTTCGAACTTGGTCCACAGTTCTTCGCGCTTGAGCGGCAGCTCAGCGCCGCCGCGGATGTTGTTCACTTTCGCGCTTTCGAGGCGGCGCTTGTCGACGGTCTCGACGGTCACCAGATCATACGGCGACTTGCCGGGCTTCTCCGGATCCACACGGTCGTCGGGCTCCACGGTCACGCGCTTCATCAGCGCCTGCACTTCGGGGCTCAACACGAAATCGTCGGTGAGCTCTGCAAGGCCCGCGCGTTTCGCGACCAGCGCGGACGCCATCGCGAACTCCATACTGAATTTGGCTTCGAGGCCCGTCTGCGGTAAGTGATTACGCAGGATCTTCGAGTTGAGACGGCTCGTCGATACCGTGACGCTGCTCACTTTTGCCGGATCGATATTCTGCTCCCCGGTCAGATCGAGCATCGCGTCCAGCGCACGATGCGTGCAATAACACAGCGGATACTTCTTGACGCCCAGCTTGTCACGGAGAAGTTTCCACTTCGTGCCGGCTTCAAGCGGCATTTCGAGATCCAGCTGGCCTTTCTGCGAGACCGCCGACAGAAAGCCCTGCGGATGCTCGAAAGCGTCGGGCGACGAGGTGAAGCCGTTCGCAGCGAGACGCGCCGCGAGCACGCCCGACTGCGCGGAGCGGCCCGCGTGAAAAGGCTTGGTCATGGTCCCGAAGTTCGCCATGATCCCTGCGCTTTGCGAGGCGCCCAGCGCGATCGCATATGTCGCTTTCTGCGCGTCGAGCTTGCGCAGCGACGCACACGCGGCAGCCGCGCCGATCGAGCCGAAAATGCCCGTGGGATGCCAGCCTTTCTCGTGATGGTGACCGACGTCGCGGCGCACGAGCTCGGCCCACGTTTCGTAACCTGCCGCATACGCAACCATCATGTCCTTGCCCGATGCGCCCACCGCCTGCGCCTCGGCCAGGATCGCCGGCACGAGCACGGCGCTCGGGTGCCCTCGTTGCGCGACATCGTCGTAATCGAGTGCGTGCGCTGCGATGCCGTTGATCAATGCGGCTTCGAGGGCTGACGCCGATGTCGAACCGAACACAAGAGTCGACTCCCCGCGCGTCGGCGAAAGTGTGGCGGTCGCGACGCTCACGGCCTCTTCTTTCGATCCCGCGATCATCACGCCCACGCAGTCGGTGAAACCGATTGCGATGATCTCCCGCGCTTCGGCAGGAATGTCTTCGTAGCGCAGATTCGAGATGAAGCGGCCCAGCTCAGCGGTCAGTGCGATTGCCATTTGCTCTCTCCTTGTTCAATTCGATACTTGCGGCCTGCATCACATTCGCCGCCCACGCCGGATTATATGGCTGCGCGGACGAAAGTGGCCTACGAAGAGGCTGTGCCCAGCTCGCTCAAGCGGTTTTCTTCCTTGGCGACGCGCTCCAGCATGCGAACCATGAGGATCGTGGTGGGCATGCCAACGTAGGCCGTCGATTGCACGATCACTTCGAGCACCTCGCGCGCAGTCGCGCCGAGCAGCATCGCACCGCGCATGTGATTCTCGAGCTGTATCGGCTCGTTGAGGGCGAGGCAGATCCCAACCATCATCAGCAGACGCGTGCGGTCGTCGATGACGCCGCGCGGATACAGCTCGCCGTAGATGAAGTCGAACCAGCGCTGGAGGTAGTCCGGATCGATGCTGTTCCAGCTCCTGATGCTCTCGTTACCTTGGTGCGCTTGCGTGCGGATGCGGGTACTGACGCCTTTCCAGCCGTATTTCTTCAGGAGCGCCTCGCGCAGCGCGGTCTCCTCTTCCGACTTTGCGGCAGGCCAGCTCCCCCGCTCTTTCTCGAGCGAGCGCTCCGGCATGCGTCCTTCGAGCGGGAGCTGGGTTTTCGTGATTTCGTCGAGACGACCGAGCTTTTCCAGGACCTTCACACAAATGCGCGCGCCGCGGCTCGCTTTGACGTAGCCGATGTAGACCGTCGACTGCAGGATGATTTCGAGGACTTCCCGGGGCGTGGCCCGGGCTGCGAGCGCGCTCGGAATCTGGCGCTCCAATTCCTCCATCTCTCCCAGAGCGAGGAATTGCGCGATCGAAACGAGGAGGCGTGTGCGCTCGTCCAGTCCTTTGCGCGCGAACAGCCCGCCGTAGGTGAACTCGAGCCACGAGCGCGTGTAATGCTGGTCGATTCTGTCGCGCCACTCGACCTCGTCCAGGAAATCGTCGGGTCTCAGCCGCATGCCATTGTCGATAGCGGCGGCGCCGTACTTCTGCTTGAAGCGTTCGATGCGTTCCGCGTTCTTATCTGCTGTCATAGTTCTCTCGTAGTTAGCTTCACTGCGGTGTAATACCCGCGGCCTTGATGACCTTTGCCCATTGCACGAGCTCGCGTTTGATGACCGCTGAGAATTCCTCGGGCGTGCTGTTGACGACCTCGACGCCTTCCGCCGCGAAGCGGCTTTTGACGTCAGGGCTGCTGGAAGCCTTGGCGAGCGCCTGATTCAGGCGATCGACAATCGGGCGCGGTGTGCGCGCCGGCGCCAGTATGCCGAACCATTGTGAAGCTTCGAACCCCGGCAGTGCCGAGTCCGCGATCGTCGGCACGTCGGGCACGACCGACACGCGTTTCTTCGTCGTGACACCGAGCGCCCTGATCTTGCCGCTTTTCACGTGAGGGATCGCAGAAAGCACGGTCGCAAACGAGAGGGAGATCTCACCGGAGATAAGGCTCACGTATGCGGGGCCCGAGCCTTTAAAGAGAACCTGCGGAATGTTGACGCC
>DATLEF010000084.1:0-7412 GCA_035525455.1 Burkholderiales bacterium
ACATGGACGGCAGGATCAATATCGACGATCTCATCACGCACACTTTAAAGCTCGAGGACATCAACACGGGTTTCGATCTGATGCACCAGGGCAAGTCCATCCGCAGCGTCGTTGTGTTCTGACGCCGCATCATGTCGCCGCCTTTGCTCACGGAGCTTCCGTATCGACCGGACAGCGCGACGCTTTTCGAAGCGATCGCCGATGCGCCGTGGGCCGTTTTCCTGGACGGCGGCCTCCACCATCCCGGGCAATCGCGCTACGACATCCTGGCGGCCCAGCCTTACGTACGGCTCGTCACGCGTGGCGCACTGACCGAAATCCACTGCGACACGATCGAGCTCACCCGCGAGGATCCCTTCACGCTCGTCAGGCGATTCGTGAGCGCGGATCCCGCGTGCTGCAGCGCGCTGCCATTCTGCGGCGGCGCGATCGGCTACTTCGCGTACGATCTCGCACGGCGGATCGAGCGCCTGCCGGCTGTGGCGCGCGATGCGGAGCGCATTCCGGACATGGCCGTCGGCATCTACGACTGGGCCCTCGTCGTCGATCACAGCGAGCGGCGGAGCTGGCTTGTCGGACAGGGCCGCGATCCGGATACGGACATCAAATGGGACGCCCTCGTCGCGCTCTTCAGCAACGCTACTCCCGAGCGCAGCCGCAAGCCGTTTCGTATCACTTCGCCGGTCGTGTCGAACATGCCCCGCGCGGCTTACGCGCGAGCTTTCGAGCGCATCAAGCGTTACATCGCCGACGGCGATTGCTACCAGGTGAATCTCGCACAGCGTTTCAGCGCGCAGGCGACCGGCGATCCCTGGCTCGCTTATCAAGCACTGCGAGTGTTGAATCCGGCGCCTTTTGCGGCGTATCTCAGCACGCCGTACGCGCAGGTGCTGTCGGCTTCGCCCGAGCGCTTTTTGAGAGTCGTCGACGGCCGCGTCGAGACCAGACCGATCAAAGGCACCCGGCCGCGCGCGGGTCATGCCCGCCTCGACGCTGAGCTTGTGGAAGCGCTGCGCACCAGCGAGAAAGACCGTGCCGAAAACGTCATGATCGTCGACCTGCTGCGCAACGACCTGTCGAAAACATGCCGTCTCGGCTCGGTCAAGGTGCCGCGGCTCTTCGACGTGGAAAGCTTCGCGACCGTCCATCATCTCGTCAGCACGGTGACCGGAGAGCTCGAAAGCGACCGCGACGCCATCGATCTGCTGCGCGGGGCGTTCCCTGGCGGCTCGATCACCGGCGCGCCGAAAATGCGCGCGATGCAGATCATCGAAGAGCTCGAGCCGCAACGGCGCGGCGTGTACTGCGGAGCGATCGGTTATCTCGGGTACGACGGCAACATGGACCTGAATATTGCCATTCGCACGCTCGTGCTTGCTCGAGGCGAAATCCGTTTCTGGGCGGGCGGCGGAATCGTCGCAGATTCTAAGCTCGAAGACGAATATCAGGAAACTTTCGACAAGGCCGCGGCGATGTTGAAGCTGTTACAGCAAAGCGCGTCGGCTGCAGTAAGCCGTGAGCAGTAAGCCGCAAGCGCTCGCCAATCGCGGACGTCCACGGTTTATAGCATACCGAGAGCTCGATCTGCACAGAATAGTCATCGTGGGCGGCGGGGCAGGCGGTCTGGAGCTCGCCACGCGGCTCGGCGACCGGCTGGGCCGCAAACGGCACGCGCGCGTGATACTCGTCGATTGTGCGCGTACTCATCTGTGGAAACCGCTGCTGCACGAAGTCGCCGCCGGCAGCATGGATCTTTACGAGCACGATCTCGATTACCTCGCGCAGGCGCGCTGGCATCACTTCGAGTTTCAGCTCGGCCGCATGGACGGTCTCGACAGAACACGGCGCGTCGTCAAAATCGCGCCCACTTACGACGAGAACGAAACTGAAGAGCTCATCAAGCGGCGCGAGATCCCTTACGACACCCTCGTGCTCGCCGTCGGCAGCCGCACCAATGACTTCGGCACGCCCGGCGCCCGCGAGCACGCAATCAGTCTCGACACGCCGAAACAGGCCGAATACTTTCACCACCGTCTCATCAACGCCTGCATCCGCGCAAATGCACAGACGGCGCCGGTGCGGCCGGAGCAATTGAATGTCGCGATCATCGGGGGCGGTGCGACCGGCGTCGAGCTCGCAGCCGAGCTGCACAAGACGACGCGGCAGCTTCTCGCCTACGGCTTCGAAAAAATCGACCCCGAGCGCGACATTCAGCTGACGATCATCGAAGCCGGCCCCCGCATACTCGCTGCCCTGCCGGAGCGGCTGGCGCTCGCGGCACACGAGCTGCTGAAGGGGCTGCACGTCGAGGTGCTCACGGGCGAAAAAGTGACCGAGGTTCGCCCTCGCGCCGTGGCGACATCGAACGGGCGCGTGATTCCGGTCGAGCTCACCGTATGGGCGGCGGGTATCAAGGCGCCCAATTTCCTGAACGATCTCGACGGGCTCGAAAGTAACAAGCTCAATCAGCTGATCGTTCAAGAGACGCTGCAAACGACGCTCGATGCCGATATTTTCGCGATCGGCGACTGCGCGTGCTGCCCGTGGCCGGGCCACGCGCCGTGCGTTCCGGCGCGCGCGCAGGCCGCGCATCAGCAGGCGACGCAGCTCGTGCGTAATCTCAGGCGCCGGCTCACCGGCAAGCCCCTGCGGCCTTTCGTCTACCGCGATTTCGGCTCTCTCGTATCGCTCGGCGAATACAGCACCGTGGGCAGTCTCATGGGCAAGCTCCTCGGCGGCAGCCTCTTCATCGAAGGCGTGTTCGCGCGCCTCATGTATATCTCGCTCTATCGCATGCACCTTTATGCGCTGCACGGCGCAGCTAAAGTGGTGTTCGACGTGCTCGGACGTATATTCACGCGTCGGACCGAGCCACGCGTGAAACTGCATTGAGGCTAAGACTCTAAAAGCCGGAAACGTTAGATGGTGAGCGACAAAACGCTCGACCGATAGTGGACGGCTGCAATCCCGGTCCTAAAGTTGCATGATTGACGTCTATCGCTACCCACTACGGGACTGTCATGGCCACCATCGAGCTCACCAAAGATAACTTCGAATCCGTCGTCACCGGCAACGATACGGTCATCGTGGACTTCTGGGCGCCGTGGTGCGGACCGTGCAGAGGGTTCGCGCCGGTGTTCGAAGCCGCGTCCGAGCAACATCAGGACATCGTGTTCGCGAAAGTGAACACCGAGCAGGAACAGGAGCTTGCCGGGCATTTCGCGATTCGCTCGATTCCAACGCTCATGCTGTTTCGCGAGCGGGTGATACTGTTCTCGCAGGCGGGCGCGTTACCCGCGGCGGGTCTCGAAAGCGTGATCAGCCAGGCGAAAGCCGTGGACATGAAGCAGGTCCACGAGGACATCGCGAATCAGGAGCGCGACCGCAAGGAAGCCTGAGCGCCCGAGTCGCCCCGCGGTAGCCCCGAAGCGCGCGCGCCGTTATGATCGTCGCATGACGGTGAGACGGGGCGAGCATTGGAAGAGCTGAGGCAGCTGCTCGCGCAGCACGGGCTGACGCTCGTTTTCCTGAACGTGCTCCTCGCGCAGCTGGGACTGCCCATACCCGCAATGCCGATGCTCGTTGTGGCAGGCGCGCTGGTGGCCGAGGGCACCCTGCACGTCGTGCCGCTCGCGATCGTCGTGGTCGTAGCGTCACTGCTAGGCGACGTGCCGTGGTACCTCGCCGGCAAGCGTTACGGCTATCGCGTGTTGCGCACGTTGTGCCGCATTTCGATCGAGCCTGATTCGTGCGTGAAGCAGACTGAAAACATTTTCACGCGCTGGGGTCCGCCTTCGCTCGTACTCGCCAAATATATCCCGGGCTTTGCAACGATGGCCCCGCCGCTTGCTGGTACGATGCGTCTTGATTTCGCACCTTTCATCGCCTACAGCGCCGCAGCCGCGGTCCTCTGGGCGGCGGCGCCGGCGACCGCGGGATTTTTCTTCTCGCGCGAAGTGGAGTGGCTGCTCGAGCGTATCAGCGCAATGGGTACCGGCGCGTTGATCGTCCTTGCACTCGTCATTGCGGCATATATCGCGGTCAAATTGGTCGAGCGGCACCTCCTCATCCGCTTCCTGCGCATGGTGCGCATCAGCGTGGATGACTTGCGCCATATGATCGACAGCGGCGCTCACCCTGTCATACTCGATGTGCGTTCGCCGCTCGCGCGCGATGCCGAGCCGCGGCGCATCGCCGGTGCAGTCACCGTGGGCGCCGACGAGCTCGAGGCGTTTGCGGGCCGCATTGCGCCCGACCGTGATGTCGTGATCTATTGCAGTTGACCTAACGAAGCGAGCGCGGCGCGTGTCGCCCGCATGCTGATGGACAAAGGGTTCCGCCGCGTGCGGCCGCTGGAAGGGGGCGTCGAAGCGTGGATCGCCGCAGGCTATGAAGTAACGAGCTCGATTATTTCGCGGGAGGGAAATGACGATGAGCGCTCTGTGTGATCTGGCAAAGCGATATGGGGCGCTCGTAGGCCGCATGTTGATGGCGTTGATTTTTCTCCAGTCGGCGGTCGGGAAAATCACGGCGTTCGGCGCAACTGCGGGCGCCATGGCTGCCAAAGGCATGCCGATGACGGAAGTATTACTCGTGGGCGCCATCGTATTCGAGCTCGTCGGCGCAATACTGCTGATCGTGGGATGGCACACGCGCTGGGCGGCGCTCGCGCTCATCATTTTTCTGGTTCCGGCGACGCTGTATTTTCATAACTACTGGACGTATCCGGAAAAAGAAGTACGCAATCAGCGCAACCATTTCATGAAGAACGTGACCATCGTTGGCGCCCTGGTTTTCATCATGGGCGTAGGCGCGGGTCCGTTGAGCATGGACAATCGCCGGCGCCGGCGCGGGCTGCGCGAGCTGGGAACCGCTGCAGTCTGACAGGCAAAGAAGCCGACGCGAGCACCAGCGAACTGAATCCCTATGCATCTCCTCGAGCTCGCGACTATTTTTCTGCTGAGCGCCGTTGTGCTGGTGCCGTTGTTCCAGCGTTTGAAGCTGGGCGGCGTGCTCGGGTATCTCGCAGCAGGAATACTGCTCGGGCCGTGGGGTTTCGGCGTCATACCCGATGCGGAAAACACACTGAGCTTCGCCGAGTTCGGCGTCGCGTTGCTGCTTTTTCTCGTCGGTCTCGAGCTCGAGCCCTCGCGACTGCTGAAAATGCGCAATCGCGTTTTCGGGTTGGGCGGTGCACAAGTGGGCGCTACGGCGCTCGTTCTCGGTGGTCTTGCGGTATGGCTTGGCCTGAGCTGGCAGGCGGCGGTCGTCGCAGGTCTGGGCCTCGCGATGTCGTCCACAGCGATCGGCCTTGCGTCGCTCGCCGAGCGCGGACAGCTCAATTCGAGCCACGGTCAACAGGCTTTCGCGGTGCTGCTGTTCCAGGACATCGTGGTGATACCGCTGCTCGCGCTGCTGCCGCTGCTGGCGTATGCGTCGATGAAAGACGCGGTGAGCTGGACGGTCACGGCCAAAGCCGTCGCAGCGATCATCGGCTTCGTCATCGCGGGACGCATTATCGTGCGGCCCGCGCTCAAATTCATCGCGCAGCACAGCACCGCAGAAATCTTTACGGCGGCGGCTTTGCTGCTGGTCGTTGGCGCTGCCGTAATCATGGAGCGGCTCGGTGTTTCGATGTCGCTGGGGGCGTTCCTCGCGGGGCTGCTGCTCGCCGACTCCGAATTTCGGCACGAGCTCGAAGCCGACATCGAGCCGTTCAAGGGATTGTTGCTGGGATTGTTCTTCATGACCGTGGGGATGGGCGCGAACCTGACGCTCGCCAGAGAGATGCCGCTCCTGCTCCTCGGGCTTGCGCTGGGGCTCATCACCGTCAAGTTCGCGGTGATGTACGCCATTACGCGCCTCACGCAAACGCCCCATGCTGAAGGGCAGCGGCTCGCCGTCGCACTCGCGCAAGCCGGTGAATTCGCGTTTGTGCTTTTCGCAGCTGCCGGGGCAATCGGCATCCTCGACGCTCCTACGCGCGAGTTCCTCGTGCTTGTGGTGACGTTGTCGATGGTGCTCGCAGTACCCGTGATGGTGCTCCACGAGCGCGCACTCGCCGCGTGGACCGCGCGCACGATCGCCGAAGATTACGATCGCATCGACGCTCCCCCTGCACCGGTGATCATCGCCGGTTTCGGCCGCTTCGGCCAGATCGTCTCCCGCGTGCTGCGCATGTGCGGGATTTCTTTCACCGCGCTCGACGTGAGCTACGCCCAGGTCGATTTCGTACGCCGCTACGGGAACCGCATCTACTACGGCGATGCTTCCCGGCTCGAGCTGCTGAACGCCGCCAAAGCGGGGCAGGCGAAACTCTTCGTGCTCGCGATCGACGATGTCGACGCGTCGGTCAAAACCGCAGCGATCGTGCGTCGCAATTTTCCCGATCTCGAAATCCTCGCACGCGCGCGCAATCGCGTGCATTACTTTCGCCTCCGCGACCTGGGTGTGACCGTCATCCACCGCGATACGTTTCCCGCGAGCCTGAACGTCGCGCACCAGGCTTTACTGCGGCTGGGCTTCAGCGTGCCGCTGGCGCAACGCGCCGCGCACCTGTTCAAGGAACACGACGAAGCCCAGCTCGAAGCCCAGTACGCGGTGCATCACAACGAAGCGCAGGTCGTGCAAACGACGCAACAGGCGGCGATCCAGCTGCGCGAGCTGTTCGAAGCGGACGTCGAGCGCTGGCCCGGGGGCTTGCCCGAGCGTACTGAGGAATAACGGAGGAAAAATGGACGACAGAAAAGCAATGACGAGCGTTCCCATACACGAGCTGCTTGCGAAACGCTGGAGCCCGCGGGCGTTCGATGCGAGCCGCAGCGTGACGCGCGAGCAGCTCGCTCAGCTCCTCGAAGCCGCGCGCTGGGCGCCTTCGTGCAACGGCGACGAGCCGTGGCGCTATCTCATCTGGGACCGCGCACGCGATCCCGCCGGATGGGAGAAGGCGTTCGAGTGCCTGTCCGACAATAACAAGAAGTGGGTAATGAACGTGCCGCTGCTCATGCTCTCATGCGCGGGCAGCATCTTTGGTCACAGCGGCAAGCCGAACCGCTATGGCCCGCACGACACCGGCGCCGCCAGCGCGTGTCTCGCATTGGAGGGCGCCGCGATAGGCCTCGCGGTGCACCAGATGGGTGGTTACGACGCTGCGAAAGCGCGCGCGTCGTTCGCTATCCCCGAGGAGTACACACCAATGGCGATGATCGCCGTGGGTTACCAGGCTACACCCGACGTGCTCGATGAAGAGACCAGGCAGAAAGAGCTCAGGCCGCGCTCGCGGAAACCGCTCGAGACGAATTTCTTCGAGGGCGGCTGGGAACAAGGCGTCAGGCTTTAATCTCGAGTTCCTGAGCTTCGGCTGAATTCTGTCCGCCGCCGCCGCAGTGGATGTCGAGCTCCGCCGTGAGCGG
>DATLEF010000009.1:0-3938 GCA_035525455.1 Burkholderiales bacterium
CTGGAGGCGATGCTCGCCGTCGCCGACCGCGAGACGTCACTCATCATCACCGGCACCGGCGACGTCCTGGAGCCCGAGCAGGGCTTGATCGCGATCGGCAGCGGCGGTCCGTACGCACAGGCGGCTGCGCGCGCGCTGCTCGACTACACCGATCTCGGTGTGGCAGATATCGTCAAGCGCGCCCTGACGATCGCCGGCGACCTATGCATCTACACCAATCAGCAGCACACGATAGAGACCATCGATTGACCCCCCAAGAGATCGTCCACGAGCTCGACAAACACATCATCGGCCAGCACGACGCCAAGCGCGCGGTTGCCGTGGCGCTCCGCAACCGCTGGCGCCGTCAGCAGGTCGCCGATCCGCTGCGTCAGGAAATCACGCCGAAGAACATCCTGATGATCGGGCCCACAGGCGTGGGCAAAACCGAGATCGCGAGGCGGCTTGCGCGTCTCGCCGAGGCGCCTTTCGTCAAAGTCGAGGCCACCAAGTTCACCGAAGTCGGCTATGTCGGACGCGACGTCGATACGATCGTGCGCGATCTGGTGGAGACCGCTATCAAGGAGGCGCGCGAGCACGCGACGCGCAAAGTGCGGCACCAGGCAGAAGATCTCGCAGAAGACCGCGTTCTCGACGCACTGCTGCCGCCCGCGCGCGACTATTCAGGCGCGAGCGTCGAAAGCGACACGGCGACACGGCAGAAATTCCGCAAGAAGCTGCGCCAAGGCGAGTTGGACGATAAGGAGATCGAGATCGAAGTGTCGGCGGCGCAGACGCAAATGGAGATTTTCGCGCCGCCGGGCATGGAAGATCTGACCTCGCAGATTCAAAGCATGTTTCAGAATCTGGGGCAGGGTCGCAAGCGCACGCGCAAGCTGAAAATCCGCGAGGCGATGAAGCTACTCACCGATGAAGAGGCGGCGAAGCTCGTCAATGACGAGGACCTGAAAGCGAACGCGCTGCGCAACGTCGAGCAGAACGGCATCGTTTTTCTGGACGAAATAGACAAAATCGCCGCGCGGCAGGAAACGCACGGCGCAGACGTCTCGCGCCAGGGCGTGCAGCGTGATCTGCTGCCGCTCGTGGAAGGCACGACCGTTTCGACCAAGTACGGAATGATCAAGACCGACCATATCCTGTTCATTGCGAGCGGCGCTTTTCATCTGTCGAAGCCGTCCGACCTGATACCCGAGCTTCAGGGCCGCTTTCCGATACGCGTCGAGCTCGCCAGTCTCTCGGTCAACGACTTCGAGCAGATACTCACCAACACCGACGCGTGTCTTACGCGCCAATACGAAGCGCTGCTCGCGACCGAGCAGGTGACGCTCGAATTCAGACCGGAGGCGATCCGCCGTCTGGCCGAGATCGCCTGGCAGGTAAATGAGAAAATGGAGAATATCGGGGCACGCCGCCTGTACACGGTGATGGAGCGCCTGCTCGAAGAAGTGTCATTCGACGCCGCGAAGCACGCCGGCAGCACGATCGTGATCGATGCCGCGTACGTCGATCAACGGTTGAAAGATCTCGCGCAAACCGAGGATCTCGCGCGCTACGTTCTGTAGCGCTACGCGCCTGACTCCTGCTCAGGGCTCGCCGTCAGCGGCTGACGATGACCGGCTTGCTGCCCACGGCGAGCGCGACGCGTTCGGCCGCTTGCCGCGCTTCGATCGCGCTCGGATAAGGGCCTGCGTGCACGCGATAAATGCCGTCGCGCGGAAAGAGATGCAGCGTTTGCGCGAGCCAGTCGAGCTGCGCTTTAGCGCGCGCGAGATAGCTCTCCGCGTTATCGCGCGAGCCGAAGGCGCCCAGCTGCAGGTAGATGCCGTCGCCTTCCGGTTGATACGTGCTCAACGGCGTCGTGGCCGCCGCACCCGACCGGACGTCCGAAGCCGGCCTTGCTGCCGCTTCGCTTTCTCGCGCCGCCGCCGCCATGGCGATTGCGAGTATGGGATCGACTTCGGTTGTCGCCTGCATGTCGACCGATGACGGCCGCGCACGAGCGATCGCGCCGGAAGGCCGCACCGCGGGTGACGGCGGCGCCGACCGCGGTGCGGCCGCGAACGCGGTGCCTGCCGAACCATCGGGAATGATCGTTTCCACGTCCACGAGCGCGCTGCCGCCGGCAAGCACGCCGAGCCGGTGCGCGGCCGTGTACGAAAGATCGATGACGCGGCTGTCGATGAACGGACCGCGATCGTTCACGCGCACGACGACCGATTTGCCATTCGCTACATTGGTCACGCGCACGTAGCTGGGGAGCGGCAGCACCGGATGCGCCGCGCTCATCGCGTACATGTCGTAAATCTCGCCCGTCGAGGTCTGCTTGCCGTGATAGCGGCGGCCATACCAGGACGCGACGCCGCGCGCTCTGTAAGGCGCAAGCTCGGTCATCGGCGTGTAAGACTGTCCCATCACCACATAAGGACGCATGGCGCCGCGGTGCAGCGGCTCGAGCTGAGGAACGGGCTCGGGAATACCCTCGAGGTCGGGCGGTGGAGCGTCGCCCGGCCCGTCGTCGAGATAATAGCCGCCGCCGCGGCTGGACCGGGGGGCTGTAGGCGCAGGCGTCGAAGGGGCTTTCGAGACGCGCGCTGGGCGCTCCGTGCGCTCGATCGGCTTCTCACGCGTCACCGGCGCAGAGCCGCAGGCGCTCAGCACGGCAGCTGCAGCACCAATCAGGACCGTCGTCAGGACTGAGGCAGGAGGCGGCAGTAGCCTCACGTTTGTACGAGCTTCTTGTGCGTTTGTATGCTCATGAGGATGCCGAATCCGAGGCAGATTGTCACGAGCGAAGTGCCGCCGTAACTCACCAGCGGCAGGGGTACTCCGACCACCGGCAGGATGCCGCTCACCATGCCCATGTTGACAAAGGCGTACGTGAAAAACGTCAGCGTCACGGCTCCACCGAGCAGGCGCGCGAAAAGCGACGGCGCATTGGCCGTGATGGCGGCGCCGCGGGCGATGACGAGCAGAAAAAGCAGCATGAGAACGCCGTTGCCGATCAGTCCGAATTCTTCCGAGTACACCGCGAATATGAAATCGGTGGTGCGCTCCGGTATGAAATCCAGGTGGGTCTGCGAGCCGCTCAGCCAGCCTTTGCCCGCCAGGCCGCCGGAACCGAGCGCGATCGTCGACTGTATGGTGTGATAGCCCGCTCCCAGCGGATCCTGCGAAGGGTCGAGCAGCGTCAGCACGCGCTGGCGCTGATAATCGTGCAGCACGGACCACACGAGCGGCAGGCTCGCCGCGCCTGCAATGAAAAGAGCGATGATGACGCGCCACGCGAGGCCGGCGAGAAAGATGACGTAGCAGCCGCTCGCGAAGATCAGGACGGCAGTGCCCAGGTCCGGCTGGCGCGCGATGAGATACAGCGGACCCAGGAGCAGCAGGGCGCCAACCGCGTAGTTCTTTAACCGCAGCGTCGCTTCGTAGCGATCGAAATACCACGCCAGCATCAGGGGTACGGCGATTTTCATCAGCTCCGAAGGTTGGATGCGGGTTATTCCCAGGTTGAGCCAGCGCCGCGCGCCATTGACGACTTCGCCGAAGAATGCGACGCCGAGCAGGAGCATCAAACCCACCACGTACACCGGCACCGAAAGACGCATCAGATAGTGCGGCGGAACGTTGGCGACGAGCCACATCACGCCCAGCGCGACCAGCATGTTCGTGAACTGGCTCGTAACGCGTGGGAAGCTCCCGTTCGAAGCGCTGTAGAGCACGATCAGACCGGCTGCCATCAGGAGCAGCATCGCGCCCAGCAGCGGCTGGTCCAGGTGCGCGATGAGGAAGCGGCCGACGCGCCTACTGTATGGGGGCATCGTCGTCGTCCTTCGCGGGCTTTGCCGGCTCCTTGCCGAGCAGCCAGTAGTCGAACACCTGGCGCGCAATCGGGGCGGCGGCGCGCGCACCGAAACCGGAGTTCTCCACGATGACTG
>DATLEF010000097.1:0-2889 GCA_035525455.1 Burkholderiales bacterium
GCTCAGCCCAGGCGCTCGGCACCGACGCTCACGGGGTGTTCCTTCTCGACGATGTCCTTGTCGAGTGCAACGCACCCTTCTGCAGCACGCTGAGGACGAGCCCTGCAAAGCTGACGGGTAAATCACCTGTCGAGGTCTCCCCGCGCCTTCAGGCTGACGGCGCGTACTCTAGCGAGCGCTGGCAGCGCCGCGTGCAGGCGGCCCGTGCCGGCCTTCCGCAGTGGTTCCCCTGGCAATTTCGCAGCGACGATGGCCGCCCCGTGCACACGCTCGTCCATCTGCGTGCCGAGAGTGCGAGCGCACCGCAGCGGCTGATCGCGCACGTGCACGATCTTTCGAACCTGCGCCGTGCCGGATGGCTCAAGCCAGGAAGCGAATCGCGGCTGCAGCACGTGCTCGATACCACCAAGGCCGTGATCTTCGTCAAGGACCGCGAAGGGCGTTACATCTTCGCCAATCGGGAGCTCGAGCGCGCGGTGCGCATGTCCGCGGAGCGCATCGTAGGCCATACGGACGACGACATCTGGCCCCGTGAGCTTGCGAAGCGGTTTCGGGCGAGCGACGTTCGGGTGCTGTCAGAGCGTACGGCAACCGAATTCGAAATCACGACCAAAGAGGAAGAACAACCCAGGACCTTTCTGTCGTTCAAGTTTCCGCTGTTCGACGGCGCGGGGGAGCCGTATGCGGTATGCGGAATCGCGACGGATATCACCAACAGCAAACGCACGGAGGAGGCGCTCACCAGCGCCGCGCTCGCCGTGTCCAGCGCGCAGGGCGCGAGCGTCTTCCAGGAGCTCGTACGCTATCTCGCCACCATTCTGCAGGTGGATTGCGCATTGATCGCCACGCCAATCGACACTGCTGCATGCACCATGCGCGTCCACGCTTTTTTTCTGGACGGCCAGATCAAAGACAATTTCGAGTATGCGATGCCGGGAACGCCGTGCGAAACAGTCCTCGGACATGCATTCCGCATCTTTCCATCCGGACTGCGCGAAACCTTTCCCGCTGATGCCGACCTCGTGAAGTTCAGATTCGAAAGCTACGCAGGCTTTCCCCTGAACGACAGCAAAGGCCAACGACTCGGCATCATTTCGATCATGTCGCGGAACTCGATCGAAAATGCTCAGTTCGTCGAATCCATACTCAAGATTTTCGCCGTGCGTGCAGCGGCGGAGCTCGAGCGCCAGCAGGCCGAAGATGCGCTGCGCATTTCCGAATCGAGCTATCGCGCTATTTTCGAAGCAAGCGAAGACGCGATTTTCATTCACGATTGGGAGACCGCCGCGATCGTCGACGTCAATCCCCGCGCGTGCGTGCTCTGCGGTTACAGCTACGATGAGATGAAGCGGCTCTCGGTCGGCGACCTCAGCTCCGGGGAACACCCGTATACGCAGGAGGAAGCATCGAAGCGTCTGCTCGAAGCGAAATCTGGCAAGACCTCGCGGTTCGAATGGCGCCGGCGTAAAAAAGACGGCACGCTGCACTGGGACGAAGTCGTTCTGAAGGCTGCGATGATCGCGGGCGAGCGCCGCATCGTGGCATTCACGCGCGAGATCACCGAGCGCAAGCAGGCTGAACAGGCGCTGCGCCAGGCGCAGAAAATGGAGGCGATTGGACACCTCACGGGCGGTATCGCGCACGATTTCAACAATCTGCTGACGAGCATCATGGGCTATATCGTGCTGTGCAGCGAGCAATCCACCGCCACGCAAGACGCGAAGCTCGGCAGATACCTCGAGCACGCCCGGCTTTCGTGCGAGCGCGCGCGCGATCTGATTCAGCAGATGCTCACCTTCAGCCGCGGTCAGCGCGGCGCACCGCGCGCGCTGTCGCTACCGCCGCTCGTGCGCGAGTCGGTGAAACTTTTCAGAAGCTCGCTGCCGTCGACAGTGGAAATCGAAACCCATATTGCGCGCGACGTGCCGCCGGTCATGCTGGATCCGGTGCATCTCGATCAGATCCTGCTCAACCTCTGCCTGAACGCTCGCGATGCAATGAACGGTGTCGGCACCGTGAAAGTGAGCGTCGCGGAAGCTAAGGATCAATCAGCGCCCTGCACCGCGTGCAGGCAACTGGCGCGCGGCGATTTCGTGGAGCTGCGCATCGAAGACAACGGACCGGGGATCCCACCCGACATCATCGACCGCATCTTCGAACCGTTCTTTACGACCAAGGAAGTCGGCAAAGGCACTGGAATGGGACTTGCCACGGTGCATGGGATCGTGCACGAGAACGGCGGTCATCTCCTGGTCGAGACGCCACCGGGTGGCGGCACCGCCATGCGTGTGCTGCTGCCGCCGCTTCCGGCTGCAACTCCCGGAGTGCATGTAGTTCCCGGCACGGTCCCAGATCGCGTTGCACGCAGCACGTTGCGCGGTCGCGTTCTCGTCGTCGACGATGAACAGGCGGTCGGCGAATACATGCGCGATCTCCTCGAAAGCTGGGGTCTCGATACGGTATTCGTGTCCGGCGCAACACAGGCGCGCGCGGTGTTTGCCGCCGACACGGGACGCTTCGACATCGTCATCACCGACCAGACCATGCCGCGCATGACCGGACTCGAGCTCGCACGCGAGCTCGTCTCGATGAGGGAGGATCTGCCGGTGGTTCTCTACAGCGGGTTCAACGATCGTATAGCCAAACCGCAGCTCGACGATGGCGCCGTATGCGCCGTGATCAATAAGCCTGTGGATCCGCAAACGCTGTTCGCGCTGCTGCGCAACTACCTGCCTGCGACATCCCGGCAGAGTTGAGATTGCCACGCGCCGGGTCGCACTGCGAGACATCCATTTCACGCTTTGAAGTGCGCGGCCGCGTTGCCCTGACCGTGATGATGGTGGCCTGCCTGGCGGCCTGCGCGGTGTCGCCTCGTCAAACGGCATCCTA
>DATLEF010000104.1:0-2687 GCA_035525455.1 Burkholderiales bacterium
CCGAAGACGCGACGTCGAGCTCTCCCGGCCGCGATTTCGCAAGCGCGATCAAGTCCTTGATCGTGCGCACCGGAAGCGATGGATGAACGACGACGATGTTCGGCGTCGAGGCGAGCAGGTTTACTGCGGAAAAGTCTTTGATGAAGTCGTAGCCCGGCTTCGCATACAGGCTTACGTTGATCGCATGCGCTACATTGCCCATGAGCACGGTATAACCATCGGGCGCCGCTTTCGATGCGACCTCCGCGCCGATGTTAGCGCCCGCGCCGGGGCGATTGTCGATCACGATCTGCTGCCCCAGCGCTTCGGCGAGCTTGGGACTCAGGATGCGTGCGAGCGCGTCGGATCCGCCGCCCGGTGGAAACGGGACCACCCATCGTATCGTTTTCGCGGGATATTGCGCGTGCACGGTTCCGACTGCAGCAACCGCGAGCACGACCAGGCAACCGCACTGTAGCGCTTTCATCGCATCCCCCCTCATTGCACACCCCATTCGCCGCTGTGGCCGAATCAGTATGCCACGCGCTGTCTTTGGTGGCGGAGCCGAAATCCGCGAAGGCAAACCGAGGAGGGCGAGCAGCTAACGGCCCGGCGTTCCGAACACCTGCGTCCAGTAAATGCCGGTGTCGCTCGCGGGGTTCACGAAATAAGCGGCGCCCATTTGGGTGAAATCGGGCTGCATGATGTTCACGCAATGGCTCGGGCTGGTGAGCCAGCTCGAGACCGCGCGCTCGATCGAGCCTTGTCCCGCTGCGATGTTTTCACCGATGCGCGTCCATTCGTAGCCTTCACGCGCTGCGCGATCGCCGGCCGTGCTCCCGTCCCTTCCGGCGTGCGCAAAGTAATTCCGATTCGCCATGTCGCGGCTGTGCGCGAGTGCCGTCGAACCGAGTTTTGCGTTCCATTCCAGCGCCGGTGCCGCGCCGAACTTTTGTTCGCCGCACGTCCGCGGCTTGGCACGCGCTTCGTTGACGAGCGTGAGAATTTCTTTTCCGGCGTACAGCCAGCCACCGAGATCGGCCGGAATGAGCGGCTGCGCGACCACGAGGCGCCACGTCTTGCCTTCACGGGAGATGCCGATCTCGGAGTACTGTGTGCTCACCAGCACGTCGCAGTAGCGGTCCTTGAGTACGCTCATGGCGGAGCTTGACGTGGAAGGACCGGAGATCACGATCGCCTGTGCGCGTGCAGCGCTGTAACCCGTGCGCTTGAGCTCGTCGGTCAACGACTGCTGCGGCGAGCGTATGTCGACCTGGTCCAGGGCCGCGACGGGTGCAAGCGGGCCGAGCGCCGAGGTCGCCTTGCCGGCACAGGTCTGCGGCGAAGTGCGGTAAGCGTTGATGCGCTCGATCAGTGGCACATTGTCCGAGGCGCATCCCGCCGTGAGTATCAGCGCGGTGACGAGTATCGTGCGCGCCCGAGTGTGGATCACGTAGCTCGTGTTCATACGCGCTATCGTATAACGCGCGCGGCCGTTCCTGCTCCCTCGCTCGAGCGCAAATCGCTGGACGCAATACGATCGGTACTCGGACAGTAGAATAGCCGCCTCGGCAGCGGCGTATCCCTTGCCGCCGCGATTGTGAGGGGCTTTCTATGTCGCAACTCGTTTTTCTGCATGGACCCGGGGCGGGCGCGTGCGCTGACGCGTACTACTACCAGCTTCGGCATTTCCCGAAGAGTGTCGCGCCCACCTTGCCCGGGCACCTGGAAGGCACGCCATGCGCGGACGTTGCGCGCTACACCGAATGGGTGCGCGGCTGGCTCTGGTCGCAGGGCCTGAACAAGGACCTGGTCCTGGTCGGCTACACGCTGGGCGCATCGATCGCGCTGCAATATGCGCTCGACTATCCGGATGAAGTGAAAGGCATCGTGATCATGACCGTCGCTGCACGTCCGAAAGTGCGTTCACCCGGTACCTACGAATTGCGTCTGCAGGCGCCGAAAGATCCGAAAGTCTACGAAGAGTGGCTCGCGTTTCAGAGGAAAGCGATGCATCTGGTCGAGCCCGGGTTGCGCGAGCGGCTGATGGAGCGGCACCGCCAGGTCGGGCCGATGTCGCAATATCACGACCTGATGGCAATAGACGCTTTCGACGTGCGCGATCGCATCGCAAGCCTCAAACCGAAGCTCCTGCTGCTGCGGGGGCTGCAGGACCACGGCAATCCGCCGGAGTACGAGAAGGACATCCACGAAGCCGTACCCGGCTCGAAGTACGTGAAGCTTCAGGACGCAGGACATTTTCCGCCGACTGAGATCCCCGAGAAGGTCAATGCGCTGATAGAGGAATTCGTGGCGGCGCTGTGAGTCATTGCGCTCTCAGCGGCCACGTCTACAGGAACCCGAGGAGGATCATGATCGGCATCAAGAAGCTCAGCCGCCTGCTCTGCACGTTTCTGCTGATCTGCGGAGCGGCGCATGCCCAGACTTATCCTGCAAAACCGGTTACCGTCGTCGTGCCATTCCCGCCCGGCGGCAGCTCGGACGTAATCGCGCGACTTCTCAATGCGAAGCTGACCGACGCATTCAAGCAGAACTTCCTCACCGACAATCGTCCGGGCGCGGGCACACTCATCGGCACGACCTACGTCGCGAAAGCCGCGCCGGATGGCTACACGCTGCTCCTCGCCGACGTACCTTTCACGGTGAATCCGACGGTGATCGCGAGCGCGAATTACGATCCGGTCAGA
>DATLEF010000105.1:0-7970 GCA_035525455.1 Burkholderiales bacterium
CTGCCGCCGGTGGCGATGCATGCGCGCGTCGTCGATGACTCGATCGTGCGTCCGAACGGCGTCATGCTTTCACCGGACGGCCGTGTTTTGTATGTCGCGGACACAGTCGGTCACGATGTGATTGCATTCGACATCGGTCCCGACGGCAGCCTCGCGCGACGGCGCGCCTTCGCACGCTTACGAGGGATACCCGCTAACGAGGACAGCGGCGGGGACGGCCTCGCGGTCGATCGCTACGGCCGGCTGTACGTAACGAGCGTGCCGGGCGTGCAGGTGTTCGATCGTCACGGCGAGTATCTGGGCACGATCGCGGTGCCGCGGCGGCCAACCAACGTCGCCTTTTCCGGTCCTGGAAAAAGCATTCTCTATTTCACCGCGCGCGAAGGCCTGTATCGCGTGCGCACGCTCACGCAAGGGCCCGATCGGCTGGGGAAATAACGCGCCCAAGCACGGGCTCGGCACGCCCGCTCATCCCAAAAAGCTCGCGTTACAATCGGTCCTCCATCGATCAGGAGAGCTGGATGCGACTCGGTTATTTCACGATGCCCATGCACCCGCAGGACCGCAGCCCGACCGAGACGCTGCAGGAGGACCGCAAGTCGATCATACTCGCGGACAAGCTTGGTTTTCACGATGCATTCGTAGGCGAGCACCTGACGGAGAAAACCGAGAACATCACGAACAGTATGCTGTTTCTCGCCACGCTGATCTCCGACACGAAGACGATCAAGCTGGCGACCGGCACGAGCAACCTGTCGCAGTGGCACCCGGTGATGATCGCCTCGCACGCAGCGATGTTCGACCATCTCGCCAAAGGCCGCTTCATTTTCGGCATCAGCGCGGGCGCGTTGCGCTGCGACGCCGAAGCGCTGGGCACGCTCAAGGAAGACCGCCAGAAAATGTTCGTCGACTGTATCGACGTCATACTCGAAATCTGGAAGCGCGATACGCCTTACGACATCGACCTGCCGGACAATCGCTACAAAGTCACCACCGCCACCCAGCGTAACCTGGACATCGGCCGCGGCCATCTTTACAAACCGTATCAGCAGCCGCGCCCGGAGATCGTCGGGACGGTCGTCGCGCCTTTCAGCAAAGGTGTGATCGAGATGGGCGCTAAGGATTTCCACCCGCTCTCCGCGAACTTTCTGCTTTCCAAATGGCTGCCCAGCCACTGGGCGAACTATACGCAAGGCAAAGCGCGAGTCGGGCAGACGCCGGACCCCAACGACTGGCGCATCGCGCGCACGATTTTCGTCGCCGACGACGACGCGACCGCCCGCCGCTACGCTATAGGGGATGCCGCGAGCCCGTATCGTTTCTACTGGCAGCAGCTGTACACGAAGATGAAGTTGGGCGGCCGCGAGGGCGTGTTCAAGACCGCGCGCGAGCAACCCGATTCCGAAATCACCGAGGATTACATCCTGAAAAACCTCGTCATTCACGGCACGGTGAACAAGGTCGTCGACGAGATTCTCGCGCTGCGCGAGGAAGCGGGAGACTTCGGCGAGATCGTGTATGCCGGGATGGACTGGGTGGATCCGAAGCTCGCGAAACGCTCGATGGAGCTGATGGCGAACGAAGTCATGCCGCGCGTGAATGCAGCGATCGGCAGCAGCGCCGTCCGGACGAAAGCCGCAGTCGGGGCGTGAGAAGTGAACCGTCTGATCGACGCCGTCGCCAAGTGAGCGCAATGAAGAAGTTTTTCGCGTGTTGCGCGCTGCTTGCCTTCATCGGCGCGCCGCATGCAGCCCAGCAGCAAACTTTTCCGACGAAGCCGGTGCGCCTCATCGTGTCCAACACGCCCGGCTCTGCGCCTGACGTCGTCGCGCGGCTGCTGGCCGCGAAGCTCGCCGAAGGGTGGGGACATCAGGTCGTCATCGACAACCGCCCGGGCGCAACGGGCCTCATCGCAGCGGAAACGCTCGCGCGCGCAGCGCCCGACGGTTACACGCTGTGGGCGAACACGATGACGCAGTTGATCAGCACGCTGCAGGCACAGCGTCACATGCTCGCGAGAGATTTCGCGCCGGTCAGTCTCATCGCGTCGACGCCTTTCGTGATCGTGGTGAGCACCGCGCTGCCGGTGAAGTCGCTGCCGGAGTTCATCGCCTACGCTAAAGCGAGACCGGGCAAGCTCCTCTACGGCTCCGCGGGCCAGTGGGGCTCGTCGCATCTGTGCATGGAAGCGTTCAACGCGCGGGCGGGCATCAAGATGGAGCACGTGCCGTACAAAGGCAGCCCGCTCGTGCTGAACGACATCGTCGCGGGCATGATCCAGGTCTATTGTTCCGCCGCGCCTTCGCTGCCGCCGTTCACACAAAGCGGCAAAGTGCGTTCGCTCGGCGTCACCTATCAGAAGCCGACGCCGCTCGCACCGGGCGTCCCGCCCGTGGCCGACACGCTGCCGGGATTCGAGCTCCTGGGCTGGTATGGCATGCAGGCGCCGCTCAAAACGCCGAAGCACCTCATCGACCGGATCAATGCCGACATCGTAAAGGCGCTCAGGGATCCCGAGCTGCAGGAGCGCCTGTTCAACGTGGGCGCGCAAGCCGCGGGAACGTCTGCGGCGGAATTTGGACAGTTTCTGACGGAAGAAACCGCGCGTTGGGGAAAAGTACTGCGCGAAGGCGGGACAATCCCACCGGCGGCAAAATGAGAACCGAGCTTTTCAATACTTAGAAGGTGGCGCTATGGCTGACGTTCGGGTGTTCGAAGCGGGCGGTTACCGCTACATCAAAGGCGTTTTTCAGTATTCCAGCGGTGTCGCCGCTCAACCGGGATACGAAATCGAGCGCGCGCGATTTGCAAAGCCGCTCCGGCTCGCCGACGCCTACGCCGCTGTCGAAGCGCATCTCAAGTCACGCGATCGTCCGACCACCGCGTTTGCGGCGTGCGAATTGCGCTCGCCCGATCCGTTCACCGAGCAAGGCTTCATCGACTTCAACAGGATTTACGTCAAGACTCTGGAGCGCTGGGGGCTGTACCAGGAGGGCGAGCAGCCGGTCAATCCGGTCGCTCGCACCAACGTGTGCCCGATGTATGGCAAGCCCGCCGAGCCGGTGATGTACGCGTTTTCGTATACCCTGCCCGTGCAGCGTGACGGTGCCGAGCGCGGCAGCTTCGTACTTGCAGGAAGCGGCGATCGCGGAAAGGAAAGCATCGTGCGCCATGGCGATACATCGCCTGAAGGTCTGCGCGAAAAAGTCGAGTACGTCCTCGCGGAGATGGAACGACGTCTGAAGCTGCTCGGTTTCTCGTGGAACGATCCGCTCACCACGACGGCGTACACCGTGCAGAACATCGGTCACCTCGTTGGCGAGGTCCTCGCCGCGCGCGGAGCGTGCGTGAGCGGGCTCGTGTGGAGCTACGCCCGGCCGCCGGTCGTCGGGCTCGAGTACGAGATGGATGTGCGAGGTCCGGCGCGCGACATCGTGATATAGAGTGACTCGTAACGTTAGGACCGGCAGTACGTTAATCGTGAGCGGCGGGCCTGCGGAGCAGGCGTCCGCCGCGAACGTTACTTTCGAATCATCTGTTATAGGCCACTAGCGCCGCGCGCCGTCTGTCGGCGGAGTGTTCGTTACTTGCTGGTAGACGATGAAGAGGCCGCGCCCCCGCTGCCGCCGCTTGACGTGGTGCCGGACGCGCTGCCCGAGGCGCCTCCCGTCGTGCTGCCCGAAACGCTGCCGGAGGCCGAGCCGGTCGTCGAGGTCGACGAGCTCGATTTGCTGGCCCCGCCGCTGCTGCCGCCGCCGCCCGGCACGACCACAGTGTCCTTCTTCTCCTCACACGCCGACAGGGCGAGAGCACCCAGCAGCACCAACATAAAAGCACGCGTTTTCATGAGTTTCACTCCTTGGGGAATGCGAGCGCAGTAAGAGGCAAGCGCTATGCCGTGCCAAAATCTGTTTGTCTGGCACACTACCCAAATCCACCGGAGGTCCACATGGCCAGCGTAGCAAGCGATTCCAGAATCAAATCCGAGCGTGCACCCGATACAAAATCCGCGTACGACCCCGCGACGTTTCGCCCGCTGACCTACTTCGACGCCGTTGCGCATTTTCGCGCAGGTGAGGACGATCCGCGACGCTACCTCGAGCGCTGTCTCGAAACGATCGCAGCGTGCGAACCTGCGGTTAAAGCGTGGGTGATACTCAACGAACGCGGCGCGCGCGAGCAGGCAGACGCTTCAGCGGCGCGCTGGCGGACCGGCAAACCGCTGTCATCGATCGACGGCATGCCGATCGGCATCAAGGATCTGCTCGAGACAAAGGACATGCCCACGCAGATGGGCTGCGCGGCGTTCGATGGCAATTTTCCGAAACGCGACAGCGCGGTCGTGCGCGCCTTGCGGGACGCGGGCGCGGTGCTAATCGGGAAAACGGTGACGACCGAATTAGGCGGCGCGCATCCGGGACCGACGCGTAATCCGTTCGACACGAGCCGCACACCCGGAGGCTCCTCGAGCGGATCTGCAGCTGCCATCGGCGCGGGAATGATTCCCGCTGCAATCGGAACTCAGGTGGGCGGATCGGTGATCAGGCCCGCGAGCTATTGCGCCAACTGGGCGCTCAAACCGACGCAGGGCGCGCTCCACCGCGGCGAGCGTCAGGGCTACAGTCAGAGCACGGTCGGCGTGCATGCCGGGTCGGCCGTCGACATGTGGCGCGTCGCAATCGAAATCGGGCGGCGCGCCGGCGGCGATCCCGGGCACCTCGGTCTCTTCGGTCCGCTCGACGCACCCGAGGCTGTCAAGCCGCAACAGCTCATCGTCATGGAGACGGGAGGCTGGGAAGAGCTCGACGGTGCAACGCGGGACGCTTTCGACCGCGTGCTTGCGGGCCTGCGCGCGCTCGGGGTGAACGTCCTCGGGCGCGGCGATTCACCGCTCGTCGAATCGTTCGAACGCGCCATCGCCGGGATGGCCGCGGTCAACAGCGAGATCTGCGCGTTCGAGAACCGCTGGAGCTTCGCGAATATCGCGGAGCAATATCCCGGAAAGCTGAGCGCGCGCGCATCGAAAGTGCTCGAGCGAGGCAAAGCGATGAGCGTCGAGGATTACCGTCAGCGTCTGCTCGAGCGCGAGGAAGCACGGCAACGGCTCGCGGCGATTGCGCCGCTCGGCGATGCGCTAATCAGTCTTTCGTCACCCGGGACTGCGCCGGTGCACGACGAGAACGGCGCGCGGCCTACGGGCGATGCGATTTTCAATTGCCCGTCGTCGACGCTCGGAGCACCTGCGGTCACCGTGCCGCTGATCGCGGTCGCCGGCATGCCGGTGGGCGTGCAGATCATGGGGCAGGCGCACGCCGACGCGCGGGTCGCGGCGGTCGCGCGATGGGTCGCGGAGAATGTGAAGCCCGTGAAAATCTGACGCGAGAGCAGTGGGAGCCGAAAGCACGCGCTTTCTCGTTCATTCCTCCTTGATGTTCGCGGCCTTCACGACGGCCATCCACTTGTCCGTTTCGGCCTTCATGAGCTTGCCGAATTCGGCCGGGCTCATCTTGATGAATACGCCGCCCTGCTCGTCGAGTCTCTTTTGCATCTCGGGCGACGCCATCACAGCGGTGCTTTCGGCGTGCATGCGATCGATGGCGGCGCGCGGCGTACCGGGCGGCGCAAACATGCCCCACCAGATCGCGGTCTCGTAGCCGGGTACCGTTTCGCTGATCGTCGGTACGTTCGCATAGCTTGGGCTGCGCTTCGCGCCGCCCACGGCAACGAGCTTCAAGCGTCCGCTGCCGATGAACGGCACGACGGAAACGAGCGTCGTGATCACGACCTGCGTGTTCCCGGCGATGACGTCGGCGATCGCGGGCCCGCCGCCTTTGAACGGCACGTGCACCATCTTCACGCCGGTTTTCAGCATGAAGAGCTCGGTGTTCATGTGCGGGAAGCCACCGACGCCCGACGATGCATAGTTGAGCTGGCCCGGACGCGCCTTCGCGAGCGCGATCAGCTCCTTCACCGATTTCACCGGCAGCGAAGGATGCACGGCCAGCGCGCTGTCGCCGAAGCCGAGCAGCGCGACGGGATCAAAGGACTTGTCGAGGTCGACGTTCACCTTGGATTTGTAGATCAGGTGACCGTAGGCGGTGGACGTCATCATGAACGTGTAGCCGTCGGGCTTCGCCTGAGTCGCGATCTGCATGCCGACGATCCCGCTCGCGCCGGCGCGATTGTCGATGATCACCTGCTGCTTCAGGCGGTTCGTGAGCTCGGTCGCAACGAGGCGGCCGATGATGTCCGTGCTGCCGCCCGGCGGCCAGGGAATGATCACGCGCACCGGTCTCTCCGGCCAGGCTGCTGCAGGCGCACTCGGCACAGCGCCGATCGATGCGAGGACGAAGGCAAGAAGCTGCAGGACGCGCCATCTCATAACGTTCTCCATCGGTCATTCGCGTAAGGCCATCATCGATCAAGACCGTCGCGTTGTCGATCCAAATGGGCATCTGCATATCTGCGCCGCTGCGGTTCGCGCACGCCGTTTGCAGTCAGCCACCCACGTTTCATAACTCGCTCACGTACCCCATGATTTCAGTGAGAAAAGGTCAGGCCCCCGGCCGCATGCCGCGCGAAGAATTTGCAAAACGCTTCCGCGAGCAGTTTGTCGATCCGGCATACCGGGAGCACGACCCGAGCATCGGGGAGCTGGAAGCGATCGCCTGGAAGGCCTACAGCGACGGGAACAAAGCACCGTTCACCGAGAAAGCGGGCGCCGAATTCGAAGATCCGAACTACGATCTGTCGGTCGAGTGGCGCGAGACGCGCGAGAAAATCAACGCCGCCGATGCGCGCCGCCGCGATCCGGCCACGCCCTCGTGCGTGCTCGTCGTGTGCGCGAGCTCGAGAAACGACGGCACGTGCCCAGGCGAAATATCGAAGACCTATCGGCTGACTCAAGCGGTGTGCGAGCAACTGCGCGCAGATTCGATCGAGGCCGACCTGCTCGACTTGAGTCTCGTCACGTCGGACCCGATGCGGCACATCCATCCGTGCAAAGGGTGCGTATCGACTGCGATGCCGCTTTGCCATTGGCCGTGCAGCTGCTATCCGAACCACGCCACTCGACAGGTCAACGACTGGATGGCGGAGATCTACGAGCGCTGGAGCGCCGCGCACGGCGTCATTCTGCTGACACCGGTGTACTGGTACCAGGTCGCGAGCCCGCTCAAGCTGATGATGGACCGTCTCGTCTGCGCCGACGGTGGCAATCCCGATCCGACGCGCACGTCGGGCAAGAATGCGGAGAAAGCGAAGAAGCTCGAGCTCGCCGGCTGGGACTATCCCAAGCATCTCGCGGGGCGCGTCTACGGACTGATCGTGCACGGCGACGTCGCGGGCATCGAGCCCTCGCGCCGCGCGCTCTCCGACTGGCTCGACTGGATGGGTCTTATCGACGCGGGTTTTGCGGCGCGGCTCGATCGTTACGTCGGGTATTACGAACCGTATGCGACGAGCCACGAAGCGCTCGATGCCGACACCGCGCTTTGGGAGGAGGTGCGCAACGTCGCGCGCGCCGTTCGGGCCGCTATCCAGGATGCGCGTGCGGGCAAGCTCTCCAATCCATCGGCCGGATTGAAAGCACCGCGGCCGAAATGAAGCGTTCGATACGGAGGTCGAATATGTTTATCAGCGCGATGCCGCGCATTGCTGCGGCGGCATTCGTATCATTACTCGTGTTGACGCTGGCTGCGTGCGGCGAGACGGCGCGATTGCCGTTTTCTTCCACGCTCGGTCCCAACCCTGCATTGCCGGCGCCCAATCAGACGCTTTTCCCCACGGTGCACATCGCGCCTGCGCAAGGCTGGCCTGACGGGCTCAAACCTACTGCGCCGACCGGGACGGCAGTCACTCTTTTCGCAGCCGGCCTCGATCATCCGCGCTGGGTTTACGTGCTGCCAAACGGTGACGTGCTGGTTGCCGAAACCAATGCACCGCCGAAACCCGAAGACGGCAAAGGCATC
>DATLEF010000110.1:0-6445 GCA_035525455.1 Burkholderiales bacterium
CGTCTCGACCGCGATTCCGTACATCAAGGCGAACCGCATACGCGCGCTGGGCGTGACGAGCCTCACGCGTGTCGCGAGCCTGCCGGACCTCCCGCCGATTGCGGAAGCAGGCGTGCCGGGCTACGTAGCCGCACCCTACTACACGATGTCGGTTTCATCGAAAGTGCCGCCGGACATCGTGCGCAAGCTGAACACCGACCTCGACGCGATCATGAAGTCGCCCGATCTTGCGCAGCGCCTGACCGACCTGGGCCTGACGCCGCTCGGCGGATCGCAGGAAGCGGCGCTCAAGCGCAATGCGGCCGAGACGGTCATGTACACGAAAGTGATCAGGGCGGCCGGCATCAAGGCTGATTGATGAAAGCGCAACGCTTCAACGCCGTCACGCTCGAAATGCTGTGGACGCGGTTGATTTCGATCGTCGACGAGGCCGCGGCGGCGCTGGTGCGCACATCGTTCTCCACCGTGGTGCGCGAATCGAACGACTTCGCCTGCGTGCTGACTGACGCGCGAGGCTTGTCGCTGGCGCAGGCGACCGACAGCATCCCGTCGTTCATCGGCACCGTGCCGCGCAGCATCGTGCGTTTCCTCGAGGAATATCCGCCAGACACGATCGCGCCCGGCGACATTTTCATCACGAACGACATCTGGGACGGCACCGGACACCTACCGGACATCACGGTGGCGAAACCGATTTTTCATCGCGGCCGCCTCGTCGGATTCGCCGGGTCGGTCGCGCACGCGCCGGACATCGGCGGACGCATCCGCTCGCCGGACGCGCGCGACGTGTACGAGGAAGGCCTGCAGATTCCGATCATGAAGGCGCTCAACGCCGGGAAAATGGACGCGACACTCGAGCGGCTGCTGCGCAAGAACACGCGCGTTCCCGACCAGGTAATGGGTGATCTCTACGCGCAGTTCACGGCCTTGACGCTCATGGAGCAGCGCGTGATCGCGCTGCTCAGGGAACAGAAGCTCGATTCGCTCGCCGACATCGGCCGTGAAATTCACAGGCGCTCGGAAGCGGCGATGCGCGCGGCGATCCGCAAGGTGCCGAACGGCGTCTACCGGCAGTCCGCGATCAGCGACGGTCTCGCCGAGCCGATACGCCTCGAGATGGCACTCACGGTGCAAGACGACTCGATCGTCATCGACTACGAAGGCTCCGCGCCGCAGGTCATGCGCGCGATCAACGTCTGCATGGCGTACACGTTCGCGTACACCTCGTTCGGCTTGAAAGCGGTGCTCGCGCCGCACATTCCGAACAACGAAGGCGTGCTGCGGCCGGTCGAGATCAAAGCGCCTTACGGCTCGATCGCCAATTCGAAACCGCCCGCCGCGGGCGGGGCACGCGCGCTGATCGGCCACTTTTTCCCGATGATGGTGATACAGGCGCTGTCGCAGGCGTTGCCCGAGCGCGCGATCGCGACCGTCGGCTCGCCGCTCTGGTGCGTCAACATGAGCGGACATCGGCGCGACGGCAGCGCTTTCGCGAACATGTTCTTCACCAACGGCGGCTACGGCGCTGCGCGCGGACGCGATGGCGCACACGTGCTGTCGTGGCCGAGCAACGTGTCGTCGACGCCGGTGGAAATGATCGAGCAATTAATGCCCGTCAAAATCCACTACCGGCGCTTTCGCACGGGCACGGGCGGCGCAGGCGAATTCCGCGGCGGCAACGGGCAGGAAGTGCTGATCGAAAGCCGTGCGCCGGCACCGGTGACGGTCGCTTTCCTCGCCGAACGCACGCGGCCCGAAGCGGCGCCCGCGGGCATCGCAGGCGGCGACGCCGGCGCGCCCGGCGAGATCATCATCGCGGGAAAACGCGTGGATCCGAAGACTCAGCATTTCGTCGAGCCCGGCGCGACGGTGCTCGTGCGCACGCCGGGCGGCGGCGGTTTCGGACCGGCTGCGATGCGCACGCCCGAACGTCTGGCAGCCGATCGCGCCGACGGGTATGTGGCATGAGCCGTTACGCGCTGGGCATCGACATCGGCGGCACGTTCACCGACATCGTCGTCTACGATCAGCAGCACGCCGTTTCGTTCAGTCACAAGGAGCTGACGACGCCGGACGCGCCGCACCGCGGCGTCGTGGCCGGAATCCGCACGTTATTCGAAGCGCAGCGCATCGCGCCGCGCGATGTAGAGCGCGTGGTGCACGCGACGACGCTGTTCAGCAACGCGCTGATCGAGCGCAAAGGCGCGTGCACCGGGCTCATCACGACCGAAGGCTTCCGCGACACGCTGGAGATGCGGCGCGAGCACAAGTACGAGCTCTACGATCTCTTTATCGAGCTGCCCGAGCCGCTGGTCGCGCGGCGCCTGCGCCTCGAAGTGCCCGAGCGCATCGGTCCCGACGGGAGCGTCGAAACGGCGCTCGACGAGCAGGCGCTGCTCGCGCGTACGCGCGAGCTCACACAAGCCGGCGTCGAGTCGCTGGCGATCACATTTCTGCATGCGTACGCGAATCCGGCGCACGAGCGGCGTGCGAAGGAAGTCATCGAGCGAGAGTTTCCACGCCTCCTCGTATCGTTGTCTTCGGACGTCTCGCCGCAGATCCGCGAGTACGAGCGCACGTCCACGACGGTGGTGAACGCGTACATCAAGCCGCTCGCGGAAAGCTATCTGGAGCTCCTCGCCGCCGAAATCGCGAAGCTGGGCATCACGGCGCCGCTCTTCATGATGCTCTCGAACGGCGGACTCACCCACGTCGAGGAAGCGAAGCGCGTTCCGGTGCAGCTCCTCGAATCCGGACCGGCGGCCGGCGCGCTGGCCGGGGCCCTCTTCGGCGGGCGCTCCAATATCGCGGACGTGCTCGCCTTCGACATGGGCGGGACGACGGCGAAGCTCGCGATGGTGGAGAACGGCGCGCCGCTGATCGCGTATCACTTCGAAGCGAGCCGCGCCAAGCGCTTCGCCGACGGCAGCGGGCTGCCGGTGAAGATCTCGACGATCGAGCTGATCGAGATCGGCGCGGGCGGCGGCTCGATCGCGGACATCGATACGCTGGGTTTGCTCAAAGTCGGACCGCGCAGCGCGGGTGCAGCACCCGGCCCGGCGTGCTATGACCGCGGCGGCCAGCACCCGACGGTCACCGACGCGAACCTCGTTCTGGGATTCCTCGATGCTGCGACTTTCGCGGGCGGCACGATGAAGATCGATCGCGCCAAGGCCGCGGCGGCGATCGCACCGCTCGCGAAGCAGTCGGGCCTGTCCGTCGAAGTCCTCGCATGGGGCATGCACTCGGTCGTCAACGAAAACATGGCGGCCGCGGCACGCGTTCACGTTGCCGAGCGCGGCCGTCACGGCAGCGAGTTTGCGCTGCTCGCAACCGGCGGCGGCGGACCGCTGCACGCCTGCGAAGTGGCGAAGCGCCTCGGCATTACGCGCGTCGTGTGTCCGCCGAGCGCGGGCGTCGCTTCCGCCCTGGGCCTTCTGATGGCGCCGGCGCGCGTCGATCGCGTCGCGACGGTCGCGAAGCGTCTCTCCGCCATCGACTGGGCCGCGTTCGAGAAATCCTTTCGCGATCTCGAGCGCGACGCGCACGAGGTGATAGTCGCGACACTCGACGGAAAAGCGAAGGTCACGGTCGCACGCCTGGCGGATTTGCGCTTCCTCGGCCAGGGCTTCGAGCTCGTGACGCCGCTGCCGCGTGGGCCTTATGCGAAGAAGAAGTCGCCCGACGCGATCCGCAAGGCTTTCCTCGACGAATACGAGCGTATCTTCCGCAAGGTGCCGCCGGTCGGCGAGATCGAGGTCATCAATATCCGCGTGGCGCTCACCGCACCGGTCGGACGCGCGGCGCTCGAAGTGGAGCGTGGTAAAGGAAAGGCGAGAAAAGCGCTGAAAGGTAAGCGGCGCGGCTGGCTCGCGGGCCGCGAAAAGCTCGCCGACATGCCGGTGTACGATCGTTACGCATTGCCCGCGGGCGTCAGGCTGAAAGGCCCGGCGATCATCGAGGAAGCTTCGACCACGGTGATCGTGCCGGCCGGTGCGCGCGCCCATATCGATCGCTCAGGCAATCTCATCGTCGATCTGTAGTTCACTGGGGGAAGGGAGGTTACGGAGGGAAACCGTGGAAGGTTTCCCTCTGTTCGTAAAGGCGGCGAGGCCCGAGCGTTTACGCGAGCGCCGCTTTCTCGCCCCTGATCCGGCGCCGCGACTCGCATCTCAACTGTCATCGCAAGGAGCCGCGAAAGCGCGACGTGGCGCTCTGGCGTCTGCAAACGTCGCGGCAAGCCCTGCGCTGCTCGCCAAGGCCGGCAGCCTGCGGAACCGACGCGACCAACTGTCGCGTCGTCCCGGACGTTTGCGCGGGAGTGCATGCGATCCGGGATCCATTTTGACGTTCGACAGTCCTCGGCCGAAACCCCGTCCTTGTCTGCGCTGCTCGGGCGCCTCCTAAGGGGCTCCAAGACCGCACCCGACCCAGCGGCGCGATTGACCGTCGGAGCCCGAGAGAACCAGAAGCACGTCGCAGCGCTTGCCAGAGGTTTTGTTTACGACCCATAGCGGTTGTTTCCGGGTCAACCGCGATGACGCGTTTGCTTTTTTCTTTTAGGACGTACTATTCCGAGCCAATGCGCTGAGACTGTGAGACTATTTTCGCGTGGTTACGATTTATACAGCGTCTACGACGCTTTATATCGCGTCGTTTGGGACGTCTACTTCTAGTTAGACCACAGATGACGCGCCTTTTCTGCACTGTCGCATTACTCATATTCTGCGCAGTCATCAGTGCGCTACCACGAATGGCTGTTGCGGCTTCATTAACTCAATTTATTGGCAAGATAACAGAACAGGATCAATTGATAGACGGTTGTAGCTGCACCCTCTTCAATCATGCAATGTGGAACGCAAATGATCTTCCGATCTTTGTTTCCAGTATTAATGGCCATCATGCGTGGATGAACATTGCGGGCAATACTGAACCGCTGCGTCTATATCGTTTGCGCGAACCGGACCGTCCACTACGGATAGGCGATCTGCTGCGAAGGAGTTATTGGTCTCGTCTTACGCGCGTAACTTGCGATTTGCAAGTGACGTCGGTATGTGACGGCAAATCCGAGTGCGCCGGTTTTACGGTATCGGCCACGATTTCTGTGTCACGTGGCTCACGTCAGACACCACTGACCGCGTATGGCGTATGCGCATGTTGAGTAACTGTGGTCTAACCTTAGTTCGAGCGGACGCGCAAAAAGGCGCGCACCGCTCAACATCTCGTTATCGGCTTTTAGTTCCGCTTCTGGCCGGAAGCGCACGTTCTGGTAAGTGCGCGCACGCGCTTGCCGTTTGCGGGCTCGAGCCAATCAGCCGACGCGCCGCAGTGCGCCAAGGCGAGCGCACCCCACGCCGGTACGGGAAAGGCCAGGACTCAGGCGGCCGCTACTTCCAGCGTCTTCGGGCCTTCCGTGATCCAGTGCTTCGGGTCGTCCTGGACCATGATGCGGTAGAGATGGCGTAATTCTTTCATGTCGTAGTCGGCGTTCGCCTGGTGCATGACGCTGCGGTCGTCCCAGATGACTACGTCGCCCATGATCCACTTGTGGCGGTACTCGTATTTCTTCTGCGTCGCGTGCGCCATGAGCTCGGCGACGAGCGCGAGTGCGTCTTTCTCTTCCATCCCCGGGATCGCTTCGATCCGCACCGGATTGAGATAGAGAAACTTGCGGCCGTTTTCAGGATGCGTGCGCACCAGCGGATGAATCGCGGGAGGCGGCAATTCTTTCGCGCTTTCCTCCGAGAGCGGGCGGAGCTTCCGCGGGCTGAACTTGCTCTCGAACATGTGGACCGCTTTGAGTCCCGCGATGCGTCGCTTTGTCGCCTCCGGGAGATCATCGTACGCGTCGTGCATGTTGACGAATTGCGTGTCGCCGCCATAGCTGGGAAGCGACACGGTGTGCAGCGCGGTCGCCTTGGGCGGGCACGGATGGTTGGAATGATCGGTGTGGTACGACCCGCCCGCGATGCGGTATTTGCCCGGCGCGATCTCGGTTTGCTTCACTTCGTACACGTCGGGATGGCCTATGCGCACTTCCTTGTGGTGATGCTGCATGAGCGGGCCGAAAATCTCGCCCGCGGCGGCAAACTGCGCCGGCGTAAGCTTCTGGCCGCGGAAGGCGAGCACATGATATTTTGCGAAGTCCGCGTTGATTTGTTTCTTGACCTCGTCGCTGACGGGACGGGAGAGATCGAGGCCGATGATTTCGGCGCCGGTCTCGTGGCTGGTCATCGGGTTGATCTTGTAATCGCTCATCGCTTCCTCCAATGATGTTCTCGCGCTGGTGATCTTCGCACTTTTTCGCTGATACTATCGGGGCGTTCGGATTTTCCGCGTTGCCATCCCCCAGGAAATGAAAAGAGGCGCTCAGACCAACCGCTCGCGTGTCCGCATTGCGGTCGATATCGGCGGCACGTTCACCGACGGCCTCGCCGCGACGACC
>DATLEF010000114.1:0-2053 GCA_035525455.1 Burkholderiales bacterium
CTGGAAGGTCTTCATCGAGCAACCCGTCAGCGAGGTCTTCCAGGCTCTGAATGCAACGATCATGCGCACCGTCGCTCTGATCGTGGCGGGCCTGCTCTTCTCCGCGCTCGCCGCGATGTGGCTCGCGCGCAGCATGGCGCGCCCGATCAGCGTGCTGCAGGAAGGCGCCCAGCGCATTGGTGCGGGTGACCTCGAGACGCAGATCCAGATGAAGACCGGCGACGAGCTCGAGTCGCTCGCCGATCAGTTCAACCGCATGACTGGGCAGCTGCGCGAGTCGTACGCGGGCCTGGAGCGCAAGGTGGACGAGCGCACGGGCGAGTTGAAGCAGGCCCTGGAATATCAGGGCGCGAGCGGCGAGATCCTGTCGTCGATCAGCGGCTCGATCGCCAATACGCAACCGGTGTTCGATGCCATCGTGCAAAGCCTGCGCCGCCTTTTCAAGACTCAATACGCGGTCGTAGCGCTGGTGCGGGACAACCAGTTTCACCTCGCGGCGATCGCGGGTGACGAGTCTTTCGCTGCGAAGGTGCGCGCCGCGTACCCTTGGCCGGTCAGCGACGACGGCATGCTGGCGACGCGCGCGGTGCGGACGGGGCAGGTGGTGCAGCTTTGTCCCATCGCCGGCAATAGCGAGGCGCCGCGCAAGACGGCCGAGCTGGCGCGCGTCAATCAGTACGACTCGATCATCATCGCGCCGATGATGCGGGAGGGTGTCGCGATGGGCTACATCGTGGCAAACCGCGTCGAGGCAATCCCGTTCGACGACAAGCAGGTCACGCTGCTCAAGTCGTTTGCGGACCAGGCGGTGATCGCGATCGAGAATGCAAGGCTGGTGAACGAGACGAAGGAGGCGCTCGAGCAACAGACAGCCACGACGCAGATCCTGCAGGTGACCAGCAGCTCTCCCTCCGATGTGCAGCCGGTATTTGACAAGATCCTGGAAAATGCCATCCGCCTTTGCGACGGCAACGTTGCCATGCTGTGGCAATACGACGGCGCCAGGCTCCGATACGCGTCCCACTACAATGCGACGCCCGAGGCAGTAAGGCTCTTTGTCGATAACCCGCTCGAGCCCGGCGACTGGAATCCCACCCCTGAAGCGGCGCTCAAGAAGCGCACGGTGCATGTGCTCGACGTATTCGAGATTCCGCGTTACCGACCACTGGTCCCGGCCGGGACCTCCGGAAAGCGACCTACGGCGGGCACGGTGCTCGCCGTGCCGCTGCTGCGCGATGATCAGCTGTTCGGCGTCATCTCGATATGGCGCTACGAAAAACGACTTTTCTCCGAGCGACAGATCTCGATGGTGAATACCTTTGCCGCTCAGGCGGTGATCGCCATTGAGAACGTGCGCCTTTTTAACGAGACGAAGGAATCGTTGGAGCGGCAAACCGCGATTTCGGAAGTGCTCCGCGTGATTTCCACCACACCGAGCGATGTGAGTCCTGTGCTCGGTGCAGTAGCTGAGCGCGCCACGCGCCTGTGCGACGCGACCGCCACGGCCATCTACGTGCTCGAAGGCGACACCATGCGCCGCGCCGCGTTCAATGGTCCGGACACGATGGAAGGCTCCGCGACCTTGGCCTATTCGCCCGACACGATCACCGGGCGCGCCATCGCCGAGGGCAAGGCGTTGCACGTCGAGGACGTCGAGCACGCGCGCGCCCTGTACCCCGTCAGCTGGGAGCGCGCCCAAAAGTTCGGCCAGCACCATGCGATGCTCGCCGTGCCGCTGATGCGCGAAGGTCGGCCGTTCGGCACGATGTTCCTGCGCCGCACCGAGGTGCGGCCGTTCACCGACAAGCAGATCGCCCTAGCGACGACGTTCGCTGACCAAGCAGCCATCGCCATCGAGAACGTGCGTCTCTTTCGCGAGATCCAGGAAAAGAGCGCGCAACTCGAGATCGCGAACAAGCACAAGTCCGACTTCCTGGCCAACATGTCGCACGAGCTGCGCACGCCGCTCAACGCCATCATCGGCTTCTCCGAGGTGCTGAGCGAGCGCATGTTCGGCGAGGTCAACGAGAAGCAGGCGGACTACCTGAAGGAC
>DATLEF010000118.1:0-28745 GCA_035525455.1 Burkholderiales bacterium
GGAGGGAAACCTTGGTTTCCCTCTGTTCTTTTACTGCAAACTGGTTAAAGCGCTCGCTAGTCGAGCGCTTTAACCATCCCTTCCACGACTTTCTTCGCATCACCAAACACCATCATCGTCTTGTCCATGTAGAAAAGCGGATTGTCGAGGCCGGCGTAGCCCGAGGCCATCGAGCGCTTGTTCACCATCACCGTGCGCGCCTTGTGCACGTCGAGTATGGGCATGCCGTAAATCGCGCTGCCTTTCTCGTGCGCGAGCGGATTCACGACGTCGTTCGCGCCGAGCACGAGCACGACGTCGGTCGTCCCGAACTCGCTGTTGATGTCATCCATCTCGAACACCTGGTCGTACGGCACCTCGGCTTCCGCCAGCAGAACGTTCATGTGCCCCGGCATACGTCCGGCAACCGGATGGATGGCGTAACGCACGTTGACGCCCTTTGCGGTGAGCTTTTGCGCGAGCTCCTTCACCGCATGCTGCGCGCGTGCAACGGCAAGTCCATAGCCTGGTACGATGATCACCGATTCGGCGTTCGCGAGCAGGAACGCCGCGTCGTCGGCCGAGCCGGAGCGCACGCTTTTCTGCTCGGCGCCTGCCGCAGTCGCGCCTTCAGCTGCGCCGAAGCCGCCGAGTATGACGCTGATGAACGAGCGGTTCATCGCGCGGCACATGATGTAGGAGAGGATCGCGCCCGAGGAGCCGACCAGCGATCCGGCAATGATCAGCATTGGATTGTTGAGCGAAAACCCGATGCCGGCCGCAGCCCATCCGGAATAGCTGTTGAGCATCGATATCACCACCGGCATGTCTGCGCCGCCGATCGGAATGATGATGAGCAGGCCCAGCACGAACGCAATCGCAGTCATCACGAGAAATGGCGTCCATGCCTTGTCGACCGAAGTAAAGAATGCGACGCCGAAACCGATCATGACCAGGAACAGGGCGAGGTTCACCCAGTGCTGGCCTTTGAAAACCACCGGCGCACTCGAAAAAAGGCGGAAATGCTTGCCCAGACCCGCGAGCTTGCCGAACGCGATGATCGAACCGGAGAAGGTGAGCGCGCCGACGAAAGTGCCGATGAAAAGCTCGAGACGATTGCCCGCGGGCAGCGGCTCGCGGATGCCGAAGGCGTCTGGATTGTTCACGACGGCGACGGCGATCAGCACCGCCGCCATGCCGACGAGCGAATGCATGGCCGCAACCAGCTCGGGCATCTGCGTCATCTGCACGCGCCGCGCCACTAATGCGCCGACCGAGCCGCCGATCAGCATCGCCAGCACGATGAATCCGATGTGGTTCCACGACACGATCGAGAGTGTGGTCAGCACCGCGATCGCCATGCCGCTCATGCCGAAGTAATTGCCGCGGCGCGCGGTCTCGGGATGCGACAGGCCTTTCAGCGCCAGGATGAAGCACACCGAGGCGGCGAGGTACCACAGCGCGACGAGGTTCGGCGTCACGCTTTACTCCTTCACTTTTTCGCGCGTTTTTTTGCGGAACATCTCGAGCATGCGCTGCGTCACCAGGAAGCCGCCGGCCACGTTGATCGCGGCGAGCGCGACCGCTACAGCCCCGATGCCGGAGCCGAAATCGAACTGCGCCGGACCGGCCGCGAGTATGGCGCCCACGATGATCACGCTCGATATCGCATTCGTCACGCTCATGAGCGGCGTGTGCAGCGCCGGCGTCACGTTCCAGATCACGTGATAGCCCACGAAAACCGCGAGCACGAACACGATCAGGTTGACGACGGTGGGATCCATGGCTCCGGTCATGAGTTGCTCCGAATTATTTCAGCACCTGCCCGCCCATGCACATGAGCGTGCCCGCAATGATTTCGTCTTCGCGGTCGATTTTCAGCTCGCCGGTCTTCGTATCGAGCATCAGCGCGAGAAAGTTCAAGAGATTGCGCGCATAGAGCGCGCTCGCGTCGGCCGCGACGAGCGCCGGCAGGTTCGCGATGCCTACGATATGGACGCCGTGTTTTACGACTACACGGTCGAGCTCGGACAGCGGACAATTTCCGCCCTGCTCCACGGCCATGTCGACGATCACCGAGCCCGGCTTCATCGTTTTCACCATGTCCTCGGTGACCAGCACGGGCGCCGGGCGACCGGGTATCAGCGCAGTCGTAATAACGATGTCGGCCTGCTTGATGCGCTCGGCGACGAGCACGGCCTGGCGCTGACGGTAGTCGTCGCCCATTTCGCGCGCATAGCCGCCCTGACCTTTCGCAAGCTCCTTTTCGGCGTCGGTGAGCGGCACTTCGATGAATTTCGCGCCAAGCGACTCGACCTGTTCTTTGGTTTCCGGGCGCACGTCGGTCGCTTCGACGACGGCACCCAGGCGTTTAGCGGTCGCAATCGCCTGCAGACCTGCGACGCCAACGCCCATCACGACAACGCGCGCGGCTTTCACGGTCCCTGCTGCCGTCATGAGCATCGGCATCAGGCGCGCATAGGTATTGGCGGCGATGAGCACCGCCTTGTACCCGCCGAGGTTCGCCTGCGACGAGAGCACGTCCATGCTCTGCGCGCGCGAGATGCGCGGCAGCGCTTCCATCGCGAACGCGGTCACGCCTTGCGCGGCAAGCGCGGCGATGCCTTCCTTGTTATGGGGCTGCAGGAGCCCAATGAGTATCTGGTTTTGACGCAGCTGCGCGAGCTCGGCGCTCTCGGGCGGCCGTACTTTCAGCATGACGTCGGCTTCCCGGTAAATCGCGTCGGCGCCATTGACGATCGTGGCACCGGCCGCGGCGAACTGCTCGTCCGGTATGCTTGCACGCGCTCCCGCCCCGGACTGCACGAGCACGGTCAAGTTACCACCCGTGGTGAGCTTCTTGACCGTCTCCGGCGTGGCAGCAACGCGTGTCTCGTTCGGTCTTGTTTCAGCCGGAATGCCGAGCTTCATGTTGTTCTTTTCTCCCGTGGGAAATGCCGCCTCGCGCGGCCTTTCCCGTGCCCGCATTATAAGGGATGCATCGCGGGCGAAGACGCCGGCACCTTGATCAAGATCAATGTTATGACTAAGCCGCGATATTGCGACGCGCACTTATAATGCGTTCATGCCTGCCATACACGTGCTCCCGGATCTGCTGGTAAATCAGATCGCTGCGGGTGAGGTCGTCGACCGTCCGTCTTCCGCGCTGAAGGAATTGCTCGAGAACAGCCTCGATGCCGGCGCGTGCGAAATCGCGGTGCATCTTGGTGCAGGCGGCGCGGCTCTCCTCAAGGTCATCGATAACGGCTCCGGCATCGCACGCGAAGAGCTGCCGCTCGCACTTGCGCGCCATGCGACGAGCAAGATCGCATCGCTCGGCGACCTCGAGCGCGTTGCGAGCCTGGGTTTCAGGGGGGAGGCGCTCGCGAGCATCGCATCGGTCGCGCGGGTCACACTCACGAGCCGCCGCGCGGAGGACTCGCATGCCTGGGCGATTGCGGCGGAAGGTCCGCAGCTGGCGGATGCGCTGCCGGCAAGCGCATCGCCAGGCACGACGGTCGAGGTACGCGACCTGTACTTCAACACGCCGGCCCGGCGCAGGTTTCTCAAGTCCGAAGCGACCGAGTACGCGCACTGCGACGAGACTTTCAGGCGCGCGGCGTTGTCGCGCTGCGCGACCTCATTTTCATTGCATCACAACGGACGCGCGCGCTGGCATTTGAAACCTCAGAGCCTGCCCGATCGCGTCTCGGCCGTGCTGGGCGAAGCATTTTCCGCCTCGGCGTTGTCCATCGAGGAGGCCGCGGGACCCGTGAGGCTGTTCGGCTGTGTCGGTTCCCCCGCCCAGGCGCAGACGAGCCGCGATGCCCAGTATGTCTTCGTCAACGGCCGCTATGTGCGCGACCGGCTCTTGACGCACGCGATCCGCCAGGCGTACGAAGACGTGCTGCATCACGACCGCTTTCCCTCCTACGTCCTTTTTCTCGAGCTCGATCCCGGCGGCGTGGACGTGAACGTGCACCCGACCAAGATCGAAGTGCGCTTTCGCGACTCGCGCGCGGTACACCAGTTCGTTTTTCACGCGATCAGCAAAGCACTCGCGCAGAGCGCGGGAGCCCCTGCTCAAACCACTGCGAATCAGGCCGAACCGGCGATAGGGGCGCAGCAGCCCTATCTGCGCCAGCAGCCGATGGCGCTGCATGCGGCGCAAAGCGCCGGCTTTTACGAAACCCTGTTCGGTGCCCGGGGAGCTGCCCAGTCGGTCGCTCAGTCAGCCGCTCGGTCAGCCCCTCATTCAGTCGATATTGCGGAAGCCGGCACGGCCGCAACCCCGCTGGGCTCGGCGCTCGCGCAGCTCGCCGGCGTTTACGTGCTCGCACAGAACGAGCAGGGGCTCATCATCGTCGACATGCATGCCGCGCACGAGCGCATCATGTACGAAAGGCTGAAAGACGCGCTCGATGCGAATGAAATCCCCATGCAGCCGCTGCTCGTGCCCATCGTCTTCGCGGCAGAGCCGCTTGCAGTGGCGAGCACGGAAGAACATCGCGACACGCTGCTCCAGCTGGGGTTCGACATCGCTCTTGCGGCACCTGGCACGCTGATCGTGCGCGCTGTGCCTGCCATGCTGCACGATGCCGATGCCCGCGCGCTCGCAGCCGACGTTCTGCGCGAGCTGAGCGAGTTCGGCGCAACCCGCGTCATTACCGAGCGCCGTAACGAGCTGCTCGGCACCATGGCGTGTCACGCCGCAATCCGCGCCAATCGCCGCCTCACTCTTCCGGAGATGGACGCGCTGCTGCGCAAAATGGAAGAGACCGAACGCTCCGGGCTTTGCAACCATGGGCGGCCGACGTGGCGTCAGATCACGATGGCGGAGCTCGACCGCCTGTTCATGCGCGGGCGCTAGCGCGCACCTGCCTGTAATCGTAAAAAGATGGCGACAAATCCCAATCCCCCCGCGATTCTGCTGATGGGACCGACGGCGAGCGGCAAGACCGACGTGGCGCTCGAGCTCGCACGCGTGCTGCCGTGCGAGATCGTGAGTGTAGATTCGGCGCTTGTTTACAAAGGCATGAACATCGGCACGGCCAAACCGGACCGCGCGACCCTCGACGCGATTCCGCATCACCTGATCGACCTGATCGAGCCTCAAGAATCGTATTCCGCAGCGCGCTTTCGCGACGATGCGCTGGCGGCCATGCGTGAAATCGTGGAGCGCGATCGCATTCCGCTCCTGGTCGGCGGGACTATGCTTTATTTCAAGGCGCTCACCGAAGGTCTGAACGAGCTGCCCGAAGCAGACCCGATGATCAGGCTCGTCATCGACACGATGGCGCAGGAAGGCGGATGGGCGGCAGTCTACGAAAAGTTGCGCGAAGTCGATCCCGAGACCGCGGCGCGACTCGATCCGAACGATACACAGCGCATCCAGCGCGCGCTCGAGATTTTTTACATCACCGGAAAGACGATGGAAGAGCTGCTGCAAAAACCGCGCTTCGTCTACTTTCCCTACAAAGCGATCAAGATCGCGCTCGTTCCACGCGACCGCGCCATGCTGCACGATCGCATCGAAGCGCGTTTCCAGAAGATGGTGAGCGACGGTCTCGTGGAGGAGCTCGAGAAGCTGCGCAACGAGTACGCGCTCGACGCGACGCTTCCCTCGATGCGCTCCGTCGGTTACCGCCAGGCGCTGCAGCTTCTGAACGGAGAACTGAGCCGCGCGGAGCTGCTGAGCCAGGGCGTCGCAGCCACCCGCCAGCTCGCAAAACGACAGTTGACGTGGCTGCGCTCCATGCTGGACGTGACGGTGTTCGACTGCTTCGAGGACAAGCTCGCAGAGCGCGTACTCGAATACGTCCGGCGCGAGCTGGAAGCTATGGCCGCATCGTAGGGGCGGCGCTCCCCTGAAGGCTCGGGCCTCGCCGCCCCACGAACAGAGGGAAACCTTCCACGGTTTCCCTCCGTAACCTCCCTTCCCCCATTGATGCTGCCAGCGCGATCGGACAAGTCCGGCTAGTGATCCAGCTCGCGGTAGCGTCTGAAAATATCGTCGTTGTTGAAAGCGATGCGCCGATCGGAAGCGACGTAGCGCTTGATGCGCAGACGCGCGAAAACGTCGTCGTGCAGTGCGCGCACGCGTGGCCAGGCACGTAGCGCACGCCGGCTTGCTGAGGGAAAAGCGTAACGCAGCCCCGCGATCACCTGCGCCAACGACGAGTCCGCATAGGTGATACGTCCGCCCACGAGCCACGTACCGCGCGCGCGATTGCGCTCGATGACCCGCTCGAAATAGCCGAGGAACTTCGGGAGGCGGTTCGCGAGGAAATCTTTCGTGCGCCGCTTCGCTGCTGCCTTCTGCTCTTTGTAGTACAGGCTGTTGGCGATCGGATGGTGAGTGTCGTGAATCTCAGTCACGAAATCAGCGATCGTGAGCTGCAGCTGGTTCGTCCAGAGCCTGCCCGCCTGATCGCGCGGAGCGAGACCGTGGCGCCCGCCAAGATAGAAAAGGATGTTCGCGGTCTGGCCGATCACCTGTCGCCCCGCCTTGAGGAAAGGCGATGCAAACGGCGGGCGCTGCACGCGTTTATCTTCGAGGATGTTCTCAAGCGCCGGCACGCCGCCACCGTCATCCTCGGGCACGAGTGCGAGGTCGACGTAGTCCGCGCCCGCCTCTTCGAGCGCAAGCCGCACGAACTCGCCGCGCCCCTGAATGCCGGGCCAGTAGTAAAGCTCGTAAACCATGTCGGTGACCTCGTCCCGCCCTAGTGCACGCGCGGTTAGGTTGCGGAAGCGCGCTCAGTCAGCAAACGAACGATCGGTTGCACCGCAGCTTCGGCTTTCGCGCGAAGTGTAGCGTCGTCGTTATTGGCGATGGGATGCGCGATCATCGTAAAAGGATAGTCGCGCACCCCGTTCACGCTCGCGACGAGTTCGGCGCTGCGCTGAAAGCGGTCGGTGATGACTGCGACTGCGGGAATCCCGAGCCGCTCGCTTTCGATGGCGTCGTGCAGACTGCACGACGAGCAGCTTCCTCAGTCGCCGACCGCGGAGATGAGCGCATCGGCCCCGCTCATTTCGGCCAGCATCTCCTTCGGCACCGGACGTGTCGTGTCGGGCTTGCGCCGCCGTATGAACTCGCGCACGCCGTATTCGGATTGCAGGATCTCGGCGACGAAATCGAGAAAACGCTGCGAGCCGATTTTTGCATTGTCGAGTAACGCGATCACGCTGCCATTGAGTGTTGCAAGCGCAGGCGCAAGCAGCAAAGCGCCGCTTTCGGGTTCTAACCGCGGGTCGAGGACTTTGAGTGCCATACATTCCTCCGAAAAGCAGACGCCGAACGTCATACGGCCATTGTAACGGCGAGCGATTTTTTGCCGTACCACGGCGGCACGATCGCCCCGAATGCGCCTGCGGGTCCGCCGGCTGCCACGACGAGCAGGTCGTCCGGCGTGCGCAACGCGCAGTGCACGCGATCTTCGTCCTTGCGGCCGGCGACGCTGCCCTTGCCGACGGTGCGCCAGTCCCTCCGCACTACGCGCGCCTTTTCGAAAATGTAGTCGCGGACGTTCTGCTTGCTCCATTGGGCCGCAGCGCAAATCTGTTGATGCTGTTTTGCAACGACGATCGCGTAATTGCCTTCCCAAATCGAATACGTCAGCATGTTCGCGCGTATGGCTGCGGCGTAGGTGTCGAAGATTTCCCGTGGATCGTGCGTCCACTCGTTCATCACCTGATGCGGCGACTCGGCCGCGAGCACCGTGACTGCAGACACGCCGGCCGGCACACCGCGCTCCACAGACAACGGCAGCCATACACTGTCTTCTTCGTCTTCCGCGACGCAGAACGTGAATTTTCCAGGATGTCCGAGCGTCGAACGGTCGAGCTGACCGGGAATGCCGCCAAGCACGTTAAGAATGAACAGGCGCACACTCCGTCCGATCGTTGCGTTCGCGCGGCTGCCATTCGCGAGTGCGTTATGCGTCGCGTGCATTTCGAGCGCGGTCCTCACGGGACCGTTCACGATGACGAACGGCGCGCTGCCGCCGGTGCTTGCCGTGCAGCCGTGAAGACCGAATTCCGGCTCGCACATCGCTTTGACGATCGCGATGACGATGGGCATGTACTCCGGCAGACAACCTGCCATCAACGCGGCGATCGCTACCTTCTCTGCCCTGATGTGGCGGCGGCGTACCGGCTCAATGCCAACCAGAGCGTCGGGGGCGAGGCCCGCCGCATCCAGAAAAGCACGCACACCTGCCTCGGTCGGCGCGACGATCGGCAGCCCATCGGTCCAGCCATTGCGCTGAAAGAGCTCGTTCGCCTCGACGCTATCGGCGACTTCGTAAGTCGCGCTCCGCAAGTTCATTTCGCCCGCCAAGGCTTTCTCCCGTCGTTAAAGCGCAACTTACCCGCAAAAGGTGAAAAACGCCCGTGATTCGCCGGCCCACATGACGTAGCTTCCGTCTCCAACCGAAAAGGGCAAACCCGACGAAAGGCGGGGGCGCAAAGTCACCGGCCTACAGAGCTTAAGCTCCACGGCAGCGGGACCGCCGGATCAAGTGCGCGATGCTTTACACGCACATTCTGGACACTTCAGCGCCCCTCCCGGTCGTGCCGCTCCTTCGAAAACTTCCAGGATTTGAGGAGGCATTATGAGCAATAAATCGCACGCTGGAACGCAGATCGAGTACGCGGGCCACGTGATCAGCGCCCGCCACGAGAGTCTCAAAGAGGCGGTGGCTGCATGCAGCATCCGGGTCAACGTGGTGCAGGAGTACTTTCCGAGCCTTGCACAGCCGCGATCCGCAAAGACTGTCGCTGCGGGTGACACGACGCAATTTTTCATGTTTTACCAGGACGACGGTCAGTGGGCGTGGCAGCGCGTGCAGGAGCCGGACCTCGTGCTGGAAACCTCGAGCTCGACTTTTACATCGTACTCGCGGTGCGCGGCCGATGCGCGCAGGCACGGCTGGAAAGGGCGGCCCATCCGTTTGTTCGCGCTGCCCGCGCGCAAGAATCGAGTCAACTTGCGGTCGCGTTCGAGCCGCTGATCGCCCGCGCACGCTTTACGATCCGGTGGGGATGAATACGCCGGCTCTCATTCCACCTTGATGTTCGCGTCCTTCACGACTTTCGCCCAGCGTCGTATCTCCGAAACGATCGCCTGCCTGAATTCTTCAGGCGTGCTCGCGATCACATCGAGCCCCATGGCCGCCAGGCGCTCCTGACTATCGGGCTGCTTGAGTATCCGGCCAATTTCGGCGGCGAGCTTGTCCACGACCGATTTCGGCATGCCGCGCGGACCGAGGATGCCTTGCCAATCGCGCACTTCGATGTTCGGCACGCCCGCCTCAGCCATTGTCGGCACGTCCGGAAGTTGCGCCGATCGCTCTTTCGAAGACACCGCCAGTGCCCGCAGGCGGCCGCTTTTGATAAAAGGCAGCGATGAGGTCATGGATGCAAAGCTCATCGAGACGTTCCCACCGACGAGGTCTGTGATTGCAGGGCCGCCGCCCTTGTACGCGATGTGCGCGAGCTTGATGCCTGTCTGCAGCGCAAAAAACTCCCCGACGAGGTGGGGCGCGCCCCCGATGCCCGATGAGGCAAACGTGAGCTCGCCGGGCTTCTGTCGAGCGAGCGCAATCAAATCCTTCACCGTTTTCACGGGCGATTTCGAATTCACGACGAGTACATTGCCGACGGCGGCCGTCATCGTGATCGGCTCGAAATCCTTGACCGGATCGTAAGGCAGCTTCAACAGACTCGGATTGACGGAGTAACGCAGAGACACGAGCACGATCGTGTAGCCATCCGGATTCGCCTTGGCCACGATGTCGGTGCCAATGATTTCCGCGGCGCCCGCGCGATTGTCGACCAGCACTTGCTGTCCCCAGCTCTCGGTGAGCCTTTGAGCGACTACCCGCGCGACGCCGTCACTGCTGCCTCCGGGCGGTACCGGCACGACCATCCGGATCGGATGGTTCGGATAAGCACTCGCAGTCGTATTCTTCGCAGCTTGGGCGTATGCAGCGCCACTTGCTGCCATCAACACGGCCGCGCTTGCTGCACAGATCGATCTCACGCACGTCGTCATTGCGCAGCCTCCGCGGTGATTCCCGCATTCTTGATCACCTTGCGCCAACGCTCGGTCTCGGACGCAATCAGATCGCGCAAAACCGCGGGCGTGCCGGGTGTCGCCTCGACGCCCTGGTCGAGCAGGCGCTGAACCACAGCCGGATTCGTGAACGTCCGGTGCAACTCGGCGTTGAGCCTGGCCACGATGGGCGCAGGCGTTCCCTTAGGCACGAGCAATCCATACCACGTGTTGCAGTCGAAGCCGGGAAATGTGGCCGCGATCGGGGACAAGTCCGGCGCGACGCGTGTCGGCTTCGTCGTAGCGACCGCGATCGCGCGCAGCCGCCCCGCTTTCATGAACGCCGACACCTGCGGCAGACCCGAGAATAGGAGCTGCACGCGTCCGGCGACGAGATCGGTCACTGCGGCGGCGCCGCCTTTGTACGGCACGTGGACGAGCTTGACGCCTCCCATGGCATTCAACAGCTCGATGCCGAGATGATTCGGCGTGCCGACTCCGGGTGAAGCGAAGTTGAGCTTGCCAGGCTGGGCCTTCGCAAGCTCGATCAGGTCCTTGACGTTGCGCACCGGAAGCTCGGCATTGACTACAAGCAGGAAGGGAACGTAGACCATGAGGCCGACCGGCGCGAAATCGCGAAGCGGGTCGTACGGCATCTTTACGCCCAATGCCGGATTCACCGCGAGCCCGGCCGAAGTTGCGAACGTGATCGTGTACCCGTCCGGCGGCGCTTTAGCCCCGAGCGTGAGACCGATCAGCGTACCGGCGCCCGGCCGGTTGTCGATGACGACTTGCTGGCCGAGTGCCTCGCCCAACTTGTTGGTCAGTTCGCGCGCAACGAAGTCCGTCGATCCCGCGGGCGGATAAGGCACGATGAGCCGGATCGGGCGCGTGGGATAGTGCGTTTGAGCCTGTGCGAGCGATGCAATCAGCAGCGCCGGCAGCGCGATGCACCCCCAGATGGACGAGCGTCTCATGCCGTCTTCCTCAACGTTGAAGCAGAGCCAATCTAGCATGCCCGCCTGACGAAGGGGCAGCGGCCCAGTCTCCGACGTGAGAACACCGTCCCAAGTGCTGATTCTCAATTCGCCCGACCTGCATCGCGCGGCACACCCCACTACAATGCGGCTGCATATACCGTACGCACGTTCAGACCCAGGGCAAATTGAAGAACGCTAGTCAACCGTTGTTCGCAAGACGTGGCTGAAAGAAAGCTAGCGCCCGAGCTCGAAACGATCACCGGGCGCACGCTCGAGCATTACGACCGCCTTGCCGAAAGCTTCTGGCACGGCACGCGCGGGCATGACGTCACCCAGAATATCGAGGCGCTGCTCGGGCAGATCGAAGGCGAGCCGCCTTTTACCATTCTCGACTTTGGCTGCGGTCCCGGACGCGACCTCAAAGCATTTGTCGATCGCGGTCACGTCGCAATCGGCCTCGAAGGCTCACAGCGATTCGCCGAAATGGCGCGGGCGTTCAGCGGGTGTGAGGTATGGCAGCAGGATTTTTTGAAGCTCGCTCTGCCTGCCACACGTTTCGACGGCGTATTCGCCAACGCATCGCTTTTTCACGTGCCGACGCAGGAATTGCCGAGAGTGCTGCGCGAGCTGCGCTCGACGCTCAAACCGCGCGGCGTGCTGTTCAGCTCGAATCCGCGCGGCAATAACGACGAAGGCTGGAACCAGGCGCGCTACGGTGCGTACTGGGACCTGGAAACATGGCGCCGCTATGTCACCGAAGCCGGTTTCACGGAGCTCATGCACTACTATCGGCCACCGGGTCTGCCGCGGGAGCAACAGCCGTGGCTTGCGAGCGTATGGCGTAAGGCGTGAAACGTCAGTGCAGCGTTCGCGGCATCGCGAGCGTGAACTCGGGGATCACCGCGTCGAACTTGACGCCGTCGTCGCCCACCATCTGATAACTGCCGCGCATCGTGCCGACCGGGGTCGCGATCGCCGTGCCGCTCGTGTATTCGAACGATTGAGTCGGCTTTAGCAGCGGCTGTTCGCCGACCACGCCGTCGCCTTTTACTTCCTGGACCTGCCCGTTCGCGTCGGTGATGATCCAGTGACGGCTGATGAGCTGTGCGGCGACCGTGCCCGTGTTGGTGATCGTGATTTTGTAGGCGAACACGTAACGCTTCTCATCTGGATCGGATTCGCCGGGAATGAACTGGGCTTTCGCCTGCACGCTTATTTTGTGTTTAGTGTCGGCCATGCGCATATTGAATACGAACGGCCAATTTACGGCAAGCGCACCGAATGCTGTTCGAGCTAGCGAAAGTAGCGGTATGCGGCCCACGCAATCTGCGCGATCGTGCGCTCCTGCGTGGCGAGGTTGCGCTGCGACTCCCTCACCATGACCGCAATGGCGATGTTGCCCGCGCCGCCGGGCAGCTCGATAATCCCCACGTCGTTTGTCACGCCGATGCTCAGCGTTCCGGTTTTGCGGAAAACCCGCGTTTCCGAAGGAAGCATGCCGGGCAGCCTGCGCATTCCGGTAGCGCAGCGTTGCATGATGCTCAGCAGGAGCGCGGTGCTTTCGGCGCTGAGTGCTTCGCGCCGCCAAATCTTGATCACAAGCTGGGTCATCGCTTCCGGTGTTGCGGTATCGCGCTGATCCTTGAAAAACGCAGCCGCGACCTCGGGGCCGCGTGCCGCGGCGAGCAGGGCACGAATCGGCCTATCTACGGAAATTCCGTTGACGCCAAGCGCCACGAGCCGGCCCGCAACCGCTTCCCTGCCGCCGATTTCTCTCCAGATGACGTCGGTCGCGGTGTTGTCACTATGAATGAGCATCACCTCGAGCAGTTGCAGCAGCGAGTACGCGGGCTGCGACTCATCGAAGCGATTCACGAGTATGCCGCTGCCGCCGCGGAGGTCGCTGCGTTGTAGCGTGATGATCTTTTCGAGCGACAACTTGCCTTCATCCACCAGCGTCAGGAGCTGCACCGCAAGGGTGATCTTGACAGCGCTTCCCATGGGAAAGCGCTCGCTGCGGTTCACATAAAGCTCGCGTCCGGTCTCGATGTGCCGCACGGCGACGCCCACGGTGCCGCCCGCCTCGCGCGCGATGTTCTCGATGTCGGACTGCAGCCGCGCGAGCCCGTCCTGCGCCGCGGCGCATGCCGAAGTCAGCGCGAGAAGCGCGATCAGGCCGACAGCCGCTGGTCGCATGGTTGTGAACCAATCTGCTCGATGAGCTCTTGCATGAATTCGGGGTTTGCGCGCGCATCGATGTACTGGACTTTGCGCAGATAGCGTTCAGGGATGCCCTCGAACTGCCGCGCGATGGGAAACATGCGTAAGCGTCCTTCGATACGCAGCTGGTCAGCGATCTCGATTTCTTCGCGGCAGTAGGGGCGCTCGAAGTAGCGCTCCGAATAAACCGGCAGGAAGCACCGCGTTCCCAGCAGCGCGAGCTCGATTTCCGTTTTCCATTTGCGGCCGATCTTGATCGACGCCTCGTCGAAAAAGACGCGGTACGGCGTGCCGTCGGCGTGGCGCAGTTTTTCGAGCGGTGCAACGATTGCGCTTTTGACCCAGGCCTTGTTCTCGGGGGGGTCGTGCGCGTAGCTGACAAAGACGTCGTACTGCACTGCCCGCTCTTCGCCTGCATGCCCGAGCTCACGGCGCACCTGCTCCTCCGCGATCCAGCGCCGCGCGCTGATCCACGCGAATGTCGACGCCAGCGCTGCGCACGCCATCGGAAAGGCAACGGGAATGACCCGACCTGCCAGCAGCACGATAGCCCCGGCGCTGAGGAGCATGACCGCAGCGGCGAGAAACGCCGCGGGTGCGAGGCCATGCGCGAGCGCGCTCCAGCGAGACGGCGCAACACGCCCGCGCATGATGCGAAACGCGAGCGCGAAGAAAGCCCACGCGAGCGATGCCGCGAGCGCTGCAAGACCGAGGAGCGCAAACGGATGATTGAGCGGCTCGCGCGCGACGCTCGCCTTGCCTGCGGTGAGATCGGAGAGAGCCCACGCGAGCAGCAAAGGCCCGGGGCGGCGCAGCACATTGTCGCTGTCTTCCGCGAAACTGCCGATGATCGCGTAATTCGGTGAGCCGTCCGCCGGCAGCGGTGGCTCGATGCGCGCGGCTGCGTCGCTCAGCCTGTGCGTCAGCGGTTTGAACGCAGCGTCGGAGCCGAGCGGAATGATGAGGGATGCAGGCAGCGCGTCTGCCCTGTCGCCTTCCATGGCTGCACGCACCGGCAAGGCCGGCAGGCGTAATTCTCCAGCCGCTGTCTGTAAGGTGAGCTCGCGCTGGTACTTGAGCACGCCAAATCCGTACTCGAGCTGGGTGTGACCGTAGCCGTCCAGCGCCGACGTGTAGATCGCCTCGTGATGCGCCTTCATGAAATCGGCCGTGTCTTTTCCGTGCCGGTCTTTCGGGTCCACCGCCGCATAGACTTTCACGCTCTTTTGATGAAGCGCGGCGATGCCTTTGACGATCGCGTCCGCACCGGCTGGATTGTTCGAAATCCAGACGTCGATCAGGACGGTGCGCGGCGGCGTCGAAAGCGCGGCAAGCTGGGTGAGTGCTGATGCGAGCGCTTCGCGATAGCGCTGCGGCTGCTCGCGCTTCACGTCGTCCGGATAATCGAGATCGATAAGCCTGATCCCCGTGCCCGGCGCCGGCGGCTGCGTCAGGTAGAGCGAGCGGAAGACCAGGTGGTCGGTCATTTGCCAGATGCCGAACATACCCCCGGCAATCCCGAGACCCATCGCCAATGCAACGAATGCGACTCCCCGAAGCGCGCTCTGCAATCTCATTTGCTCGCAGCCAGACGCTGCTGCATGGCAGTTGCGCGTTGGCTGTAGCGCGCCGCTTCGGCCGCGTTCCCTGCTTTCTCATGCGCCCTGGCGAGATTACGCAGGGACAGCGCGATGTTTGGATTGTCGCCCGCGCCGAACACGCGCTCACGCATCGCAAGCGCTTTCTCGTGCAGCTCGATGGCTTTCTGCTGGTCGCCGAGCAGATATCTGGTATAGCCGAGATTATTGAGACTCAATGCGAGGAGCGCATGGTCGCGCCCGCCGTAGATCCGAGTGCGCATCGCGAGCGCCTTCTCGTGATTCTCTGCCGACTTCTCGTGCTCCCCGATATCGCCGTATACGACGCCGAGATTGCTCAGGCTCGAAGCGAGGTCGGGATGATCGCGCGTACCGTGGACGCGCTCGCGCATCGTCCTTGATTTCTCGTGATACTCGATCGCTTTGCGGTAGTCTTTCAGGCCATGATAAGCGAGGCCGACGTAATTGAGGGTCAAGGCGGTCGACGGATGATCCTGTCCTGCGAAAACACGCTGCCGCATGGCGAGCGCCTTCTCGAGATACTCGAGCGCCTTGCGGTACTCGCGCAGCGAATAATGCGCGTAGCCCAGATTGTTGAAGCTGGAAGCAAGCGCGGGATGATCGCGTCCGCCATAGAGGCGGGTGCGTATCGCGAGCGCCTTGTCGTAAACGTCGATGGCCTTGCGATGCTCGCTCAGGTTGTCGTACACATTCCCAATATTGCTGAGCGAGTTGGCAACGAACGGGTGATCGACTCCCGCGTAAAGACGCTGCCGCATCGCCAGTGCTTTTTCGTGGTGGTCGAGCGCTTTCCGGTATTCACTCAGGTTGTAATAGACGACGCCCAGACTGGTGATGCTCGATGCAACGTCAGGGTGATCGCGTCCGCCGTTCATGCGCTCACGCATCGCCAGCGCCTTCTCGTGATAGCCGAGGGCGCGCGCATATTCGCCCAGGCCGGAGTACGCCAATCCGACATTACTGAGACTGAGGGCGACGGCGATGTGGTCGCGCGCAGCGTACACGCGCTGGCGCATCGCGAGCGAGCGCTCGTGATACTCCATGGCCTTGCGGTAGTCCCCCAGCTCGTGATAGTTGGCGCCCAGATTGTTCAGCAGCGCCGCGACGTCCGAGCGGTCGCGCGCAGGATACACGCGCTCGAGCATCCCGAGCGCTTTTTCGTGGTAGCCGATCGCTTTACGATATTCGCCGAGCTCGTAGTAGCCGTTTGCGGCCTGACGCAAACACGCGGCCTCTGCCGCGACGACGGCTCGCGCGGCTGCAACGCATTTTCCTTCCAGCTCGGTCGCCGCCGCCGGTTTACCGATCGTCCAGTAAATCTCCATCAGGTTGAGAACCGCCCGCAGGATGCGGCGGTTGTCTTTGCCTGCTTCAGCTTCGCTGAGCGCAGTCCGGAAATAGCCTTCGGCTTCAGTAAAATTACTGAAGTCCCGCAGATACTCCCAGGCGTTCAGCTGATACGTTTTGCTGCCTCCGGCCGGCAAGTCCTCTGCGATGCGCACCGTGCTGCCTTCGCTCTCGGAAGCGCGTGCAGCCGCGCTTTCGCGTTGCGCGCCTGCGACTCTCACCTGAACCTGCCGCTCGACTTCCACGACGCCTTCGCTCACGCTGATCTTGAGGCTTTTCGCGGGATCGATCTCTACGCTGTACTCGGTGCCTTTGACGGCGGCCGTGATGCGATCGTATTGAATGTTGAAAAAATCGAGAGCGCGCCTGACCTGGAAATCGATGCGCCCGGCGAGCGGCTGGTGGGATTCGCCCTGCGCCGTCACGGCACCCGCGACGAAACGGGCGCCTGGATGGAGGACGACCTTGTTGCCATTGCTGCTCGCAAGCTCGAGACGCATGCCGCGTGGCACCGTAATTTCGGCGCCCGCTGTAATGTTCTGACCGGATTTCAGCGTTTGTGGCTGAGAGGGCGCAGCGCCGGGCATACGCATCTGAACACCTGCGGCGCTTTGCGCAGGCTGGCCATCGATGCTGATCGCGGCCACCGTCAGGCCCTGGCCGTAAGCAATGGAGACTGAGCTTAGAACGATGGCCAGGATGGCAAGCAACCGGCCGCACGCGCGGGATACATGAACACCGATAGCGCTCATCATTGGACTCGCTCCCCCCGGAGCCATGGCTCGCCTTGAGAGCATAGCGAGTTACGCGCGAGAACGCGCGGCGCGAAATTCTGAGTCGTTCGCGGCTGCGATACGAACGGCACGCCGACTCATCATAGGCTTCCAGTCGCCTAAGGAGCCGCGCTGAATTTATTCGCTGAGCAAAGACGAAACAAGGCGCGCAAGAACCGTGGGCTGTGCCCAGGGTGATGGTTACGGCAAGTCGAACCTGACCGCAATGGCTGCGGCTGCGATCACCGCTGCATCATGAGCGCCCTCGGCGGGCACATCCAGTCCGCCTTTCACGGCCTTCACTGTCACCTGCCCGTGCGGGAGACTCGCTTTCACCGCGGCGAGATCGACTTTCTCAGGCTGCTGCACGCCGATCGTCACTTCGACCTGCATCTTTTTCGAATCGAGACCGAGCGAACGGATCATCGCCAACGACGAGTGGTGCAACGCGTCCTGCACCGCACGGAGCGCCGCTTTCGTATAGTCGCCGCCGTGCAGATCGTTGCCGGAGCCCATCTCCAGAATCACGCGTTTCAGAGGCATGCGTTCCTCAAGCGATATCGAGGCGCACGATCGCCGCCGCGTTCGCGATCACGGTCGAGCTCGTGCGTTCGTCGTTGAAGATTTCCAGTCCGCCTTCGACCACCGTTACCGTTCCGGTACCGTGCGGAAGGACAGCGAGGACTTCGCTCTTGTTCACCATGTCCGGTTTCGGCACGCCGATCAGGACTTCCACGACCATCGAATCGGTGGGCTTGCCGAGCGCAGCGGCGACAGGAAGCGAGTTGTGCCAGAGCGCATCACGCAAGGCGCGCACGGCTGCTGTGGTGTAGTCGGCGCCGCGGATGTCGGTGCCCATGCCGATCTCGACGACTACGCGCTTCATCGCCATGAGACTCTCCTGAATGCGCGCAAGCGGGCTACAGGTAACGCGTCGGCCAGTTGATCGTGCGCCACATGTGCGCCGACGGGCTCTGGTCGAATCCCAATCCTTCTTCGGGCTGGCGGAAATTGCGGCCGACGATGTCGGTGAACTCCTCCAGCTCGACCTGCACGGTGGGATCGAACGAATACAGATCGTTGACGGTCAGCAGTCGCGCCGACATGTAGTACTTGTGCTTGCGGCAGTCCTCGTACGCGCGCTGAAGGTGAGGCTGGGGCTTGAAGTCCGCGCCGAAGAGGCGGATGTACGAATCCGGATACTTGTAGCCGACCGACTCATCCGGATAGAAGCGCAGCACCTGGTGATAGCGGATCGCGAAAGTCACTTCCTCATCGACGTACGGCTCGACGAGCTGCGCGGCCCAGTAGCCGTGATCGGCGCGGATGAAGCCGCTCGTTGCGATGTCGTGGATGAGACACGCGAGGATGATTTTCTCGCTCATGCCGTTCTTCTGCGCGAGGCGCGCGCTCTGCAGCATGTGGACGCACGGTCCGAAGCGGTAGCGGAAGAAGTCGAACAGCGTGGGCCGGTCCGGCATCCGCGGCAGCCGCGGGTCGCGATCCATCAGATGCACCTTGCCGCGCGCATCCTGCGGCGGCTGGGGTTCCCGCGGATCGCGCTCGCCCGAGGTATAGATCGTGGATTTGACGATGACCAGGCGGTCGAGCTCGTCGCTCGCTGCGTGGTCGGCCGCTTCGGCTTTCATGAGGAGGGTGTCCATGCCGGCATCATCCCGGCGACCGAGTGCTGCTGTCAAGCTGCGAAAAGCGCAGAGGCGTTCGTGCGGATATCATCAACTTTCCGCAGATGAACATCCTGGTCCCTGCAATGAGCATATGGAACGCAGCGTTCGTAGCACTCGCACTGTGTCTGCCTGCCGCCAGCGCGGCGGGCGCAGCATGGCCCTGCAACGGAACGAAGCCCGGCCACCCAACGCCCGCGGAACGGGAAGCGTTCATCCGCGAAGTGAGCGCGCTCGCCGTCCAGGCGGAGAAAACCCACGGCGTCCCCGCGAGCGCGCTCGCGGCGATCGCCATCGCCGAGTCCGGATACGGATGGACTCGCCTCGCGCTCGAAGCAAACAATCTTTTCGCGTGGCGGTGGAGACCGGTCACTTCGGCGGGACGCAAGTCCTACGTGCTCGAGTGCAGGCAGTCCGGCGTCGAGCCCGACCGCTACATGGTGTTCGCGAGCCGCGAGGACGCCGTCGATTTCGTCGCCCGACGCTTCACGACGGCCAACATCTATCGCGAACATACTCAGGCTTATCAAGCGGCGCGCGAGCGGGGCGATACGGCTGAGCGCGCAGTCAAGGCGTGGGTGTCCGGCGTTGCCCGCCACTACAGCCGCCCACCCGAGGTGTTTAGAAGAAAGATCACCCGGATCATGAACAACCCGGCCGCGCCCGGCGATACCGTTTCGCGGGAGGCGAATCTCTACCGTTTATCAGCGAGCGCGGGTTCCGCGCGCTAGTACAATGGTCCGCGTGATGCCGCGACTGACAACGGCCCTCTTCGCTTTGATGATCTGCGCCGGTACCGGCGCTAGCGGAGCGGCGTCGCCGCGCGGGAAGACCGTAGACCCGCTGAACAGGGTGCGCACGCTTGTCGCCGCGGTAATCGTGGGTGACGAAGTCCGCGTGCAGCACATCGCCGCGGAGCTCAGGGAGCAGCCGAGGCCGCCGCGCGGCGACCGTCGGGTTGCGCGCGATCTGAACGAGCGCGGTCTCGCGCTCTGGCAACGGCAGCGCTTCGATGAAGCCGCCGTGCTTTTCAGACAGGCGCACGCCGCGGATGCGAGCGATGCCGAGATCGCAGAAAACCTCGGCTACTCGCTGCTGAAGTCGGGTCAGGTGGCATCCGCGGAGACGGCACTTCTCGCCGCTCTGGCGCTTGCGCCCGAGCGCGCCAGCGCCTGGGGGTCTCTCGGGCTGGTTTATGCCAAACAGGACAAGCACCGCGAAGGGGTCGCAGCGGTGCTGACCGCTTATCGCTACACGCGCGATCCGAAACGCACGCTGGACGTCTATTCGCGTCTGGCCACCACCGACGACGATCCGAAAGTGCGCGCCGTGCTGGCAGACGTCGTCAGCCGCTTGTCGAAGCCCAGCTGAATTGTATGTAGCGGCGATAGCCGCATAAGCGCGCAGTCACGCCCGAAGGCGCAGCGCTTTACGCTGCGCCGTAGGAGCGGAGTAGATTTTTGTGCGGCGGGAGCCGCATAAGCGGAGTCCTTGCGCTCGCAGGCGGAGCGCGCCGGCGCTACGCCGTGGGAGCGGCGTGGAATTCGTTTTCCAGCTGGGGATCCGCTCGCGGCCTGCTGTGCAGGTAACCCTGCATCTCGTCGCAGCCTTCTGCCCGCAGGAACGAGCGCTGCGCTTCGGTCTCCACGCCTTCCGCGGTCACGGTGAGCCCCAGGCTTTTGCCGAGCGCAATAATCGAACGAACGATCTTGGCGTCGTCCTCGTCGTCGGTGACGCCCTGCACGAACGACTGGTCGATCTTCAGGTGATCGATCGGAAAGCGCTTGAGATAGGCAAGCGACGAATAGCCGGTGCCGAAATCGTCGATCGCGAGTGTGATCCCGAGCGCGCTCAAGGCTTCCATGCAGCGGCGGCTGCTTTCGGGGTCGTGCATCGCCACGCTTTCGGTGATCTCGAGCTCGAGGTGGCGGGCATCGGCTCCGGTTTCCTGGAGAATTTTCTTGATCGTGGAAACCAGATCCGCCTGCCGAAACTGCCGCGGCGAAAGATTCACCGCGACACGCATGTCCGAATGTCCGGACTCGGCCCACCGACGCATCTGCAGGCAGGCGGTGCGCAATACCCACTCGCCAATCGCAATGATGAGTCCCGTCTCTTCAGCCAGGGGAATGAAATCCGCCGGCATCGTGAGGCCTTGATCGCCGCGCCGCCAGCGTATGAGGGCTTCGACGCTGGTCGCGCGTCCCGAGCCCAACTGCACGCGCGGCTGGTAGTGAAGCTCGAATTCACCCATCGCAAGGGCGTGCCGCAAGTCCGCTTCCAGGCTCAGACGCTCGAGCGCGTTCGCGTTCAGGTCCTCGGTGTAGAAGCAGAGCTGGTTGCCGCCGCTCTGCTTGGCGCGATACATCGCAATGTCGGCGTTCTTGATCAGGATCTCGGCATCGGTCCCACATCCCGGATAGATGCAGATGCCGACGCTCGCTGATGTAAAGAGCTCGTGCGTATCGACCTTGATCGCCTGCTCGAGGGCGCGCATGACCTTGTGCGCCGCTCCGGCCGCAGCCGCGGGTGCATCGATCCCGTTCAGCACCACGGCGAATTCGTCTCCCCCGAGTCGCGCCACGGTGTCGGACTCGCGCACGCACGCTTTCAGACGTTCCGCGACGCATTTCAGGAGCGCGTCGCCTTTCGCGTGGCCCAGGCTGTCGTTGACGACTTTGAAGCGGTCGAGGTCGAGATAGAGAATGGCGATGCGGCCGTCTACGCGGTGCGCCCATGCGATCGCCTGGCCCAGCCGGTCGTCGAGCAGGTTCTTGTTCGCGAGCCCCGTGAGGCTGTCGTAATTCGCGCGGTATTCGAGCTCGGTCTGGTAATTCTTGAGCTCGGTCACATCGCTCTGGACGCCGACGTAATGCGTGATAGCGCCGCTCTCGTCGCGCACGGGCGAGATCTGCACGTTGTTCCAGAAGAGCGTCCCGTCCTTCCGGTAATTACGCAGCAGCGCCGAAGCTTCGGTGCCGTTCTCGATCGCCAGCCGCAAGTGTTCGAGCTCGGGCTGGTCGCGGTCGGGCCCCTGGAGAAAACGCGAGTTGCGGCCGATCGATTCTTCGGCCCCGTAACCGGTCATTTTCTCGAACGCGCGGTTCACGTGCACGATCGGGTGACCGGGCGCGCGTGCATCGACGATGAATATGGCATTGGTCGCCGCTTCGATCGCGAGGTCTTTCAATCGCAGATCGGCTTCGGTCTTGCGGCGCCCGCGCTGCTCTTTCGCTTCGTATATCGCCCTCGAAGCCGCGGGCGCGAGGCGCTGCAGGCGCTGTTTCAACACGTAGTCCGTTGCGCCGGCCTTGAGACAATCGACGGCTTCGTCGTCAGTCAGCGTCCCCGATATCATGATGACAGGCGTGTCGGGCTGCTTCGAGCGGGCGAGCTTGAGCGCCGCAACCCCGTCGTAATCGCCGAGGTTGTGGTCGCAGAGAACGAGATCGAACACGCTCCCGTCGAGCGCGCGCTCGAATGCGACTTTGTTGGAGACATGCACGATGTCGCAGGCGAGCTCGCCCGCCTGGAGCTTGTACGCGATCAGTTCCGCATCGCGTGCATCGTCCTCCAGGTGGAGCACTTTGATTCGCCTTTCCATCACCTTTCCGATTGCAGGGGCATTCACGTCGGAATTTCCCGAAAGCAGTTAGGAACAGAGCCGGACTACGCGGGCGTCTCGTACGGTTTGAGCGAGACGTAAAACGTCGCGCCGCGGTCGGGCTGGGCCTCCGCCCATACCCGCCCGTCGTGCCGGGTCACGATACGGTGCACGTTGGCAAGCCCGACGCCCGTGCCTTCGAATTCCTGCGCCCGGTGCAGGCGCTGAAAGATGCCGAAGAGCTTGCCTGCCTGCTCCATGTTGAAGCCCACGCCATTGTCTTGTATAAAGAATATTCGTCTGCCATCTTCGTGCCCGGAGGCGCCGATCTCGATCCGGGCGACTTCCCGGGGCTGCGTGTATTTGATGGCGTTGTCGATGAGGTTGGCGAAAGCCTGCCGCAGCAGGGAAATATCCCCCACCACGGAGCCCAGAGCGCCGATCCGCCACTCGATCCGGCGTCCGCGAGTCGCCATTTCGAGGTCGGCGATGACCTCACGCACCAGGGCAGCGACGTCCACGCGGACCATGGACAGATCGGCGCGGCCGATGCGCGAAAACGCCAGCAGGTCGTCGATGAGCGCACTCATGCGGCGGCTCGAATCGGCGATGACATCCAGCTGGCCGCGTGCTTTTTCCGGAAGCGCGTCGCGGGATTCGTCGATCAGCATCTCGATATAACCGTCGATATGCCGCAGCGGAACTCGCAGATCGTGCGACACCGAATATGAAAACGCTTCGAGCTCCTTGTTGGCGCCCTCGACCTCCGCTGCGCGGTTCTCGAGCGCGCTGTTCAGCGCAAGGACTTCACGATTGACTTCGCGCAGCGCCTGCTCGGCGTCGGTGCGTGCCTTCATTTCCCGGCTGATGCCGCGGAAGAGCGCGAGAAAAATCCCCGCCGCGACCGCCAGCGTGAAAAGCAGCGAGCCGAAAGAGAGCTGGCGCGTACGCGCAAGCGTGTTTTCGCGCTGCAGCAGCAGTTTTTCGCTGCGCTCGTCGATGCGCGCCGTCACCGCACTGATCGCCTGCATTTTTCGGGCGCCTTCGTCGGAGGCGACCGCTTCTTTTGCCGACGAGAGGCCGGCCTCGTCAAAAAGCGTGGTGATCTCGCGCAGCAGCTCGAGCCTGCGCTCGACATGGGCAGTGAGCTGGGCCAGATCGTCGGCAAGACTCGCATCGCCCGTCAGATAATTCCTGACGACCTGCAGCTGAGCGGTGGCGTTGGCGACGAGGCGCTCGTATTCGTCGCGTTGATTCTCGCGGCTGGTGAGGAGATACGCGGTCTGCGCCGATTCCGCGCCGGACAGAACCAGCGACAGGCTGGTCAGCGCCTCACGCAGCTGTTCGCCGCGCGTGATGCCTCGCGCGGACTCGGCGAAATCCAGGCTTGCGCGGTACGTAAAGCCCGCGCCCACGAAAAGAAGCAGGAGCGCGCCCACGAACGCAGCGATGACTTTCTTCTCGACCGAAGTGCGGACAAGGGGGCGTATGCGATCGATCGAGGGCGCCGACGCGACGATCGTACCGATTCCAAGCAGGACGAACGCGATCGTCGAGGCGAGCGGCGAGAGCCACCGGTTGGAGATGACGACGCTCGCGTTCGTCAAATAACCGGCGATCGGGACGGCGCCAATGAAAGCCGTGAGGGCCGCGGCCGTCCATACCAGCGGCCGCAAGCTGGTCGCGCTGAAAGCGCTCAGCGCGAGACCGATGCCCACGAACGCGATGGCTGAATAAGGAGACATCCGCCCCGGGGCGCTTCCCGGCAGCGCGCTGAAATCGCGGAATAAAAGCTCGTCGATCCCGAAATCGACGTCGAAGACGGACTGGCTGAGCGTGGCCAGCCCGAGTAGCAGCACCGCGCCCGCCATCACCTGCGCGCTGCGCCGGGCCGCTGTGTATGCGCCGCCGACCTGCCACAGCGCGCCGGCCGCCAGCAGCAGCGCGAGCGCCGAGTTTGCTTCGATCGGCGCCTCTCTGGGCAGCACGCTTTTCAGCGCGGGCACGTTCAACACCCATCCGGCCAGCGCACAAAGACCGATGCCGATGGCGACGGCTGCGGCAAGCCGGGGAACGATCGATTTCAGCGCGAGATTGATGCGAGCTCCCCGTTGCGTCCCTGACGCCGCGTCCCGGGAGACGAATCTATCACATCATTTTCTACGGCTTCCGCTCGGGCCGCTGTTTCGTCCACAATATCGGTCCTTCACGAACGAACCGGGAGACTACCGATGGGCAAAAATATCGAGCTGACCGCCAGCGACGGCCACAAGTTTTCAGCGTACGTCGCGGAGCCTTCGGGCAAGCCGAAAGGCGCGTTGATCGTGGTGATGGAAATTTTCGGCGTGAACAGCCACATCAAGCGGGTCACCGATGAGTACGCGGGCGACGGCTATCTTGCGATCGCACCTGCATTTTTCGATCGCGCCGAGCGCGGGCTCGACGTGGGTTACGCCGGTGCGGACCTCGAGAAAGCGCGAGGCCTCATGCAGAAAATGAACTTCAACGATCCGCTGAAAGACGTCGAAATGGCGAAGGAACACGTCGCGTCAGCCGGCAAAACCGGCATCATCGGTTACTGCTGGGGCGGCGCGCTGTCGTTCAAGGCCGCGTGCAACGTCAACGGCCTCGCGGCCGCGGTCTGCTACTACGGCGGCGGCATCCCGGGCATGGTCAACGAAAAACCGAAATGTCCCGTGCAATTCCACTGGGGCGAGACCGATGCCTCCATCCCGCTCGAGAAAGCGAAGGACGTCGCGGAGAAGCACAAAGACCAACAGCACTTCTTCTATCCGGGCGCGGGACACGGCTTCAACTGCGAACAGCGCGGATCGTACAACAAAGAGGCGTCGGAGCTCGCGCGGAAGCGCACGCTGGAGTTTTTGAAAAAGCACATCGGTTGAGCGCCCGCCGCGGCGCGCCGCCAATGCGATACACAGCAGTGCTGCTTGCGGCGCTGCTGTGCTTTTTCTCTGCGGCGCTCATGGCGCAGACCTTCCCGCTCAAGCCGCTGCGGCTGGTTTTGCGCGCGCCGCCCGGCGGCACCGACGACCTGCTCGGCCGACTGATTTCGCTGAAGATGGGCGAGATCCTCGGCCAGCAGATCATCGTCGACTATCGCACCGGGGCAGGCGGGCTCGTCGCGTGGGAATACATCGCGAAAGCGCCACCCGACGGCTACACGGTCCTGCTCGCGGCGTCGGGGCTCGGAGCGATCAAGAGTCTGCGCCCGGAAGCGACCATAGATCCTTGGCGCGATTTCACATGGGTCTCCCAGGTCGTGAATTATCAGCTCGTGCTCGTGGCGCATCCGTCGGTTCCTGCGAAAACACTCAAAGACCTGATCGCCCTCGCGCACGGTAAGCCGGGCCAGATGAGTTACGGCTCGTCCGGCATCGGCGCGACGCCGCATCTCTCCGCGGAATATTTCAAGGCCGCGGCAAAGGTGAACATCCTCCACGTGCCGTACAAGGGGGCAGGCCCCATGTATGTCGACCTCATGGGCGGCCGCATCGAGTTGGCGATGGCGGTCAGCGGCAGCGCGATCCCGCACGTGAAAGCCGGCAAGATCCGCGCGCTCGGCGTCTCGGGCGCGAAACGCGTGCCGCAATTGCCGGACGTGCCGACGATTGCGGAAGGCGGCGTGCCCGGCTACGAATTCACGGCGTTCTACGCGCTGCTCGCGCCCGGTGGAACGCCGCGCGAAATCGTGGCGCGACTCGCGGATGCGACTGCGAAAACGGTCGCATCACCGGAATACCGCACGCGTGTAATCGACGCCGGCATGGAGCCGGTTTCGAATACGCCGGAGCAGATGCTCCAGGCGGCGAAAATCGATGCGGCGAAGATCGACAAAATCGTTCGCACCGCCAACATCAAGCCCGAATAGCCGGCGCATGGCACGCATCGCAGTCGGCGGTTTCCATCACGAGACGAACTGTTTCGTGCCGACCAAAACCGATTTCGCGTATTTCGCCGAGCATCGCGACCGGCCTCCGTTCGTACGTGGGCCCGACGTCATCAAGTGGCTCGGCAACACGAGCTTCGCGCTGTCGGGTTTCCTGTTCGATATGGGCGGCGAACATCAGTACGTGCCGCTGGTGTGGACGAGCGGCGGCGCGGGCGGGATTGTCACGCGCGATGCATTCGAGCGCATCGCAGGCGAGATGGTCGGCATGCTTTCGCAACAGATGCCCGTCGACGCCATCTATCTCGACCTGCACGGCGCCGGTGTGAGCGAGGATTTCGAGGATGCGGAAGGCGAGCTGCTGCGCCGCGTGCGCGCGTGCGTCGGCGGATCGGTGCCGATCGTAATCAGCCTCGACTATCACGCGAACGTGACGAAGCAGATGGTCGAGTTGAGCGATGGGCTCGTGGGCTACTGGACTTATCCTCACGTCGACCGCGTCGAGACTGGCCAGCGCGCCGCGCGCGTGATGAAAATGATCCTCGAGAACGGACAGCCCAAAGGCCGCGCGCTGCGGCGGCTGCCATTTCTCATTCCACTCAACTCGCAGTGCACGATGGTCGATCCGTCGAAAGGGATCATCGAGAAATCGGCGCAGCTCGAACGCGGGGACCAGGTCCTTAATGTCTCGTACCTCGCAGGATTTCCGCCTGCCGATCTCGAGGAATGCGGGCCGGCGGTTATCGTGCACGCGTACACGCAGGCGAAAGCGGATGAGCTGGCTGACGAGCTCACGCGCGAGATCGAAAGCAAGGAGACGAAGTTCGCAACGCCGCTGCTCGAACCCGACGAAGCGGTGCAGGAGGCGATGCGCATCGCTGAAACAGCCTCGCGCCCAGTTGTCGTCGCCGACACGCAGGACAATCCGGGCGCAGGCGGAACGGGCGACACCACGGGGATGCTCGCGGCGCTCGTGCGCAATCGCGCGCAAGGCGCCGTCCTCGGTGTCTTCTACGATGCCGAAGCCGCTGCTGAAGCGCATCGCGCCGGCGTGAACGCGGAAATCACCATCGCACTCGGCGGCAAATTCGGACCCGAAGGCGTCGAGCCTTATCGGGCGACATTCAAAGTGGCGAAGCTGGGCGATGGCCGCATGCGAACGACAGGTCCTTCAGTGGGCGGCCGCGATATCGATCTCGGGCCGATGGCGCTGCTGCAGATCGGCGGTGTGAGGATCGTCGTCAGCAGCAAACGCATGCAGGCGCACGATCAGGCGCCGTTCCGCCATCTCGGTATCGAACCCAAGGATCAGAAGATTCTCGTGCTCAAAAGCACCGTCCACTTCCGCGCGGACTTCGAGCCGCTCGCGGAGAAAGTGCTGGTGGCGGTTGCGCCCGGCGGTCACATCATCGATCCGACCAAGTACGACTACCAGCGTCTGCGCAAAGGCGTGAAGCTCTACCCGCTGGGCCCGCAGTTCATGGAACGTCGATAGATCATAGGGGGCGTCTTGTTCGATATCCGTTTGTCGCCGGAGCAACGCGAGTTTCGCGACCTCGCGCGCAAGTTCGCGCAGGAGGAAATCAAACCCAGGGCGATGGCGCTCGATCGCGAGCCCGATTGGGAAAAGCGCGTGCCGTACGAGCTGCTGAAGCAAGGCTCGCAGCTCGGCTTCCGCACCTTCGTGCTCAAGGAAGAGAACGGCGGCTCCGGCATGTCCGATCACCTCACGTCATGCCTCGTTGCCGAGGAGCTCGCTGCGGGCGAGCTCGGCACCGCCTATTACTTCATGCTGACTGCGCGCCGCGCGCGCGACTGGTTCGAGCTGCGCATGACGCCGGAACAGAAGGCTTACTTCATTCCGAAGTTCGTGGCAGATGACATGTATTTCACGACGGTCGCCATCCACGAGCCCGATACCGATGTCGGCTTCGACTACTACACTGAAACGCCGGACAACGTGCGCCTGAAGACGCGCGCGACCGAGCAGCCCGACGGATCGTGGATCATCAACGGCGCAAAGAATTTCCAGACCGTGGGATATCTCGCGAAGCTTCTTGTCGTGATGGCGCAGACGCCGGACGGCGTGAAACCGTTTCTCGTCGAAGGCGACTCAAAGGGGCTCGTGCGGCGTCCGCTGTCCAAGCTCGGACGCCGCGTCGGTGACAACGCGGAGATCTTTTTCGACGACGTGCGCGTTCGCAAAGGCTGGATACTTCCGCCGGCGCCGAAAGGCCGCACCGACATGGGCACGCATCCGACGATCGCCGCGCTGACGCTTGGGTTAGGCCGCGCCGCGCTCGAGGAAACCATCAAGTACACGCAGGAGCGCATCTCCGGCGGCAAGCACATCATCAAACATCAGGCGGTGGGCCTCACGATCGCGGAGATGGCGATGAATCTCGAAGCGGCGCGGCGGCTCATCTGGACCGCGGCGTGGGTGAAGGATCACCCCGAAGCGATCGAGGACGGCACGGTCGAGAGCCTGCCGTACGAACACATGGCGACGGCCTTCATCGGAACCATGGTCCAGCGGCTCACGGAGCAGGCGATCGAGCTCTTCGGCGGCAT
>DATLEF010000141.1:0-13441 GCA_035525455.1 Burkholderiales bacterium
GAAGACGCTGATTCCCACACTCGAAATAGCGCCCGCCAAAGGCTGGCCAGATGGCATGACGCCCACTGCCGCGCGCGAGCTGGCGGTGAACGCATTCGCACGGGGTCTCGAGCATCCGCGCTGGCTGCATTTGTTGCCCAATGGTGATGTGCTGGTGGCCGAGACCAACGCGCCGCCGAAACCCGAAGACGGCAAAGGCATCAAGGGCTGGATCATGAAGAAGGTGATGAGACGTGCCGGCGCGGGTGTACCCAGCGCGAACCGCATCACTTTGCTGCGCGATGCCGACGGCGTCGCGGAAACACGGACGACTTTCCTGGAAGGGCTGAACTCGCCTTTCGGCATGGTGCTCGTCGGCAACGATTTCTATGTCGCAAATAGCGATGCCGTCATGCGCTTTCCTTATTCTGCAGGCGATACGCGTATCACGGCCGCCGGCACGAAAATCGTCGATCTGCCCGGCGGCCCATTGAATCACCATTGGACCAAAAACATCATCGCCAGCCGTGATGGCTCCAGGCTGTATGTGACGACCGGATCGAACAGCAACGTGGCCGAGCACGGCATGGAAAAAGAAGAAGGTCGCGCCGCGATCTGGGAAGTCGATCCAAGAACCGGGCAGCATCGCATCTTCGCGTCCGGGCTGCGCAACCCGAACGGCCTCGCGTGGGAACCCGTGACCAGCGCGCTGTGGACCGTCGTCAACGAGCGCGACGAGCTCGGCAGCGATCTCGTTCCCGATTTCCTGACGTCGGTGAAAGACGGTGGCTTCTATGGCTGGCCGTACAGTTATTACGGCTCGCACGTCGATACGCGCGTAAAGCCGCAGCGTCCGGACCTCGTTGCAAAAGCGATTGCGCCCGACTATGCGCTCGGGCCGCACGTCGCAGCGCTGGGACTCGCATATTCCGAAGGCAATACGCTGCCGTCGGCGTTCGCGAACGGCATGTTCATCGGTGAGCACGGCTCGTGGAACCGCAGGCCGCGCTCGGGCTACAAGGTCGTCTTCGTACCGTTCAAAGGCGGCAAGCCCTCGGGCGAGCCTGTCGATGTGCTCACGGGTTTCGTCAGCGCTGACGGCAAAGCGTATGGACGGCCGGTGGGCGTCGCGATCGACAAACGCGGCGCGCTGCTCGTCGCGGACGATGTAGGAAACGTGATCTGGCGCGTGGCCGCGGCACGGTAGGACGGTTATTCATTAGAGTCTCCGTCACAACCTACGATCATCGTGGCTCTCTTAGCTGCCGCCTAAGCACTGCCTTATCATCGTAGCTCTCTTAGCGGCGGTAGCCGCCTAAGTACTGCCCTATCATCGTGGTTCTATAGGAGACGAAATGAGATTCCTGGCCTTTTGCGTGCTGCTGCTCGGAAGCCTTGCGAGCACGAGCAGCGCGGCTGCGGAGCAGGCGTATCCGACGCGCCCCGTTCGCATCATCGTCCCATTTCCACCGGGTGAGGCTGCCGACATCATCGCGCGGCTGATAACGCCAGTCCTTTCCGAGCGCATGGGCCAGCAGTTCGTCGTCGAGAACCGGCCCGGCGTAAGCGGACAGCTTGGACTGGGACTGCTCAAGACCGCAACGCCCGACGGCTACACCATCGGCATGGGCCAGGGCGGCAACATGTCCGTCGCGCCGCACACCTACAGGAAACTGCCGTACGACGCGCTCAAGGATTTCGCGCCGATCGCACTCAGCGCGACGAACTATCTGGCGGTCGTGGCGAATCCGGGCGCGCCGTTCAAGAGCGCGTCCGACATGATCGCGTGGGCGAAAAGTAATCCGGGCAAGCTCACGCTCGCGACCAATGGGGAAGGCGGTTACCCGCATCTCGCATTCGAATATCTCGCAGGCCTGGCTGGCTTCAAGTTTCTGCATGTGCCCTATAAAGGCGCCGCGCAGATTGCAGTCGATGTGATGGGCGGTCAGGTCATGACCGGCATCGGCTCCTATACGAGCATGGTCGGGCAGATCCAGACCGGAAAGCTGCAATTGATCGGCGTCACGAACGACGTGCGCGTGCCGAACAACCCGCAGCTCCCGGTTCTTGCGGAAATCGTTCGCGGCTACGATATGCGCGGGTGGTTCGGCGTCGTCGGACCCGCCGGCATGCCGCGCGAGATCGTGCGGCGCCTCAATTCGGAGATCAATCGCGCAATGCAGCAGCCCGACGTCAACGCGAAGCTCGTGACCCTCGGGCTCCTCGTCGCGAATGAATCGCCCGAGTACTTCGACAAGTTCATCAAGACGGAATATCAGAAATACGGCAAGCTCGTGCGCGACATCGGCCTGAAGCCGCAGTAAGACCACGCGTCAGTCGTACACCGTCTCCGAATAATGCGCTGGATCGACCAGCGCTTCGATCACGGTAGGGCCTTCGCCGCGTAGCGCTTTTTCGAGCTCGCGTTCGAGCGCGTCCGGGCTCCTTACACCCACCGCCGGCACGCCGAAATAATGTGCGGGCGGCGCCTGGTACTCGTCCTCGAATAACTCCGTGCCGTAGTGCTCGAGCGCGCGCCGCTCCTGCTTCACTTTGATGAGGCTCAACCACCGGTCGTCGAGCACGACGAACGCAATGGCGAGGCGCTCGCGCCGGGCGACTGCAAGCTCGCCGCACGTCATCTGAAAGCAGCCGTCGCCGACGATGCACACGACCGGCAGATCGCGGCGCGCCATTTTTGCGGCGATGGCGGCCGGCATTCCGAAACCCATCGAAGACCAGCCGTTGGTAATCAGGAAACTGCGCGGCGCATGCGCGGTCCACTGGCTCGCGATCTGGTGCGTATGCGCGCCGACGTCGAAAGCGAGCACGCCTGCACTTGGCAGCACGCGGCGCACGACATCGATCGCCTGATGCGGCGAGAAGCGCTCCGTCGCCGGACGCAGTGCGCGCTGGAACGCGGTGCGATGGTCGTGCAGCGCCGCTTCCGGCCATTCGTTCCTGATCGGATCGAGCGCTCCGAGTGCCGCGACCGAGGCGCCGAGGTCGCCCACGACTTCATGCACGATCGTCACGGACGCAGCTGCATCCGCCGCCTCGAGGTCGACGTGCAGCACGGGAAGCTTGCCCGTCCAGGCTTCGTATTCGACTTCGATCGTGTCGTACCCCACTCCGATGATGAGGTCGGCGTGCTCCTGGATGAAGCGCCGCTGAATCTGGCGTCCCGCGCGCTCGATGCAGCCGATCGAGAGCGGATGGTCTTCGTCGATGAGGCCTTTTGCCATCGTGGTCGACGCAAAAGGGATGCGATGCCGTTCCACAAAATCGCGCAGCGACTCGAGCTGCGGCATGCGCATCGCGCTCGCGCCTATGACGGCGAGCGGGCGCCTGGCGCGGCGGAGATAGTCCGCCGCCTTTTCGATGGCCGCGCTCTCAGGGTCCCGTCCGCCATGAACTACCGCCGTTCGTGCTGCGACTCCACCGTCGTTACGCTCATCACGAACGGGACTCGACGTTTCGAGCGCCTCGGTCACGGACGCGAGCGCCACATCCTCAGGAAGATCGAGATGAACCGGGCCTTGCGGTTCCGTCGTGGCGATGCGCAGCGCTTCAGCAACGGTCGTCGCAATACTACCCGCCCTCAGCGTGAAGCTCGCTTTCGTGATCGGCTTGAAGAGCGCCTCATGGTCGATCCACATTTGAATGCGCCGGCCGAGCTGCGCTTCGTTCAGGGTGCACGTGATCGCAATCAGCGGCGAGCGGTCGAGATAGGCGCAGCCGACCCCGGTGGTGAGATTGGTTGCCCCAGGTCCCAGCGTCGCAATGCATAGACCAGGCACACCGGTCATGCGCGCAGAGACGTCGGCCGCAAAAGCTGCGGAGCCTTCGTGCGCGGTCAGCACGAAGTCTATGCCGCCCACACGCATCGCTTCCATCAGGGGCAGCACGTTGCCGCTCGGCACGCCGAAGCCGCGTGCAATGCCCGCGGCCTTGAGTGTGGCGATGATGAGGTCGGCGTTATTCATGCGGAAGCGGTCAAGCTATTCGAAATGGATCTGACGCAGCTTCGCCACACACTCGTCGACGAACGCGCGCACCCGGGTCGAAAGCAGTTTCGTGTGAGGGTACACGACGTTTACCGGCAGGGGCGCGGGCTCGAATTCCTCGAGCAGGTATTTCAGCTCGCCTGACTTTCGCGCCGGCGCAGTCTGATACGAGAGAAACATTCCCAATCCCAGTCCCGAAGCGCACGCGCTCAACGCGCTGTCGATTTCGTTACAGTTCAACACGGGCGTAATGGGCATCGCCACGTCGCGGCGCCCGATGCGAAAATGCCACTCGCTGCGCGGCGTAAGCCCGCTGTGCCTCACGGCAGCGTGACCGGCGAGGTCCTTCGGCGCCCGCGGCACACCGTGCCGCCGCAGATAGTGCGGGCTCGCACAAATTACGCGCCGCACCTCACCCACCGGCACCGCGATCAGCGAAGAGTCCCGCAGCGGTCCGATACGCACTGCGACGTCGATGCCTTCTTCTATGACGTTCACGACCCGGTCGACGAACAGCAGGTCCGCGGTCACTGCGGGGTGGCGCCGGATGAAATCGGACGCGATCGGCGCGATGTAGTGCCTGCCGAACATGACCGACGCCGTCACTGACAGCCTGCCGGTGGGATCGGCCTGGCGCGACGTCAGCGTCGTTTCCGAATCGTGCACGGCTGACAGTATCGCGCGGGCGCGTTCGAGGAACTGAGCGCCTTCGTCGGTGAGATGGATGCGGCGCGTGGTTCGATTGAGAAGCCTCACGCCCAGATGCCGCTCGAGGGCGCCGAGGCTGCGCACGACCGAGGACACCGACGCGTCGGCCCCCGCTGCCGCTGCAGTGAGGCTTCCTTTCTCGACGATGCGCACGAACGTCGCCATGGCCTGCAGCTTGTCCATGCCCGCATTATTGCTGCGCTGTACGCAACAGTCTATTGCTATGAGCTGTCTTTATTTCGATCGCAGGAATTGCGAGACTGGCAGCCCGACGACGGAGGCCTCATGAAAACGACGAGACGTGCGCTTTATGGATTGATCGCATTGTGCGTGCCGATGGCCGGTCTCGCGCATGAAGGCCACCTTCAGACGGGTGCCCCGCCCCCGAGTGAGCAGCTCGGCACGGTTCATTTTGCCAACTCCTGCAGCCCGGCGGTGCAGCCGCAGTTCAGCCGCGCCATGGCGTTGCTGCATTCGTTCTGGGCGAACGAGGCCGCGAAGAGCTTCAGCGCGATGCTGGAACAGGACCCCAGCTGCGCGATCGCATACTGGGGAATCGCGGTGGCGCAGCAGCAAAACCCTCTGACGGGGCAGCCGCCTCCGCCCAAAGGGGCCGAGCTCGCCTTGCAGGCGCTCGACAAGGCGAAAGCCCTTGGCGCGAAGACCGAACGCGAGCGCGACTATATCGCCGCCATCGATGTGATCTACAGGGATGCGGACAAGACCGATTTTCGCAGCCGCAGGCTCGCGTACGAGAAAACGATGCAGGCGCTCATGCAGCGCTACCCGGACGACACCGAAGCTGCGATTTTCTATGCGCTGGCGCTCAACATGACGGCGCCGCTGACGGACAAGACGTACGCGAATCAACTGAAAGCGACAGCGATCCTCGAAAAACTGATCGACAAACAGCCCAATCATCCAGGCATTGCGCACTACCTCGTTCACAGCTACGACTATCCGTCGATCGCGGAGCGCGGTTTGCCTGCCGCGCGTCTGTATGCGCGCATCGCGCCGAACCATCCGCATGCGCTGCACATGCCGTCGCACATTTTCACGCGTCTGGGCATGTGGAACGACTCCATCGACAACAACCGTCGCTCCGTTGCAGCCGCCAAAGCCGAAGGCAACGGCCAGGAGCAGGCGCACGCGATGGATTATCTGGTGCACGCACATCTGCAACTCGGCCAGGACGCCGAAGCGAAACGCATAGTGGACGAGACCCCGTCGATCGCCGGCATCAATCGCGCGATTTTTATCGGTCCCTACGGCATATCGGCAATGCCGGCGCGCCTGGCTCTCGAACGCCGCGCATGGAAGGAAGCCGCCGCGCTGCCGCCGCAGCCGAGCCAGTTTGCTTTCACTGAGGCGATCACGCACTTTGCCCGCGGTCTCGGACTTGCGCGCACCGGCGACGTCGCTGCGGCCGAAAAAGAAGTGGAAGCGCTTGCAGCCCGCCAACAAGCGCTCGAGCAGCAGAAGAATACTTACTGGGCCGCCCAGGTCGACGTGCAAAACCGCGCGGTGACGGCGTGGATCGCGTGGGCTCGCGGTGCGCATGACGACGCGTTGAAGGCCATGCACGCCGCAGCGGATCTCGAAGACTCGATGGAGAAACACATCGTGACGCCGAGCCCCGTCGTGCCGGCGCGAGAGCTGCTCGGAGAAATGCTCCTCGAAGCGAAGCGACCCGCGGACGCGCTGAAGGCGTTCGAATCGTCCGCCGAACGCGAGCCGAATCGTTTGCGTGGACTCTATGGTGCAGCTCAGGCCGCTCAGCTCGCGGGCGACCGCGCTAAAGCGAAGACGTACTACGCAAAGCTCGTAGCGCTCACCGAGAACGGCGACGGCACGAGACCGGAGCTCCAGCGGGCGCGCGCCTATCTCGCTCAGCGGTAAACCGCCTACAGCCGCACGCCCTGCGGCAGCGCTTTGCGCTTCCGGCGTGCGCCGGGCTCGCGGCTCATGGTAACGTGCTTCCCCCGCATTCACAGTTCATCGAGGGAGCACGACATGAGATTGCCGGTATTGAAGTATGACGAGCTCACGCCGCGTCAGCGCGAATCCTGGGACAGGCATGCAGAGCGGCGCGAGACCGTGCGCGGGCCGTACGCGGTCTGGCTGCACGATCCCGACCTCATGGACAAGGTCGCGCAGGTCAGCAATTATTTTCGATTCGACTGTGCGCTGCCGGTGAAGCTGCGCGAATTCGGAATTCTCGTTACCGCGCGCTACTGGGACGCGCAGTTTTCATGGAACGCGCACGTCGATAAGGCACGCGCTGCCGGCATACCGGACGACGTCATTCGCGATCTCGCAACCGGAAAGAAGCCGCAGTTCAAGGCCGACGACGAGCGGGTGTTCTATGAGTTCGCGATGGAAGTGCTGGAGAAGCACTTCGTGAGCGAGAAGACGTTCGCGAACGCGAAACGCATATTCGGCACGCAGGGCGTGGTCGACCTGATCGGCGCCGTCGGTTATTTCTCGATGCTGCAGATCTGTTTAAACAGCGCCGAAGTCGATTTGCAGAAAGATCGTGAGCCGCCGTTCGCGGACGTTCGCGGATACAAGAAAATCTCATGAAGTCGAACGTCGCCCCGCTCGTCCTGCAAGCCAGTCCGCAAACAGTGGTATGGGGCGCCATCCTCGCAGATAAACCGCCTGTGCTGCGCATCCGTTCGGGCCAGACGGTAAAAATCGAGACGGTGTCGCAGCAACCGCTCAATCATCAGGATCCGGCGACATTTTTTCCCGCCGCGGGTGTTGCACTCGAGCACGTGCTGCCGGAAGCGATCGCCATCTATCGGGAGGTCACGAAATCGCCGCCGGGCGGTCCGCACGTGCTGACCGGACCGGTTTACGTGGAAGGCGCGGAGCCGGGCGACATGCTCGAAGTACGCGTCCTCGACGTCGAGTTCCGGGTGCCGTACGGCGTGAACGGTACCGGTCCCGGATCGGGCGTGCTTCCCGACCTGCTGAGCGAACGCGTGACACCGACGATCCGGCTCGACCTCGAGCGCAATGTCGCCTTGGTCGCTGCGGGCGTTGAAGTACCGCTCGCGCCTTTCATGGGGATCATGGCGGTCGCGCCGCCGCCGGACTTGAGCCCGGTCAGCACGAAACCGCCCGGGCCGTGGGGCGGCAACCTGGATTTCCGCCACCTCATCGCCGGCGCCAAGCTCTATCTGCCTGTGTTCAACGCAGGCGCGCTGTTCTATACCGGTGACGGTCACGGGGCACAGGGTGACGGCGAAGTCGACGGCGCGGCGATCGAGATTTCGCTCGCACCGACATTGCAGTTTGTCGTCCACAAAGGCGAAGGCAAGCCCATGAAGTGGCCGCGCGCCGAAGACGCGACGCATGACTACGTAATGGGGATGGACGAGGACCTCGATGTCGCGTTGCAGGAAGCGGTACGCGAAGCCGTCGAGTTCCTGCAGCGGAAGGCGAATCTCACGGCGGCGCAGGCTTACGCGCTATCGAGCTTCAACGTCGACTTCCGCATCGGGGAGGCGGTGAACACCGTGAAGATGGTTTACGGCGCGATCCCGAAAAAGATTTTTACGAAGTAGCCATCCCGCCGCGTAACTGTCGGGCGCCGCGCACGCGACGAGCTCGGTCGCGATGATCGCGTTCGAGCCCGTCCTGTTTCAGACGATCACGGTCTGACCCATCGACGTAGTCATCTGCTGAGCGAGGACGCGCGCGATGACGTCTGTCGGGCCGCCAGCCGCGAAACCCATCGTCACGTTGCACACGTACACAGCGAGTAGACTCGGCGCTGTGATCATGTCACGAGGCGGGGCATCCATGTTTATCCGCTCTGCCGTAGTCATCGTCGCCGTCCTCGTTGCTCAGGCTGCTTCAGCACAGCAGGGACCGAGGGTCGCGCGCGTCGGTTATCTCACGGCCAGCCATGCGATGGACAACGATCCGCTCGCTGGTGCGTTTTTGCGCGGGCTCGAGGACCTCGGGTACGTGCAAGGCCGGAACATCGTCTTCGAGAAGCGCGCAGCGCTCGGCCGCCTCGAGCTGCTTCCCGGCCTGGCCGGCGAGCTGGTCAGAGCAAACGTGGACGTGATCGTCGCGCCACCGCAGGTGGCCGCACTCGCGGCGGTCAAAGCCACGCGCACCATTCCCGTCGTATTCATGATGGTCGGCGATCCGGTCGGCGCCGGGCTGGCGGCGAGCTTGTCGCGGCCGGGCGGCAACGCAACCGGCCTATCGAACCAGTCGGGAGACCTGGCGGGGAAATTGATCGAGCTGCTCACGGAAGCCGTGCCCACCGCACGACGACTGGCCGTGTTGACGAGAACCGCCGTTCCCGAGCACGACCGTCAATGGGCCCACGCCGTGGCGGCAGCGGCACGATTGAAGCTGACGGTGCAGCGGATCGAGGTCGCCGACTATGATGGCGTCGATAGCGCGTTGCGTGAAGTCGCGGCGCTGCGTTTCGATGGGTTGGTTCTGCTGGCCGATGCGGTTTTCGTCAGCCGCCGCGAGCACATCGCGCGCACCGTGAATGCGATGCGTCTGCCCGCAATCTATGGCTTTGGGGAATTCACCGATGCGGGCGGCTTGATGAGCTACGGCGTGAACCTCGGGGACCAGTTCCGGCGCGCTGCGCATTACGTCGACCGCATTCTGAAGGGGGCAAGGCCCGGCGATCTTCCCATCGAGCAGCCGTCGGCCTTCGAATTCTCGATCAATACCAGGACCGCAGCGAGCATCGGGCTTCCCCTTCCACGCGAGCTGCGCCTGCGCGCGCATCGCTTGGTCGAGTGAACGCGTCACGCACGCTGTATCGAAAGTACACCGCCTTGATTGGCGGGTTCGTCATCGGTGCGCTGTTGATCGCGGGAATCGTTCAGGCCTATTTCTCGTACCAAGACAACCGCGCCGTAGTCTCCTCACTCACTCACGAAAAAGCGCTCGTCGCAGCGTTACGCATCGACGATTTCGTCAAGGGCATCGTGGAGCAGATTGCGTGGGTGACGCTGCCTTTACGCGGAGAGGGTGAGCAGGCGCTGTTGCAGCGTCGCTTCGAATACCGCAACCTTTTGAAGCAAGTCCCGGCAGTGACGGATATCCGTCAGGTGAGCCGGAGCGGTATCGAAGAGCTACTGGTCTCACGCACGGAGCTCGACCTGATCGCGTCGGGAACCGATTATTCGAGCCACCCCGGCTTCATCGCGGCACGCGCCGGGGCGCTTCATTTCAGCCCTGTCTACTTTCGCAAGGGGACGGAGCCTTATGCGAGCGTCGCGGTACCCGCGCGGCTGGGAGTAGAAACGGTCGCGCTGGCCGACATCAACCTGAAATTCGTGTGGGACAGCGTGTCAGGCATCGAAGTCGGACGCACGGGCTACGCGTACGTCGTTGACAGTAGTGGAAGGCTGATCGCCCATCCCGACCTGAAGCTCGTGTTGCAGAACAGCGATTTCTCTCGCCTCGTCCAGATCGGTGCGAACAATGGCGCAGTGCTCGCGCAAAGCCACGCCGGTACGAACGTGATTGCGGCATCCGTCCCGATCGCAGCGCTTGGATGGACGGTGGTCGTCGAGCAGCCGCTTGCGGAGGCCTTCACACCGCTTTACGCAAGCCTCATTCGTCTCGGGATTCTTGCCGCGCTCTCGCTCGTCCTGGCCACGCTGGGCGCGCTCGCGATAGCGCGGAGAATCGCGGCTCCGGTGAAGGCGCTCGAAACCGGGGCCATGCAACTGGCGGCGGGCCGGCTCGATCATCGCGTTCGGGTCGACACTGGCGACGAGCTCGAGCTGCTTGCCGATCAATTCAACGCCATGGCCGAGACGATCGGCCGGTCGCATGAAGAGCTGGAGCAGAAAGTCGAGGCGCGCACCCGCGAGCTCGCGCTCGCCAACAGCGCGAAATCGCACTTTCTGGCCGCAGCGAGCCACGACCTTCGCCAACCCATGCACGCCCTCGGCCTGTTCGTCGCGCAACTGCTGGCGAAGCCGCAGACGGTCGAGCAGCGCCGTCTCATCGATCGCATTCACGCATCTTCGCAGGCGATGAACGCGCTGCTCGATTCGCTGCTCGACATATCGCGCCTCGATGCCGGCGCCGTGACGCCGGAGGCGATCGATTTTCCGCTGGACCGTCTGTTCGCGCGGATGCGCGACGAGTTCGAGCCGCTCGCGCAGGAGAAGGGCCTCGACTTGCGCATTGCATCGACAGGTGTATGGCTGAGAAGCGACCCGGTCCTGCTCGGACGCATCGTTCAGAATCTCATTTCGAATGCTGTACGCTATACGCCGCGAGGCAGCGTGCTCGTAGGATGCCGCCGTCGCGGCGCAGCCGTGCGCATCGACGTGATCGACAGCGGCACCGGCATTCCAGAGGGAGAACGTGAGCACGTCTTCCGCGAGTTCTATCAGCTCGCCAATCCGGAGCACGACCGAAGCAAAGGTTTGGGGCTGGGGCTGGCGATCGTCGAGCGCCTCGCCCGGCTGCTCGATCACCGAGTGGAAATTGCGTCTCGCGCGGGCGGCGGGTCGCGGTTTTCCATCACCGTCACGCGCGGTGCACGCTGCAGCACCGCGGCGCCGCTCGAAGCGATCGAAACCGGCATTCCGCGCGACGCGCTCGTCTCGCTCATCGACGACGATGCGCTCGCACGCGAGGCGATGCGCGGCCTCATATCGAGCTGGGGATGCGAAGTTGTTTCAGCGGCGTCAGCAGCCGAGGCGGCCCTCAAGCTCGCGGCCTACCGTCGCATGCCGGATTTGATCGTTTCCGATTACCGTCTGGCAGGCGGCGGCACGGGTCTGCAGGCGATCGCGCAACTGCGCTCGGCATTCGGCTCTCAAATTCCGGCCTGTCTCGTCACCGGCGACACGTCGGCCGTTGTACTGCGCGAAATCGAATCCGCAGGCTTGCACGCGCTCACCAAACCGGTTGCGCCGCTGCGGCTGCGCGCGCTCGTGAGCCAGATGCTCAAGGCGCGCTCAGAGCCCCCCGCTGCCGCCCGGTTTCCAGCCTAAGCGCCCTGCGGCAATCACGGCCTCGGTGCGATTGCTCGCGCCGAGCGCTTTCAGGATGGCGGTCACGTGATTTTTGACCGTCGCCTCGGCCATGCTGAGCTGGCGCGAAATACGCTTGTTCGATTTTCCTTCCAGCATGAGAGCAAGCACCTCGCTCTCGCGCGCCGTGAGCTGCGATTCGCCCCTGCCCGGCCGGGCTGCGGCCAGCACTTCAGGAGGCAGATACATGCCTCCCGAGCACACGAGCCTCAACGCACTGACCATGACCTCATGTGAAGTGGACTTCGGAATGTAGCCGGCGGCGCCGAGCGCGATGGCGCGCGCAACGACCTGATGGTCATGCTGGGCAGAGCATACGACCACCGCCGTTGCCGGACGGCGCCGTCGCAGCTCTTCCAGCGTCGTGAATCCCTCGGAGTCCGGCAGGTTCAGGTCGAGCAGCACGAGGTCGATGTCCGCGTGCGATGCGGCTATGCCAAGCGCGCCTGCGCTGTCTGCTGACTCCAACAGCTCGAATTGTGCGTCGAGCTCCGCGAGCACGTTGCGCAATGCCTCGCGTATGAGCGGATGGTCGTCGACCACGAGCACTTTCATGCGAGCGAGCATAGCGATCCGCTGGAACGCATGCAATCCGGGACCTTCCTCCCGGGACTTGAGTCGGATTTATTTGAGGCTCGTTCTCGACCCATACTCGGACTCGAGCTCACAGGCTCACCACAAGGAGAAAATCATGCGTGCCATCACCATCGGAAATCTTGCAGCCGTCGCGCTATTCGCCGCATCCGTCACTGCCGCGGCACAGGACGGCGGCGCGTTGAGCAGCAACACCGGGATCGTCACAAAAGCCAGCAAGTACGCAGTGAAGGAAACCATCGATCGCGTAGAGGTTGCAGCCAAGGGTATTGGCGCCCATATCTTCAACCGCATCGACTATCAGGAAATGTCCAGGAAAGTGAAAGTCGATGTGCGACCCAACGAGCTGATCATTTTCGGACGGGGTGCCGGCGGGCCACACATCGTCAAAGAAGCGCCGCTCGCGGGGTTGGACATGCCGTTCAAAGCGCTCGCATGGGAAGACGCGCAAGGTAAGGTGTGGGTGAGCTACACGAACGGCAGCTACATGGACCAGCGCTACGCGATCAAGGGCGCCGCCTCGTACGTGAAGAACATCAATGAAACGATCGAAAAGCTCATCTCGGACGCGCTGAGATAACAGGCTGCGGACGCGAGAGACACGCCGGGCGCAGAAGCAATATCGTGAGCCTGGACATTCCGCGACTTTGCGTTATGTCAGGGCGTTGAGGATGAGAATTGAAAACTCAGAGCGTTGCGCCAGAGATGACGTACACTCCGGTCAGGGGTGATCTAAAGCGCCGAAACGCAGCAGACTCATCCCCACAATTCGACTGTTCACATTCCGGAGGCACCGTGGCCGCTCAGACCCATTCGCGCGCACTGCAAACCAGGCGCAAACGACAGAAAACCCAGAAGCGACTCGCCAGAGAAGCGAAGCTGGAGAAAAAACCGCAGAACCAGAAGGCCAAGTCAGCTGCGCCTTCTTCCTCGGCCTCTTAATCCGGCTTTGCGCCGGATTCCTTTACGACCCGCGCCCACTTCGTGTGCTCCGAACGGATGAACGCCGCGAATTCCTGCGGCGTCATCGGGCGCGGCTCCGCGCCGAGGCCGTTCATGAATGACTTCATGTCGGGCGCGTTCAGCCCTTTGACGATTTCCTGATTGAGT
>DATLEF010000145.1:0-11183 GCA_035525455.1 Burkholderiales bacterium
TCCACATCATCAGCAGCAGGAACACCAAACCCAGCGCACCGCAACCAACAGAAAACAGGCCGACCCCGCGGAGGCCGGGATATCTTCGGCAGCAGATGCCCCACATGGCTGAGGCTCCGATAAGCGCAAAGAAGCCTGCGGCCGCTGAGAAGCTGTGCAGCTGCTGGCTGAGCGACTCAGGCGCGCCACAGCCCGGCTCGCACGAAAACACGCCTGCGCTGATCCGCGCCAGTCCGTTCATGGCGAGCAGGATTGAGGCGATCGCTGCCAGGCGGTTACCTCGGAATGCGGCGTACAAGAATGCGGAAAAAGCCATGTGCATGAGTCCGGTCGGCACGAAACCGGCGTAGCGCATGACGAATTCGGTAGAGCTGCCGCGCTCGCCGAGCTCGCTGATGTACTGCGTGAAGTGACTGTATTCCGGTCTCAGGCTGCCGCAGGCGATTATCGTGGATGCCCACAAAAGCGGGGCGCACAGACCGCAAAGATTTCCGATTTTATGAAGCCTCGTCGCCATGAACGACGTGCCAGGCCTTAAGCTCGGTCTTCAGCGCGGCGGCTTCGTGCGATCCACGGGCTGTCCGCGAAGGTACACCGCCGAGATGCGCCGCGTGTTGGTGATGTCGTCGAGCGGATTCGCGTCGAGCACGATGAAATCCGCGCTCTTGCCGGGCTGGAGCGTGCCTGCATCCGCGATGCGCAGGAACTCCGCCGAATTGCGCGTCGAGGCGACGATGACCTGCATCGGCGTCATGCCCGCGATCACCATGTCGTGCATCTCTTCGTGCGGTCCCCACGGGCGGTTACCGTCGGTGCCCATCGTGATGCGCATGTTCGCCGCGCTGAGCTTCGCAAGGTTACGCGCCTGGATGGCGTAGAACGCCTGCGCGAGCGGGCGCTCGACGTTCGCGGCCTGAAGCAGGTTGTACTCGTCGGGTGAGACGCTCGCCCGCATCCAGCTCATGTCCGTTTTCACGCCGCGGTCCGGAAGGTTCGGCGTGAGCACGAGATTCGGCCGCTCCTTCACCAGCTGGATCAACTCGTCGTCGATGTCCTTGTCGCGAACCCCGTGCGCAAGCGCGTCGACCCCGGCGCGTATGAGTCCTTTCGCGTCCTCGAGGTCGAAAATGTGGGCCGTCACGCGCAACCCGCGTTTGTGCGCTTCGTCGATGATGGCGCCGTAGAGCGCGGGACTCAGCTTCTCGAACTTGCCATCGCGCGTATCGACCCAGACTTTGACGATGTCGGCTTTCTGCGCTGCGAGCTCTTCGACAGCCTTGCGCGCGTCGGCCTCGTCCTTCACCCAGTACGGCGCGGTCGTGCGCCCGGGTTCCTGCATGGTAATGCCACGGCCGGCACTCAGAAACCGTGCCGCGCCGGGCGCGGGCTGGTTGCGCAAGTCGAGGAAATTGTAGCCGTCGGTGCCCATGCTGAGCGCTGCGCTCACGCCCCAGTACGCGCGCTCACGCAAATCGCGCATGGCGGACTCGCGCTTCTGGCTCAAGTGCACGTGCGTGTCGAGCACCATCGGCATCAGGGTCTTACCTGCAACGTTGACACGCTTTGCACCCCCCGGAAGGCGGACGTCGGCGCTCGGGCCGGCTTGAATGATTTTGTCGCCCTGCATGAGGAGGGTTCCGTTCTCGATGACGCGACCGTCGCCCAGGATGAGCCGCCCGCCTTCGAATGCCGTAACCACCTGCGCAGACGCAGACGGCATGAGGCCGATACACGCGAAATTAAGACATACCACTACCGCTACGAGCTTCAGCCAGTGCATCGGGGTCTCCCCTATCAGGTGCGCGGTGCAACATAAGCCGTCAGCTGCGCGCCACCGCGAGCGCGAGCTGCCTGATTCGCTGCTGCGAAAGCATGCACTCGAACGACGCTTTGATCCACTGCGAGAGTTTTTACGACTTTCATTTGATTTTGGCGCTCGAAATGCTTGAGCAGATACGCAGTTGAACACCCCTTTACAGCTCGCGTCCTGCGCTGGATTTCAAAGCCTTGATCATGCGCCGTGCGGCGGGAGACAAGTATGCGTCTTCTCTATAGGTTGCACAGACGCTGCGCAGCCATACGAGCTCTTTCGCAGGGAGCTCTTTGATTCCGAGCTCGCGGCCTGCGGCACGCACTGCATGCCGCGACACGAAGCCGATCAATGCGGAAACGCCGATCAGCTGAAGCCGCAGCCTCGTAGAACGCGTTTCCACTGCGACGCGTGGCAACAGTAGGCCTCGTTCCTGAAACGCGCGGTCGAGCCAGGGCCGCAGCGGCACGTTTGAAGGCGGCAGCGCCCAGCGCTCTTCCGCGAGCGCGGCCATCGAGACGCGCCTTGTTTTTGCGAGGCGATGCCGGACGGACGCACAGACCACGAACTCGTCCTGAAAGATAGGCTCCTCTATCAGTCCGTCGCTCGGAAATCCGGAAGCGACGTTGAAGACCATGTCGAGCTCGCCTTTGCGCAGAGCTGGAGATGTCACGTCGTTGTCGGTTACGCTGATCTCCATCGTCAGCCTCGGGGCGTCCTTGATCACTCGTGCATAGGCTGCCGGCAATGCTTCCGCAAGCCCTGAGCCAACACCAATGCGCAAATGGCCGGCGGAGCCTTCGCTCAAGTCGGTCGCTTCCCGTGCGACGTCGGCCAGCGTCAGACGAATACGCTGCACCTGCGCGAGCAAAGCGGAGCCGACTGCCGTCAGCTCTACGCCCTTTGGAGTGCGCTTCACGAGCGTTGCCTGCAGTGACCGCTCGAGCCTCCGCAGGCTCTTGCTGAGCGCCGGCGGGCTCAAGTCGAGCGCTTCGGCGGCGCGTCTCACGTTGCCATGCTCGGCAATGACTGCGAAATACTCGATGTCCCGCAGTTCCATAGTGTTAACCAATATTCATCGGACAGTGAAAGACAGAGCATTGCCGCGACCCGCCCCGGCTGTCAATATGCGCGGCATGGACGCGCGATCTGCACTGCAGCTTTGCATCTCCGCGGCTCTCGTTATGAGCGCCGCGAACGTTTCGGCGCAGAGTTACCCGATCAGGCCCGTGCGTATCATGACTGGGTCCGTTGCCGCGATGCCCGATGTGATCGCGCGTCATCTCTCGCAGCGCCTGAGCGAGCGCTGGGGACAGGGTGTGGTCGTGGAGAATCGGCCTCAGGTCACGATTACTTCAGGCGTCGCCGCGAAAGCGACACCGGATGGGTACACGCTGCTGCTTGCGGACCGCACCTCCCACGTCGTAGCGCCGAACCTGCACAAGGATTTGCTGTACGACCCGATCAGGGATTTCGCACCGATCACGCTTGTCGCGCGTGCGCCGCTGCTGCTCGTAGCGCATCCATCTGTGTCGGCGGCAAATCTCCGCGAGCTGATCGCGTATGCGAAACAGCGGCCAGGATCGATCGATTACGCGAGCGCCGGTCCGGGCACGGCCGTGCACATTACGACAGAACGCTTCAAGCAGGTCGCCGGTATCGATCTCATGAACGTTCAGTACAAAGGCGGCGGCGCTGCGATGGCCGCGATCCTGAGCGGGGAAGCGAAAGTCGGCTTCGCACTCGTACCAGTGGCTCTGCCGCACGTAAAAGTTGGCAAGGTCAAAACTTACGCCATCACCAGCGCGAAGCGCTTTACCGGCGCGCCTGACGTTCCGACGATGGCTGAAGCAGGGCTGCCCGGGTTCGATTCCGAAGAGCTGTGGGTCGGCATGTTCGCGCCTGTCCGCACGCCGCGCTCGCTAGTCGCGAAGCTGAACGCAGACATCGTCGATATTCTGAAAGCACCCGCAACGCGCGATGCATTGCGGGCGCTCGGAGCTGAGCCGGCAACCAGCACGCCGGAAGAATTCGCCGCCTTCATCGCAGCCGAGACCGCAACGCTCAAGAAAGTCATTCAGCTCGCCGGCATTCGGGTTGAATGACGGACAGACACAAAGCCGCAGCGTGCGCTCTTAGTCGACTTTCGCGCCGGAAATCTTGACCAGTCTCTCGTACTTTTCGGAGTCCGTCTTCAGACGCGCGGCGAACTGCTCGAGCGTCATGTACATGGGGTCGAGGGTCTGGCTGCTCAGGTTCTTCGCGACATCGGGGTGCTCGAGCACTTTCTTGATTTCCGCATTGAGCTTTTCCACGATCGGACGTGGTGTTGCCGAGGGAACGAACGAACCTACCCACGCCGTGAAATCGTAACCCGGAACTCCCGCCTCTGCGAGTGTCGGGATATCGGGAAATTGCGTGGTGCGCTCGGCCGAGGACACGCCAAGCACCCGCAGCCGCTTCGTATTGAAGTGAGGTATGACCGCGGAGATGCCTGTGATGAACGCATGCACTTCCCCGGAGACAAGCGCGATCACGGCCGGCCCGCCGCCCTTGTAAGCGACGTGCAGCATCTTCGTCTGCGTCATCTGGTTGAAGAGCGCCATCTGGAGATGCGTAAAGCTGCCGCTGCCCGTGGAGGCAAAGATCACCTGCCCCGGCCGGGCGCGCGCGAGCGCGATGAATTCCTTCACCGTCCGCGCCGGCACCGACGGATGCAGGACGAGAATGCCCACCTGTCTTGCCAGCGCGGTTACGCCGACGAAGTCCTTGAGTGCGTCGTACGGCAGCTTTTTGTGAAGCGCCGTATTGCCGACGTGGGTGGCGGAGGTGACAAGCATCGTGTAGCCGTCGGGCGCGCTCTTCGCGACGATCTCGGTGCCAATGATGCTAGATGCGCCGGCCCGGTTCTCGACCACGAACTGCTGGCCGAGATTTTCCGACAGCCGCTGCGACACGACGCGTCCGACGATATCGTTGGAAGCGGCCGGCGGCCACGGCACGATGACGCGAACAGGCTTTACCGGATACGCCTGTGCGTGCGCGACCGGCGCAGCCGCAAGCCCTGCAATCCCAGCCGCGACTGCGATGGCCGATCTCAGCTTCATACGTGACGGACCGCGCGCGTCACGCAACGACTGATATCTCGAGCTTCTCTGCTACGTTTACCTTTTTACCCGCGCCCGCTGCCTTGTCCGCTTTCTGAAAGTCGGCCTCGGTGAAACCGTAGAGATGCGCGCCGCCCATCAGAATCTGCGCGGCAGTCTCACGCGAACAATGACTCAGCACGTTGTTCGACACGTTCGGGAAGTTGGAATCGAAGTGCGGGTAATCGGTCGAGACGCACATCCGGTCTGCGCCGATCAAGCCCGCAGTCGCTTCGATCTCAGGCTCGCTGCCTTCCACCGCAGCCCAGCAGTTGCGACGGAAATACTCCTTCGGCGTGAGGCTGAGATAAGGTGCGTGCGACTCGCGAAACTGCGGATAGTCCCACTCGATGCGCGAGAGCAGCCCGGGAACCCAGGAGTTTTGAGCTTCGAGGAAGCCCACGCGCAGCTTGGGATGAAACTCGAACACGCCGCCGATGACCATCGCGATCAGCGCCTGCTGCATCTCGATCCAGTGTGCGGCCACGTGGCGGTAGAACCGGTTCTCGCCGTAGAGCTCGATCATGTGCGAGTAGCGTGCGCTCACGCCTTCGTGGAATCCCCACGTGACGTTCAATTCTTCGTGCACGCTGTAGAGCGGGTCCCAGTAGTTCGAATGCCAGTAACGGCCGTTCAGCAGATTCGGCCGGATGAAGGACCCGACTGCGCCGAGCTCTTTCACGCACCGCACGAGCTCTTTGCATGCAAGATGACCGTCGTGCATCGGCAGCATCGCGACGAACTTCAAACGCTCGGGACAATACGAGCAGAACTCGTGGAGCCAGTTGTTGTACGCCTGGCAGACTGCTAGCGAGAGGCGGGGATCGATATCGTTGCGGCCGAGCAAACCCAGACCCATGGTGGGATAGAGCACGGCGATGTCGACGCCTTCCTCTTCCATACCCATCACCTGCGCTTCGGCGTTGTAATCGCGCTCGATCGCGAAGTCGAGTCGGTCGGTCTCCTGCAGGCGGGAACCCGAGAGCGGCGAGATGACCTGCGTCTTGCCGGAGCGCAGCCGCTTCCGGTACTGCTGGAAGTCCTGGTCGGACGTGGGCTCCCCGTCGATCAGGATGGTCCCCGCCGGGCCGCGATTGGGGCGGCCGTCCGCGCCGACTCTGACGCTGACACGGTCCCTGTATTTCGGGTCGAGGTACCGCTCGAACAGATCCGGCGGTTCCATGACGTGCATATCGGAGTCGACGAAGCGGAGACTGTCTTTCATTGGAAACCTCCTGGGGGACAGGTGTTATGAAAGCGGTCAGGCTACGCTATGCTTCCGCACGGGTAGTGTCAATGCGCAGCGGGTCCCGGCCGAGGGGCACGGGCATGGGAGAGGGGAACGCGTGATGAAAAAGCTGGATTACCTGATCGCCGGTGGACTCACCTTGCTGCTCGCGGTCTTCGCGCCGGCTTTGGCGCAAACCGTAGCGCCAGTCTCCGCCGGCCGCGTCGATCTGAAGCTCATCGAAGATCTCGTTGCCGCCAACCGCATCCTCGCGGCGGAAGGGATACTCGACGGCTGGGGGCACGTGAGCGTGCGTCATCCCAACGACCCGAAGCGCTATCTGATGTCGCGCAATCTCGCCGCGGAGCTGGTCACGGGACTGGACATCATGGAATACGATCTGGACAGCGTGCCGGTTGATCGCCGCGGGCGCGACCTGTACAGCGAGCGTTTCATACACGGCGAGATCTACAAGGCACGGCCCGACGTCAACGCCGTCGTCCACACGCACGCGCCGCCGCTGATTCCGTTCACCGTCACCAAAGTACCGATGCGCCCGATGTATCACCGCGCGGCGTTCGTCGCGCAAGGCATACCCGTGTTCGAAATCCGCGAAGGGTTCGGCATGACCGATATGCTGGTCCGCAATCAGGCGCACGGGCAGGCGCTCGCGAAGTCGATCGGCGACAAGCCTGCGGCGCTCATGCGCGGGCACGGCGCCATCGTTGTCGCGCCGTCGCTGCCCCGACTCGTGGGTCGCACCGTGTTTCTCGTAAAAAACGCGACGCTGCAACAGCAGGCGCTTGCGCTTGGCGGACCGATCACCTACCTAGACGCGGAGGAAGGGCGCCTCATCGAAGAGCGCGAAGGCTACGGGCTCGCGCGCCAGTGGGAAGCGTGGAAGCGCAAGCTGGATATGAAGTAGAGCCGTGGGGTGTCGTCTGGAGGAGGCTCACTCTTCGCCGGCGTATACCTTCAGATAGGCGGAGCGCCCGCCGTCGGCTGCAATCGTCGTCCCGGTGATCATGCGCGACTCGTCCGACGCGAGCATCACTGCGATCGCGGCAATGTCACGCGGTTCGCCCACGGAGAACGGATAGAGCTTCTGCACGATCAGGCGTTCCTTTGCGGCTCCCGTGGGCTTCTCTGCAAGAACCCAATCCTTGTTTTCGTAACGTTTGATCGCACGTTCGGTGCGAATGCTTCCGGGTGCAATCGCATTGGCGCGTATTCCGTATTGCACGTACTGCGCGGCGAGCGTCTTGGTGAACGCGACTATGCCGCCTTTCGCCGCTGCATAGGCCGGCCGGTAGATTCCCGTGAGGCCGACCATCGAAGAAAAATTGATGATCGAGCCGCCGCCTGCTTTGATCATGTGAGGAATGCCGTGCCGGCAGCAGAGAAATGGATGAAGCAGATTCAGCGTGATCGTACGGTGCCAGATCTCGAGACTCATCTCGTGCACCGGAACATCTTCGAGCACTGACCCGCCGGCGCAATTCACCAGAACATCGAGACGGCCGAACGCAGCGACGGCTGAGTCGATCGCCTGTTTCACGGCTTCGTCCTGGGTCACGTCGGCTTCGATGAAAACGACTTCACCGCCGGCGTCTCTTATCTCCTGTTCCGCGCGCCGGCCCGCATCGGCGTTGATGTCGACGATCGCAACTTTTGCGCCTTCCGTGACGAATGCGAGCGCGGTCGCCTTCGCGATGCCGGCGCCGCCACCCGTTAGAAACGCCACCTTACCGATCAGTCGCGGAATGTTCGGTCCTCATCTAAGGGTGGACCATCTTAGTCTGCCTGTTCTTTCCATGGGTCGACGCAAGCGACGCCGCAACGTTCGAAGTCAGTAACATTGCGCGTAACGACAGAGAAACCGTGTTCCAGTGCAGTAGCAGCAATGAGGCTATCGATGACGGGAAGCGGTGTGCCTCGCTTTTCAGCGTCGCCGGTCAGTGTGCCCCAGCGTGTTGCCACGGGAACATCAACGAGCAACAAGCGGTCCGCGAACCGGGCTGCAAGATCGCGCGAGAGCCAACTCCGCAATCGATCCCGGCGCGCTGACGCACGTAATTTCGAGATCCCCTTTTCGAGCTCACCCAAAGTGAGCACGCTCAGGTAAAGAGAATCTTCGTCCTGCCGACTGAGCCAACTCAAGACGCCCTCATTCGGCAATTTCTTCACGAGCTCTGAGACCACGCTCGTGTCGAGCAAAAAGCTCACAGTTCGATTTTCCGGCCAGTGTCCCTGCTTCGGCTCACATTGAGATCAATCCCGACCAGCGGGGACTTCCGAAAGAAGTCGATAAGTGACCCCTTGCGTCGCGGAAGGCTCGAGAACTGTTTCGCGGAAATAACCACAGCGGCATCCTTTCCATGCAGCGTAATTGTCTGAGGCCCTTCGTGCTGAGCCTTGCGCACGACTTCGGAAAGCCGGTTTTTGGCCTCCTGCAGCTGCCATTTTGAGCCTGCCATCTCGCGACCTCCAATATCTGGCTAGTCTGGCTAGATTACTCAAGTCCGAGCATTGCTGCAACGGTTTGCGATATGCTTCCTGACGAGAGCCGCTGACAGCGGCTGCCATCATTTTTCGGGAGCAACATGGACTTGGAGCAGGCATTCAGCGGCATCAAAGTTCTGGCCGTCGCGCGCATCGTTGCTGCGCCCTTCGCCGCGTATCAACTGGCGATGCATGGCGCTGACGTGATTCACGTCGAGCATCCGGAAGGGGGCGATTCTTCACGGACTTCCGGCAACCTGGTGACGCCTTTCCACGCGGCGCAGCTGGCGCACAACTTCCTCGCTTACAACGCCAACAAGCGTTCGATGACGCTCGCGATCAGTACGCCTGAGGGTCAGGAGGTGTTCCGCAGATTGGCGAAGAGCGCCGACGTGGTCATCGAAAACCTGAAGGGTGGAACGATGGCGCGCTACGGTCTCGGCTATGAGGACCTGAAGAAAATCAATCCAGGAATCATTTTCTGTTCAGTCACCGGCTACGGTCAGACCGGTCCGAAGAAGAGCGATCCGGCGATCGACGGTGTGATACAGGCAGTCAGCGGCATGATGAGCATCACCGGTACGCCTGAAACGGGACCGCTGAAATCCGGCTCCACCATCGTCGATTACACGACAGGCTATGCGGCCGCTCTCGGTATCGCGATCGCGCTGTTCCAGCGCACGCGCACCGGCAAAGGCCAGGCCATCGATGTCGCCATGCTGGAGACGGCTGTCACCATGATGGGCGGTGAAGTCCTGCGTGCCATCACCGCCAACGAGACTCCGCCGCTCGTGGGCAATGCCTCGGGCAAGGGCGTCTACGTGAGCAATACCTACCGCTGCAAGGAAGGGCATCTGTCCATTGCCGCCGGCGGGCCTAGCCGTCGAGAGAAGCTCTGGAAGGCGATCGACGGCGCCGATGTTCCTCAGGATCCGCGATTTGCCACGGATGCAACGGTCGCGAAAAATATGAAGGCTCTCGATGAAGCAGTCGAACGCAAGCTCTCGACGAAATCGGCAGCGGAGTGGGAAATCATTCTGAACAAGGCCGGCGTGCCGGCGATGGAAGTGATTCCGCTCGCCCGCGCCGTCCATCATCCGCAGCTCGAACACCGCAAGTTCTTCCATGCGTTTGACGACACCGAAGCGACGGGATTGCCGCCGTTCGCCGTACCGACTGCGCCCTATCGCTTGTCGGCGAGCCCGGCAACAATCCATTCCATGCCGCCGCGACTGGGTCAGCACACCGACCAGGTGCTGGCCGAGAACGGGTTTTCAAAGGAAGAGATCGCGCAGCTGCGCGAGAGCAAAATCGTATAGGGGGATGAGATGAAACGCGCGTTGAGCGGACTGCTCGCCTTGCTCGCATTTCCGGTTGCGGCTCAGGATTATCCCGCAAAGACCGTGAGAATCATCGTGCCGTTCCCCGCGGGCGGCTCAACGGATGTCATGGCGCGGGTGGTCGCAGAAAACCTCAACAAGCAACGGCAGAGCTTCATCGTTGAAAACCGTCCTGGAGCGACGGGGACCATCGCAAGCGCGCTCGTGGCCGGCAGCGCGCCCGACGGCTACACGCTCATCATGCATTCGGTGAGCACGTACATCGCGGGCTATCAATATCGCAAACTCAGTTACGACGCGGCGACCGCCTTCGCGCCGGTCATCAACTGCACGGTGAACCCGTTCATACTCGTGTCCAATTCGAGCCTGCCGGCGAAAAACGTTGCGGAGATGATCGCGCTCGGCCGCCGGCGGCCCAACGAGCTCACATACGGCACGGTCGGGATGGGCAGCGGCTCGCATCTCGCTGCGGAAATGTTCAACAGGGCCGCTGGAATCAAGGCCGTGGCGGTCGCGTACAAAGGCTCATCGCCGGTGATGGTCGCGCTCGCTTCCGGCGAGGTTGCATACACGGTCAACAACATTCTCGATACGCGAACGTTCGTCACTCAGGGCAAGATGCGTGCGCTTGCAGTCACCAGCGCGAAGCGATCGCCGGCGGCGCCCTCCGTGCCGACGCTGCTCGAATCCGGTATCCCGGTTGAAGCCTACTTGTGGACGGCTCTCTTCGCGCCGGCAGCAACGCCGAAAGCGATTGTGAATAAGCTCAACGAGGAGATCACGCGTATCCTGGACACGCCGCAGATGAAAGACTGGCTGCTGAACAGCCTGGGCGGCGAATTCACGCGTAATACGCCGGAGCAGTTCGGCGCTTTCGTCGCCACCGACGCCGCGCACTGGCAGAAAGTCATCAAGCAGATGGGCTTGCAGCTGGATTGATTACAAATAGATCGTCGTACGGGTCGTCATTCCAGCGCCACGCTGGAATCCAGGCGCATTGTTATTCACCCGCCGATATCACTGCGGCTTGATGCCCGCAGCCGCGACCACCTTCGCCCATTTCTTCACGTCGCGCGCCATCGCTGCGCCAAACTCCTCTGGTGTCATGGTACGCGGGTCTGCGCCCTGACTCGAAAGCTGCTCGCTCATTTCCGGAA
>DATLEF010000150.1:0-11900 GCA_035525455.1 Burkholderiales bacterium
AGGGCCACGGTGACCACGAGACGATCATGCGCGCGTCCAAAGTCGCGAAGGAATACGTGCAATGGGCATCCGAGCTGCGCACGGAAGAGTGCCCGATCAATGACCTCTGGGTGTCGACGAAGTGCGGTGAATCGGACACGACCTCCGGCTGCGGCTCGAACCCCACGGTCGGCAGCGCGTTCGACAAGCTCGAGCCGCTTGGCGTGACCATGTGCTTCGGCGAAACGACCGAGATCACAGGCGGCGAGAACATCGTGGCTGATCGCTGCGCGAGCGCTGAAGTGCGCGAGCGCTTCATGATGATGTTCGACCGCTACCAGGACATCATCGAGAAGCACAAGACCAGCGATCTCTCGGACTCCCAGCCCACCAAGGGCAACATCGCCGGTGGGCTGACCACGATCGAAGAGAAAGCGCTCGGCAACATCCAGAAGATCGGCAAGAAGTGCAAGGTGGTCGGCGTGCTCGACAAGGCCGAAGTGCCGACCAGCCCCGGCCTCTGGTTCATGGATTCGTCGTCCGCGGCCGCGGAGATGGTGACGCTGTGCGCGGCTTCCGGGTACGTCGTCCATCTTTTCCCCACCGGGCAGGGCAACGTGATCGGGAATCCGATCGTGCCGGTGATCAAGCTCACGGCGAATCCGCGCACGGCACGCACGATGTCGGAGCACGTCGATTACGACTGCTCGGGCCTGCTCCAGCGCGAGAAGAACCTCGACCAGACCGGCGACGAGCTGATCGAGGTGATGCTGCGCACCTGCAACGGCCGGTTGACTGCGGCCGAAGCGCTCGGTCATCGCGAGTTCGTGCTGACTCGGCTTTACGAGAGCGCTTAAACAAGGCGCTCGCCTTGAGCACCTTGAACGTCCGGGTGTGGCGCGGCACGGAGTCCGGCCACTACGAGGACTTCGAAGTGCCGCGTCTCGAGAGCCAGACCGTGCTGGATGTGGTGAGCCACATCCAGCGCAGGCTCGATCCGACGCTCTCCTATCGCTACGCGTGCCGCGTCGGCATGTGCGGCTCGTGCGCGATGACGGTAAATGGCAAGGCGCGCTGGACGTGCCGCACGCATGTCTCGAAAGTGGCTCACGACGAGCGGCTGGAAATCGGCCCGCTGCGGAACCTCCCGGTGGTGAAGGACCTCGTCACCGACATGACGCCGTTTTTCGACAAGTGGGCCGCGGCGAAAGGGCAGTTTAAGGGCACCGCCACGCGCAAGGACGACTTCGCGCGCGTTTCTCCTGAGAGCGCCGAGCGCAAGCTCGCCGACGAAGCGATCGAGTGCATCGGCTGCGGCGTGTGCTACAGCTCGTGCGACGTCGTCGCATGGAATCCCGCTTACCTCGGTCCTGCGGCACTGAACCGCGCATGGACGCTCGCCAATGACGTTCGCGACGTCGAGCAGAATGCCCGGCTTGCCGCGGTCGCGGGTGACGCCGGCTGCCACGCCTGCCATACCCAGATGACGTGCACCGAGCGCTGTCCCAAATTCTTGACGCCGACCAAAAGCATTGCCGGCCTAAAGCGCCTGGTACTGTCGGCCGCGGTCAAAGGCGAGCTGTGAACCGCGCTCCCTCCTTGAGTCTCCGCACGCAGGTGCTGCTCTGGGGCGCTCAAAGAGTATCGGCCGCGGTGCTGGCCGTGTGCGTGCTGGTTCATCTCGCGACGATCGCTTACGCCGTGCGCGGCGGACTGAGCGCCGCGGAAATTCTGTCGCGAACGGCAGGCAGCGTCTTCTGGACGGCCTTCTATGCGCTCTTCGTTGCGGCAGTCGCGGTGCATGCACCGATCGGGTTACGCAACGTATTGTCGGAAACATTTCAGTGGCGCGGGCGCAGTCTCGACGCCGCGATGCTCATCCTCGCTCTGATCCTCGCCGTCGGGGGCTCACGTGCCGTTTACGCCATCGTCGGCACCGCGGGCCCGGTGTGAAAAACGATTTTCGCGCGCGCGCTCACCCGGCGTATTGGGCGTTCGTCGTCCACCGCGTTTCGGGCATAACGCTGGCACTTTTTCTTCCGCTGCACTTCTGGGCGCTGGGTGAGGCGCTGCAAGGTGAAGCGCGCCTCGATTCGTTCCTGCGCTGGACCGAGCAGCCGCTCGTGAAAGTAGCTGAAGTCGGGCTGGTCGTGCTGCTCGCCGCGCACATGACAGGCGGCGTGCGGTTGCTGATGCTCGAGCTGCTGCCCTGGCGTGACTGGCAGAAAAGCCTGCTCGCCGCGGCCACCGGTTTGAGCATCGTAATCGGTCTCGTCTTTCTGCTGAACCTCGCCTAGCCGCACACGAAAAGCATCACTTCCGAAACGAAGAGGAACGTCGTGGCACGTAAACCGAATCTGCTCGTGATCCTGATCGACGATCTGCGCTTCGACGAATTCGGGGCCGGGGGTCATCCGTACATGAAGACGCCGCACATCGATCGCATCGCGCACGAAGGCGCGCTCTTCGAGCGGGCGTTCCATACGACCTCGATCTGCTCGCCGAACCGCGCATCGATATTGACGGGGCAGTACGCGAGCCGCCACGGCATCATCGACAACGTCGCGCGCGACGCGGCGAGCCACCGCCTGCCGAACTATCACCTCGAGCTCCAGCACCTGGGCTACGAGACGGCGCACATCGGCAAGTGGCATATGGGTAATGACGGCAAGCCGCGGCCGGGCTATGACTTCTGGGTCGCTTTCGACGGCCACGGCCGGCTCAACGATCCGCGGCTGAACGAGCAGGGCGAGTACGTGCAGCGCAAAGGCTATATCACCGACCTCATGAACGAGATGGCGGTCGATTTCGTCAAGGGCAAGCATCGGAAAAACCGCGATGGTGATCGCGCGAAGCCCTGGTCATTATGGTTCGCGCACAAGGCAGTGCATCCGGATGCGGAGCAGGCAGCCGATGGCACGTTCAAAATGGACGGCTACGTGGCCGCCGATCGTCACAAAGATCTGTACCGCGGCTGCGTCTTTCCCCGGAAGCCGAACATGCTGAGTCCGGCAGAAGTCGTTAAGAGCAAGCCCGCATGGACCGAAGCGTTCGAATTGAAGAAATCTCCCGAATCGCGCGCGCTCCTCGACGCGATACACGCCGGGGAGCAGGAAGAGATAAGGCTGCGCGCAGCGATGATGGCCTCGGTCGACGAAGGGGTCGGCATGCTGCTCGAAGCGCTCGAGACGACCGGACAGCTCGATAACACTTTCATCTTTTTTCTCGGCGACAATGGCTACTTTTTCGGGGAACACGGTCTCGGCCCGGAACGGCGCTTTGCCTATGAGGAAGGCATACGCGCACCTTTCCTCGCGCGTTTTCCGAAACGCATCAAGGCCGGCATGCGTCTGAAGAATCTGGTGATCTGCCAGGACATCGCGCCCACGCTGATCGAGCTCGCCGGCGGCAAGCCGGGCCCGCACGTCCAGGGGCAGTCGCTGCTGCCGCTCTTTGCCGGGAAGCGCGCAAGCTGGCGCAAGTCGGTTCTTCACGAATATTGGGCGGAGAATGCCTATCCCTGGCTCGTGAACATGACCTATAAAGCGGTGCGCACGAACCGCTATAAATACATACGCTGGGTGAATCGCAGCCGCAATGGCGAGCTCGACGAGCTCTACGACCTGGAGAAAGACCCGTTCGAGCTCGCCAATCTCAGCAAGCGGCCGGCATATCGCGCCGTGCGCGCGCGGTTGCAGCGCGAATTAAGACGTCTCAGCGTCGAAGCGTTGGGTTTATGAGCAAAAAGAACCACGATGATAGGGCACCCTTTATGCGGCTCGCGCCGCTACATAAAAGAGCCACGATGATGAGGCACCCCTTATGCGGCTCGCGCCGCTATGCATAAAGAGCCACGATGATGGGGCACCCGCCGCTATGTTTGTAAAAAACGAGGAGGAGTGAGATGAAAACTGCCGGATGGCTGATCATCGCAGGTGCGCTCTTAAGCGTCGCACCGAGCTGGTCCCAGAACTATCCCGTGCGCCCGGTGCGCGTCATCGTTCCGTTCTCGCCGGGTGGCGCGACCGATATCGTCACGCGGCTTGTCGCGCAGAAACTGACCGAAGTCTGGGGCCAGACTGTCGTCGTCGATAACCGCGCCGGAGCGAGCGGCAACATCGGCGGCGACCTCGCAGCGAAATCGAACGCCGACGGGCATACGCTTTTCATGACCTCAGGGTCGATTGTCGCGGCGAACCAGCACCTCTTCAAACGCATGCCTTTCAACCCGGAGAAAGATCTCGTGGCGGTCACGAACGTCGCGAGCGGACCGCAGGCGATCGTGGTGCATCCGAGCTTTGCCGCGAAGACGCTGAAGGATTTCATCGCCGCCGCCAAAGCGAAACCGAGAGGGTTCACGTACGGCTCTGCCGGCGTCGGTACTCAGACGCACCTGGCTGCGGAGAATTTTCTCTATACGGCAGGTATCGATCTCATCCACATCCCGTACAAAGGCGAAGGCCCTGCGCTGACCGATCTCGTCGGCGGGCAGATCCAAATGGTGACGCCAAACCTCTCGGCCGCGATCGGTTTCGTGCAGCAGGGAAAGCTCCGCGCACTGGCCGTAACGAGCAAGGAGCGCTCGAAGCAACTGCCCGACGTGCCCGCCGCAGCGGAAACGCTGCCGGGTTTCGAAAATCTCGGGTGGTTCGGATTCATGGTTCCGGCCGGAACGCCGAAACCCATCGTGCAGAAGCTTTATCAGGACACCGCCAAAGCGCTGCAGTCGCCGGATCTTCGCGCGCGCTTCGAGCAGATCGGGATGGTCCCGGTCGGCAATGATCCGGACGCGTTCGCGCGTGCGATCAAGGAAGAATCGCAGCGCTGGGCGAAAATCGTCAAAGAGCGCAAGCTGCAGGTCGAATGACCTGCAGCGTGCGCTTTGCGCGATAGTACCAACAGAGAGAAACCAAGGTTTCTCTCCGTAACCTCCCATCCTTTGGCGATGTTGCGATCGCGTGGAAGCACTGGTGATCGATGTCAGGGAGTGTGACTCACGAACAGAGAGAGAAACCGAGGTTTCTCTCCGTAACCTCTCATCCTTTGGCGATCTTGCGATCGCATGGAAGCACTGAGTAATGGGCGGGATATGAAAGTCGATCTGAAGGAAGTGGAAGAGGCGTGCAAGGAGCTTTATATCCGCGCGCTCAAGTTGTTGCCGCCCGATATCAAGGAAGGGTTCAAGCGGCTCGACGCCTCGGAAACGGACGCGACGGGCAAGTCGATACTCGGCACGATGATCCGCAATATCACGGTGGCCGAAGCGAATCAGAACCTGCTGTGCCAGGATACGGGCATACCGATTTACAACGTGGCGATCGGAGCCAACGTCGAAGTCGACGGCTACCAGCTCAAGCAGGCGATCACCCGCGGCTGCGAGCGCGCGACGACGGAGCATCCGCTACGCTCGTCCGTCGTGCATCCGGTCACGCGCAAGAACCAGCACACGTCCTCGGGACGCCTCGTGCCGGTCATCAACATCGATTTCGTTGCGGACCCGGAAACGCTGTCGATCGAGATGATCCCGAAAGGATCGGGCTCGGAAAATAACTCCTGGCTGAAGATGGCAGTGCCGGCGGACGGCATCGACGCGGTGAAGACCTTTGTCATCGATTGCGTCCTCGATGCCGGCGGCAAGACGTGCCCGCCGACAATCGTCGGCGTGGGCGTCGGCGGAACCGCGGACCTGTGCGTGCATCTCTCCAAAGTCGCGGCGACGCGTCCGCTCGGCAGCCGCTGCGACGATCCCGAAGGCGCGAAGCTCGAAACCGAATTGAGCTCGGCGGTGAATCAGCTCGGCGTGGGGCCTCAAGGCCTCGGGGGCGACTCGACGTCTTTCGCGGTGCATGTCGAAACGGCCGCGACGCACATCACCATGAATCCGGTGGCGGTGAACATGCAGTGCCATTCCGCTCGCCGCGCGCGCGCGACTTTTACGCCGCGAGGCATGACCTACGGCTTCTGAGACGAGCGCGCGTAATGCGGTATTCCCGCCCCTCGATGCCCCGAGCCTGACGTGCTTGGCCAACTCATCAAATCGTTCGGCGGCGCGCGGCGTGGCAAACGCCTTGGGGACTGTCTTGCGAAAGGACTCGAGCGCCAGAATAGCGGCGACTTCGACGGCGCCATTGCGCATTATCAGGCGGCGCTGGAGCTGGTTCCCGAACACGTAGACGCGCTGTGCCTCGCCGGAAATGCCTACAAGCTCAAAGGCGACACGGCATCGGCGGCGGCAAAGTTGCGTCTGGCCGCGCAGTATGCGCCGGACCGGGCCCATATCTTTCTGCTGCTCGCGAGCGTAGTGCCTTTACCTGAACACCGCGCCGAAGCGATTGCGGCATTGCGCCGCGCACTCGCGCTGCAGCCCGACACCGCCGAGCTGCAGGTCAATTATCAGCTCGCGAAATTGCTGCACGATGCGGGCGACGCGGCTGAAGCGCGTCTGCATTACGAACGTGCCTACGAGCTGAGCGGCGACGACGTGATGAAGCTGAAGCGCGCCACCGTGATCCCGCCGGTACTGCGGTCGCACGAGCACGTGCAGGAAATTCGCGACGAAATCTTCGCCGAGGTCCATCGTCTGCTCGGACAGACGTTGCGCGTAACGACACCCGAGACCGATATCGGTCATACCGATTTCTATCTCGCCTACCATGGCCTCGCCGACAGGCCCTCGCGCGAGCTGCTGGCGCGTCTGTATCTGCACGCGTACCCGAGCCTCGATTACGTCTCTCCTCACGTGGGTGAAATAGCCATGCGTCGGGACGGAAAGCTGCGTATCGGCGTCGTTTCGAAGTTCCTGCGCAACCATACGATCGGCCGCCTGATGCGCTGTTTTATCGAGCGCCTCGATCGGAATGGTTTCGAGCTCACGCTGTTCGTGTGGGGTGAAGCGGATGACGAGATCTCGACCGCGATCAGAGCCGCCGCCGCCCACACAGTCGTGCTCGGAAACAGTCTGTCGGGAAACCTGGAGCGTGTCGCCGAGCAGCGGATGGATCTGCTTTTCTACTGCGACATCGGGATGGAGTCGATGACGTACTTCATGGCGTTTTCGCGGCTGGCGCCGGTGCAGTGCGTGACTTGGGGCCATCCGGTCACGACGGGTTTGCCCTACATGGATTATTTTCTAAGCAGCGTGCTGATCGAACCCGAGGATGCGGCCACGAACTATTCAGAACGCCTGGAATGCCTGCCCGAGAGCTGCGCTTACGTGTGTTATCCGCGGCCGGGGCCACCGAAATCCGTCGATCGCAGCCGCTACGGCGTAAGCCCCGAGAATCACATTTATGCGTGTCCGCAGACCCTTTTCAAGCTGCATCCGGATTTCGACGCGGTGCTGGGAGGCATACTGCGCGCCGACCCGAACGGTGTTGCACTTTTCATAAAAAACCCGATTCATTTACACGCGCCCTTGCTCGACAGATGGAGCAAGACGCTCGGGGATGTGCTCGATCGCATCAGGTTTCTGAATCCGTGCATTCACGAAGAGTTTCTCGAGCTGCTTGCTGCGGCGGACGTGCTCCTCGATCCTCCCCATTTCAGCGGTGGCAATTCGAGCCTGGAAGCGCTTGGCGTAGGCACACCGATTGTCGCGTGGCCGGGGGCGTACGCAAAATCACGCCTGACTTACGCCTCATACAAGCGCATGGGCGTGATGGACTGCGTGGTGCCCGACGCGGAGTCGTACGTGCAGACGGCCGTGCGACTCGGCACGGATCCGGTTTTTCGCGCCGCGGTGAAGAAGCGCATCGCAGAGTCGAGCGACGTGCTGTTCGACGATGCCGCCACGGTGCGCGCGATGGAAGCTTTTTTTTCCGAAGCCATCACGCGTGCACGCGCGAGCGGCGCTGTCAGAAGTACGGCCACCGTTTAGGAGAAGAACGCAATGAGCCATTACGATTTCGACATGCCGATCAGCGAAGCGGATGCGCGCATGCTCAAAGTGAACGACACCGTGACGCTGAACGGCACGCTCTACGGTATACGCGATGCGACGCTCATACACATGTTCGATCGCGGCCGCACTACGCGCTTCGATTTGAACGGCCACGCGGTCATCCATACCGCGCCCAACGTGAAGTGGGTCGGTGAATGCGAGGCGCATCCGTCGGGATACGCGCCGGTGTGCATCGGCACGACGACCAGCGCGCGCATGGAGCGGTTCACGCGGCCGCTGATGCAGCAGAACGGCGTGCGCATCGTCATCGGCAAAGGCGGACTTTCACAGGGCTCGCTCGACGCTTTCCGCGACCTTGGCGGCGTGTATCTCGCGGTCATCGGCGGCGCTGCCGCGCTCGAGACGACCTGGGTGGAGCAAATCGAAGAAGTCGATCTGGACGATCTGAATCCTGAATCGCTGTGGAAATTCCGCGTAAAGAATTTCGGTCCGCTGCTGGTGTCGATGGACAGCCACGGCGGCAGCCTCTACACGCAGGTGGACAAGGCTGCCCGTGGGAAGCGCGCTGCAGCCCTTGCTTCCCTGGGTGTGAAGACTTGAAAACCTACAAAACCGACATCCTCATTCTTGGCTCCGGCGGCGCGGGGCTGTTCGCGGCGCTGCACGCGCAGCAGGCGAATCCTGCGCTGTCCGTCACCGTCGCCGTCAAAGGCCTGCTCGGCAAGTGCGGCTGCACCCGCATGGTCCAGGGCGGCTACAACGTCGCGCTCGCCGCGGGCGATTCGGTCGAACGTCACTTCATGGACACGATCGAAGGCGGGAAATGGCTGCCCGACCAGGAGCTCGCATGGACCCTCGTTTCGGTCGCGGTCGAGCGCATACGCGAGCTCGAAAACGAGCTGGGGTGTTTCTTCGACCGCAATCCCGACGGGACCGTGCATCAGAAAGCATTCGCCGGTCAGACATTCGACCGCACGGTCCACAAAGGCGATCTCACCGGCATCGAGATCATCAACCGGCTCGCCGAGCAGGTCTGGGCGCGCGGCATCGGGCGGCTCGAAGAACATCGCGCAATCGAGCTCATCAAGAATGCTGCCGGCGACGCGATCGCCGGCGTCCTGATGATCGACATGCGCACGGGAGAATTCGTTTTCGTGCAGGCGCAGGCCGTCCTTCTTGCAACCGGCGGCGGGCCGACCATGTACAAGTACCACACGCCCTCCGGCGACAAGACGTGCGACGGCATGGCGATGGCGTTGCGCGCAGGGCTCACGCTGCGCGACATGGAGATGGTGCAGTTTCACCCGACCGGGCTGATTGCCGGCCCCCATACGCGCATCACCGGCACCATTATCGAAGAAGGTCTGCGCGGAGCAGGCGGCCAGCTCCTGAATGGCGAAGGCGAGCGCTTCATGCATCTTTACGACAAGCGTGAGGAGCGGGCGACGCGCGATATCGTGAGCCGCGCGATGTTCGATCAGATGCGCCAGGGGAAAGTCAGTCCGCACGGCGGGCTCTATATCAGCATGCGCCATCTCGATCCCGCGATGGTCAGGAAGATGTTCAAGGGCATGGTCGAGCGCTGCGCCGATTGTGGCTTCGATCTCGTCGCCGGGCTGGTCGACATCGTGCCGACGGCGCATTACATGATGGGCGGTGTCGTTTTCAATCCCGATTGCACGACCGAGCTCACGGGTCTTTTCGCGGCGGGAGAGGATACGGGTGGGGTGCATGGGGCGAACCGTCTCGGCGGCAACGGTGTCGCGAACTCGACCGTCTTCGGCGGGATCGCGGGGGATTCGATGCCGCGCTGGATCGGCACGCAGGGCGCGTATCGTGAGCCCGATCAGTCTGCGATCGATGCCGCAATCGCGCGCGCGCGCACGCCGATTTCCAAACCGCCCGGCGATATCGCGGCGCTGAGGGAGAAGCTCTACGACGTCATGTGGGACGACGTCGGCATCATTCGCGACGCAGCAAGCCTCGCGCGCGCGGAGAGTGCGCTCGACGAAATCGAGGCCGAGCTCGATCAAACGGGCATCGCGGAGGCGAATCTCGCGTTCAACCTGACCTGGCACGACTGGCTCAACATGAAGAGCCTGCTGCTGGTTTCGAAAGCGATACGCGCCGCAGCGGTGGCGCGCGAAGATTCGCGCGGAGCGCACTATCGCGCCGATTTTCCCGAAGTGAGGGATCTCGATAACTCGCGCTACACGTGCGTCACGTGGCTCGACGGCCGCTTCGACATGACGACGCGCCCGGTCGTATACACGCGCGTGAAGCCCGACGCGACGCTGCTGCACGAAATCGCGGCGGCGTAAACCAGGAATGCTATGCCTACATTCAGTACCAACGAGCTGACCGATCTCACTGCACGGGGACTGCGCCGCGCCGGCGCACGCAGGTCGATGGCGCTTGCCGCCGCACGCGCGCTGGTTGCCGCCGAAGCCGAAGGCCTGGCGACGCACGGCGTATCGCGCGCGCCGCTGTACGCGCAACACCTGCGCGAACGGCGCGTCGACGGCACAGCGCGGCCGACGGTTATCAAGCGTAAAGGTGCCGCGTGCCTCGTCGACGCACGCGGCGGCCTCGCGTACGAAGCGAGCGCGATCGCCGTCAAACAGGCGATCGTTCGCGCGCGCCGTTACGGCGTCGCCTTCTCCGGCATCACCAACAGCCACCACTTCGGCGCCGCCGCGTATCACCTTGCGCCGGTTGCGGATGCCGGGCTGGTGGGACTCGCATTCACCAACTCGCCGTCGGCCGTCAACGCGTGGGGCGGCAAGCGTGCGCTCTACGGGACCAATCCGATCGCAGCGATTTTCCCGCGGCGTAGCGAGCCGCCGCTCATCGTCGATCTTTCGCTCACCGAAGTCGTGCGCGGCAGGATCATGATGTATGCGAACGAAGGCAAGCCGATACCCGCCGGGTGGGCGCTCGACAAGGATGGCAATCCGACGACCGATGCGCAGGCCGCGCTCACCGGCAGCCTGGCTGCCATCGGGGGCGTGAAAGGCACGATGCTCGCGCTCATGGTCGAAATGCTGTGCTGCGGGTTGACCGGCGCTGCTTTCAGTTTCGAGAACGACTCGTACTTCGAGCCCGGCAACAAGCCGCGCATCGGGCATGCGGTGCTCGCGATCGATCCGGCTTTTCTGGCAGGCGCCGACAGCTATTTCGGTCGCATCGAGGTGCTGTTCTCGCGCATGCTGCAGGACGAGGGCGTGCGCCTGCCCGGTGCTCGCAGGCACACGGCCGCGTCGCAGGCGCGCGAAAGCGGCATCGTTGTTTCCGACGCGCTTGCGGACGAGCTCAAGCGGCTCGCGAAGCGCACGTGAAAGTTCAAGATCCCGGGCACATGCCTGGATAAAGGAGCGGACAGTGGAAGTGAAATCGACATTGCGCGTCATCAGCGAGAAGGATTTCCCGGGCCGCCGCGGCGTCACCGACGGTCAGACCTATCAGCGTCTGGTCGGCTGGCCGGAAGTGCAGACGACCGACCGCGTGCGGCTCGGCCGTGCCACGTACAAGCCGGGCACGTACGAGCAGCTCCACTGGCATCCGATCGAAGCGTGCTACTACGTGATCTCAGGTCACGCGACAGTGCGCAATTTCGAAGGCGAAGAGTTCGAAGTCGGGCCGGGCTCGATCATCTATGCGCCTGCCGGCATCGCGGGCGCTCACGAATGGGAAGTGAAGGAATCGCTGGAGCTGCTGGATATCCGCGCAACGAACGAGACCGACAAGAAAATCCAGTACACGGTCGACAAGAAGACGAAGCGCTCGTACATCGACCTGCAGGACCTCGCCTATCGCGAGGCGATCAGTTTCAAGTCGCATTATTAGAGCGCCGCTCGCCTGAAGGCTCGGGCTGCCATTCGGCAGCCCTCAGGCCGGTGAACGATTCAGAGGACAACCAAGGTTTTCCTCCGAAACCTCCTTTCCGGTTTCCCTCCATAACCACTCCGATCGCGCTGGCGACATCAATTGGGGGAAGGGAGGTTACGGAGGGAAACCTTGG
>DATLEF010000155.1:0-6245 GCA_035525455.1 Burkholderiales bacterium
CGTGCGCTGCGCGCGCGCCGGTTCCGAACGCATCGGCCAGGCGCTCGAGCGCATCGAGTGTGTCTTCTTCGGGTGTCGCGAGCACATGCATGCGGCAATCGGGCGGCGCGAGCAGGCTCGGTTTGTTCGGGTAGGCGAAAAACGCGGCCGGCGGATTCGCCGCACACAGCACGATGTGACGAAAGCGCGAGAGCGCCTTCAACCCGCCATCGATCGGGAAGGGAATGCGGTCCACTCGCGGCAGACCGCGGCCGCGCGCCGCACGCGCGACTTGCGCGGGGCACATCAACTCGGCGCCGCTCGCACGATGGATGCGTTCAGCCGCGGCGAGACCGCGCTTCGACAAGCCCGCACCCGAGAGCAGCAACAGCGCGGGCTCACCGCTGCGGAGCACAGCGATAATTTCGGGCAAACGTTCATCCGGCACGCGGCGCGGGCCTTGCACCGCGAGCGGTGTTCCGGGCTGAGCGCCTTCGGTCCACGCCATGTCCGCCGGCGCAATCAGTGTTGCGATACCGCCGGGTGCTGCGCGCGCGGCCTGCACCGCAGCCGCTGCATCGCCGCCGACCTGCTCGATCGATTCGATCCGCCGCACCCAGTCGGAAGCCGCACGCGCGAGCCCTTCGATGTCCGATGCGAGCGGCGGGTTGTGCTGCCGATGCCACGTCGCGTGATCGCCGACGAGGTTGACGATGGGCGTGTGCGCGCGTCGGGCGTTGTGCAAATTGGCGATGCCGTTCGCAAATCCCGGACCGCAATGAAGCAGCGTCGCCGCAGGGCGCTCCGTCATGCGTCCGTAACCGTCGGCACAACCGGTGGCGACGATCTCCGAGAGGCACAGCACCGCGCGCATGCCGGGCACGCGATCGAGGGCCGCCACGAATTGCATCTCGGAGGTGCCCGGATTGGCGAAACAGCTATCGACCCCGCTTGCGACGAGCGTGCGCAGCATGGCTTCGGCGCCGTTCATGGTTGTGCTCCCTGTCCCCTCACTGCCCTTTCAGACCCAGCCTGCGGATGATCGGACCGTAGCGGTCGTACTCGGCGTGCATGTGCTTCAGCAGGTATTCGGGCGAGCTGCCGACCGGATCGGCGCCGATCGCGGTCAGCTTCTCGCGCACGTCGGGCATCTGCAGCACTTTGGCCACGTCCGCGTGGATTTTTTTCAACGCCTCTCGCGGCATGCCCGATGGGCCAACGAGCGCGTACCACGACACCGCCTCGAATCCCTTGAAGTTACCTGCTTCGTCGAGCGTCGGCACTTTCGGAATCGCCGCGTTGCGCTGCCCGCTTGCAATCCCGAGCGCACGCAGCTTCCCGCTGTCGATGTGCGGCTTCACCGAAGAGACCTGCACGAACGCCATGCTGATCTGCCCGCCCAGAAGCGCGGTGACAGCATCGCCGATGCCTTTGTACGGGACATGCAACAGATCGACGTGTCCCATCACTTTCAGCAGCTCGCCGGCCATGTGATTCTGGCTGCCGAGACCGCCCGAGCCGAACGTGAGCTTGCCGGGCTGCGCTTTCGCGAGCGCGAGAAGATCGGTAAGTGTGTTCGCGGGAACCGCCGGGTTTACGACCAGCACGTTCTGCACGGTGGCGACCAGCGTGATCGGTGTGAAATCCTTGAACACGTCGTAGCTCAGATTCGAATACATGTGCGGGTTGATGGCGAGGTTCCCGACAGGGGCGGAAGTGAGCGTGTAACCGTCGGGCGTCGCTTTCGCGCCCAGGCTCATGCCGATGTTTCCCGCCGCGCCGGTGCGATTCTCCACGATCACCGGCTGTCCCCACATTTCGGAGAGCCTGGCGCCGACGAGCCGCGGCAGCGCATCCGCCGGACCGCCGGGACTGAAAGGCACGATGATTCTGACTGGGCGCGTGGGATACGTCTGGGCCGCAGCGTGCGCAGCGGCGAAAAGCAGGATCGCGGCGGCTGCGCACAGCGCTTTGGATGGGCGCTGGATCGAAAGGACGCCTGTCATCGATTCTCTTCTCGAATATCTTTGCCGGTTTCACGGCCCGGGTGTTCATGATATAGAAAACCGGAAGCAACGCTGAACGGGGTGCCATGTATTTCGATATCCAACTCTGGCGATTGACGCGGGGACTGCGAGGACGCATCGTTCTCGCGGTCGTGCTCGGTCTATTCGCGCTTGCCGCAGGCATTGCGCGCTTCGCGTTTCTCGGCTGGTTCCTCGCATTGATCTTTCAGGGCGCATCATTCGCCCAGCTCACGTGGCCGCTCGCCGGGGTCGCTTTTGCGATCGTACTGCGTGCGACGCTCGAGCACACGCGAACCGCGGTTGCACATCGTACGGCCGCGCGAGCGCAGGAAATGCTGCGCGCACGCCTCTTCGACAAGATCGTTGAGCTCGGACCGGGCTGGTTCGCCGAGGAGCGCACCGGCGGCGTCATGCTGTCCATGGTCGATGGCGTCGAGCAGTTGCAGACGTACTTCGGGCAGTACCTGCCGCAACTCATCATTTCGGCGTGCGCGCCGTTCGCCATCTTCGCTTTCATGATGTGGTGGGACGTACCCGTCGCGAGTGTCATGCTGGCGGCAGCGATAGTTACGCTGATTCTGCCGAGTCTCGTTCATCGCCAGAATCGGCAGGCGGCGATCGCCCGGCAGAAAGCGTTCAAGGCGTACGGCGAAGAATTTCTGGACGCGATGCAAGGCTTGCCGACGCTGAAAGCGTTCGGCCAGGCCAAGGCATACGGCCGAATGCTCGCTGAGAAGGCGAGAGCGCTTTCCGACAAAACGCTGTGGGTGCTCGCCGTCAGCGTGCTCACCCGCGGTGTCACCGATCTCGGAATGGCGATAGGTGCGGCCGCGGCGCTGGCGCTCGGCGCGTATCGCGTGACCCATGGCGAGATGGGCATGGAAGCGCTGCTGGTCGTGCTGATGGCCGGCACGGAAATCTTCCGCCCGCTGCGCGACCTTCGCACCGTGTTGCATCAGGGCATGACCGGACAATCGGCGGCGGAAGGCATCCGTGCACTGCTCAACGAGGAAGGATCTGCTCCATCGGGCGGATCGACGGCGCTCGCGCAATCGAGCCCACAGCCGGGCATCTCGTTCGAACGCGTGCGCTTCGCCTATCCCGGCGGCCGCGACGCCGCACTCGAAGGCTTGAGCTTTTCGGTTGCGCCCGGCGAACGCGTGGGGATCGTTGGACCGAGTGGAGCAGGCAAGTCGTCGATCGTGCGCCTGCTGCTGCGCTCGTACGATCCGAACGCCGGGACCGTCCGCATCGGCGATCACGATCTGCGTGAGCTCGATCCCGAGCAGGTTCGAGAAAGTATCGCTGTGGTCGCACAGGACACGTATCTTTTCTACGGAACGGTCGAGGAGAACCTCCGTCTTGGCCGGCCCGATGCGACGACGCTGGAAGTCGAAGCGGCCGCGCGCACCGCCAACGCTCACGACTTTATCCAGGCGCTGCCCGACGGTTACCAGACGGTGATCGGAGAGCGCGGCACGCGTTTGTCCGGCGGACAGCGCCAGCGCCTCGCGATCGCGCGCGCGGTTCTGCGCGACGCGCCGATACTCATCCTGGACGAGGCGCTCTCATCGGTGGATGCGGAGAACGAAGCCGTGATCCAGGAAGCGCTCGATCGGCTGATGCAGGAACGCACGACGCTGATTCTTGCCCATCGCCTGTCGAGCGTGATTGCAGCCGACCGCATTCTGGTGCTCGAACGCGGACGCGTCGTCGAAAGCGGACGCCACGACGAGCTCATGCGTTTCGATGGCCCGTATCGCCGCCTCATGGGCTCGCAGGCGGCGATCGAGAAAGATGAAGACGTCGAGATCGCACTGGATGCCGAACTGGATGCCGAACTGGATGAATTAGGCGATCACACTCGCGCCCTTACCGAGAGCAGCGAACGCCATGATGAAAATCGCATCGAAGTGCGCGATATCAGTACCGATGCGGCAAGTGTGGGATGGCGCGATACGATATTCACGCTCGTGCGATTCATCCGTCCGTGGTGGCGGCAACTGACGCTGACTGTCACTCTGGGTATAGGCCGCGTCACCGCATTCATCGGCGTGAGCATTCTGGGCGCGCTGATCATCGCCTCGGTGAAAGACGGCGCGTGGCCGCAGACGCTCCTCGTTGCGCTCTTCATCGTCGCACCGCTTGCGGGATTGCTGCACTGGCTCGAATCCTGGCTCGCGCACGACATGGCGTATCGTCTGCTCGCCGAGATGCGCATCGGTCTTTACGACAAGCTCGAAGCGCTCGCACCGGCCTATCTGCTCGAACGCCGATCGGGAGACCTGCTGGCGCTTTCGACGCAGGACGTGGAAACGGTGGAGTATTTCTTTGCGCACACCGTAGCGCCCGCGTTCGTTGCGGTGCTGGTGCCCGGCGCGGTGCTGGCGATGCTCGGTATCACTGCGTGGCCGCTCGCGCTCGTCCTTCTGCCGTTTCTGGCCTACGCGGGTCTTTCACCCTGGATCGGTCGCCGGCGTATCGATTCCCTGGGGACCGAAGCGCGCGCAGCACTTGGACAGCTCGGCGCGCACGTGACCGAAACGATACAGGGACTTTCGGATCTGCTCGCTTTTCAGGCCACGGCGCGGCGGCGCACGCAGTTCATCGCGCTCGTGAGGCGTTATCAGCACACGCGCCTGGGGTTGCTCGACGATCTTTCGCGGCAGAACGAAAAACTGGAGCTCGCCACGGGCTTCGGCGGCCTCGCGATTGCGGGCACTGGCGCATACCTTGTCGCGAGCGGCTGGATCGCACCAACGTTGCTGCCGTTGCTGATCCTCATCTCCGTCGCAGCGTTCATGCCGGTCTCGGAGATCGCTCAGGTCGGACGCCAGCTCGCCGACACGATTGCTTCGACGCGGCGGCTGCACGTGGTCCATTCGGAACCCGTGCGGATCGTCGACGGTCCATTGCATCCGCCTGTTCCTGCCGGCGGTTCCCCGCTTGAGTTCGATCACGTCCGCTTCACCTATCCGAGACGCAGCGTGCCCGCCGTTTCCGATGTCTCCTTCGATGTCGCTGCAGGATCGACCATCGCATTGGTCGGGCCTTCCGGGGCCGGCAAAACCACTGTCGCCAATCTGCTCTTGCGATTCTGGGATCCCAACGAAGGATCGGTGCGACTTGCCGGCGTGGACATCGCCAAGCTCACGCTGGACGGGCTGCGCGACCGCATTGCGCTCGTTGCACAGGACACTTACTTGTTCAACGATACGCTTCGGGCAAATATCCGCCTCGCGCGGCCGGGTGCATCCGATGCGCTCATCAAGCGCGCGCTCGAGCAGGCTGCCTTGACGGAGTTCGTTTCAACGCTGCCCGCGGGTCTCGAGACTCGCGTCGGCGAACGCGGCGTTCAGCTCTCCGGCGGTCAGCGCCAGCGCGTCGCGATCGCACGGGCTTTCCTCAAAGATGCGCCGATACTGGTTCTCGATGAAGCCACCTCGCATCTCGATACGCTGAGCGAAACTCATGTGCGCGAAGCGCTGAATGCCCTGATGGTCGATCGCACGACCATAGTCATCGCGCATCGTCTGTCCACCATCCGTGCGGCCGACTTGATCCTGATGCTCGATGCCGGGCGCGTGGTCGAAAGCGGCACGCATGCCGAGCTGGTGGCGCGGCGCGGATTCTACGCACGATTCGTCGAACGGCAGATGACGAGCGTGCAATCGAGGGAATACAGCGCGGCCTGACGAGGCGTTGTGCTGCGCGGCGGTGCGGCGCTACTCCGCCTTGATCCCGGCGGCCTTGACCACTTTGGCGAAAAGGGCCGTCTCTGAACGGATCAACTCACCGAACTGCTCGGGCGTGCTCGACACCGTGTCGATCCCCGACGCCGCGAGCTTCTCCTTCAGATCGGGCGACGAGACCGCTTTGTGAAGCTCGGAGACCAGGCGGTCGACGATTCCACGAGGCGTGGCTGCAGGCGTGAGTATCCCATACCACTGCACCGAGACGAGGTCGACACCCTGCTCGCGCGCCGTGGGAACTTCGGGCAGGACGCCAAGTCTTTTCTCGGTGAGCGCGGCGAGCGCTCGCACCCGTTTCGCTTTCACGACCGGAATCGCCGGCGCCAGCGCGAAGGTGCCGAAGTCGACCTCACCGGTCGCGCACGCGAGCAGCCCGGCCACGTTCCCTTTGTACGGTATGTGCACCATCTGCAGCCCGTACATGCTTTTCAGCAACTCGGTCGCAAGATGGTTGCCGGCGCCGAGTCCGCTCGAGCTGTAGTTGAGC
>DATLEF010000159.1:0-18915 GCA_035525455.1 Burkholderiales bacterium
TGACGCGATACTGCTTGCCGCCGGTTTTTATGACCGCATACATGATGACCCCGTCTGAACGAATTCTGGGACACCGCGCATTCTACAAAAAGGAGCGCCCGGAGTCAAAGTATAATCAGGCCGCATCCGCCGGAGTAAGGACGGAATTTCAAGGCTTTAGCTCTATGTCGCAGCGCACATCGCGCCGGACCCGGCGCGAGCAAACCACCCGATTTTGCCGTGATCATAGACACCATTCGTGAAGCCATAGCTGACGATCTGCGTGCAGTCGACGAGGTGATCCACCGCCGCCTGCACTCGGAGGTCGTGCTGATCAGGCAGATCGCAGATCACATCGTCGGCGCCGGCGGTAAGCGCTTGAGGCCTACTCTCCTGATCCTTTCAGCGCGCGCCTGCCGTTACGAAGGCCGGGATCATCACGAGCTCGCGGCAGTCATCGAATTCATACATACGGCGACCCTGCTGCACGACGACGTGGTAGACGAATCGAGCTTGCGGCGCGGACAACCGACTACCAATGCACTGTTTGGAAACGCCGCTTCCGTGCTCGTGGGCGATTTTGTGTATTCGCGAGCGTTCCAGATGATGGTATCCATCGAAAATATGAAAGTCCTGCGCGTGCTCGCCGACGCGACCAATGTCATCGCCGAAGGCGAAGTCCTCCAGCTCATGAATTGCCGTAACGCCGAGCTCAGTGAAGACGATTATCTGCGCGTTATCCGGTATAAGACGGCAAAACTTTTCGAAGCGGCGACGCGCTTGGGTGCGATTCTCGGCGGGGTGGGAGACCCCCTGGAGGAGGCGATGTCGGCGTATGGCGCGCACGTCGGCACTGCTTTTCAATTGATCGATGACGTGCTCGATTACTCCGGTGACCACGTCGTCACCGGCAAGAATGTCGGTGACGATCTCGCTGAAGGAAAAACCACGTTACCGCTCATCTACGCAATGAAGCACGGCACGCGCGAGCAGGCGCAACGCGTCCGGCGCGCAATAGAAGCGGGCAGGCTCGACGATCTCGCGCCGGTGCTGGAAGCGATCCGGCTCTCGGGTGCGCTCGATTACGCGCGCGCGCAGGCCCGGGCCGAATCCCGGATGGCATGCACGCAACTCGAAGCCCTGCCGCATTCAAAATACCGGGATTATTTGATACAATTAGCCGATTTCGCGGTGACGCGAACGTTCTAGCGGCGCACCGTGCTCCCTTCCGGAAGTTGATCGCAGGCGCTGTTGCGGCAATCGGGGTGTAGCTCAGCCTGGTAGAGTACTGCGTTCGGGACGCAGGAGTCGGAGGTTCGAATCCTCTCACCCCGACCAATTTTTTTATCCTCTTTCTCCTGGTCGGCATCATCGCAGTCTAAGTGACGCTGTCGACCACGGCCTCGACGCCGGCGGCATGATGCGGCAGACTAGCGGCAGCTCGTTTCCGGAATGCTGCTTGGCTAAAATCCTTTTCCTCATCGCCGGCCTCGTCCTTGTCTACTGGATACTGAAAGCCTACAAGAGGAAAGTAGAGGGGCGCGCGCACAAGCCCAAAGCACAGGGTGGTGAAGACATGGTGAGGTGCGCGCACTGCGGCGTGCACTTGCCTCGCAGCGAGAGCCTCATGGCGAATCAAGCGTTCTACTGCAACGCAGACCATCGCCGACTGCATCAGGGCACGGACTGAGCGTCGGAGCGCCGTCGATGTCAACAGCCGTCGAACCGCTCATGACCCCGGCGGCTGACGGTCCGCTCATGCTCGAAAGCGAGCAGAGTGAGTTCTGGCGGCCGCTGTTCTACTTCAACGTCTACCGTCTCGCCGGCGCCTTTGTGCTGCTGGTGATGGTGACGGTCTGGGGCGCATCGCTCCAATTCGGTTCGCGCGACTACGTGCTTTTCGTTTGGCTGACCGGTTTTTATTGTCTGTTCAGCCTGCTCTGCTTCCCCGTCATCCGGATGCGCTGGCGCTTCGACTTGCTGCTCAGTACGCAAGTCGCGGCCGACGTGACTGCCATTGCGCTGCTCTCATATGCGAGCCATGGCATCTCGAGCGGCCTTGGCGTGCTGCTGCTCACTACGCTTGCCGCCGCCGGCCTCGTCGCCCGCGGACGTCTGACGCTCTTCTATGCGGCGCTCGCAAGCATCGCGATGCTGCTCGAGCACACGTATGAAGTGCTGTACTTCGATGCCGCGATTGCCCAGTTTGCGCAAGCGGGTCTTTTATCTGCGGCGTACTTCGCAGTGGCGTGGCTTGCGCACACGCTCGCTAAATATGCAGTTGCCAGCGAAGAGCTCGCCGCGCAGCGCGAGATCGATCTCGAGAATATGGCGCAGGTAAGCGAGCATGTCATTCAGGACATGCAGGACGGCGTGCTGGTCGTCGACGGAGACGGGGTCATACGCCAGTTCAACATGCGCGCCGAGCGCATGCTGGGCGCGCTCTGGGGCCGCCGCGACGTGCCGTTGAGCGAATACGCGCCTGAGCTCGCGCGCTGTTTCGAAACGTGGCGCGAAGACGAGCAGGGTCGCGACACGCGCAGCGACACGATACTCAACCGCGCGGTAGGCGCGCGATTCGTGCCGGTGGGGCGGCGCCGCACAGCAGGCGCCGTCATATTTCTGGAGGATCTTACCCGCATCCAGAACGAGGCGCGCCAGATGAAGCTTGCCGCGCTGGGTCGGCTGACCGCGAACATTGCGCACGAAGTTCGTAATCCCCTGGGAGCGATCAGTCATGCCGCCGAGCTGCTCCAGGAGGAACCGGCAATCAATGATACGGTGAAGCGTCTCACTACGATAATTCAGGACAACAGTCTGCGCCTCGACCGCATGGTCAATGACGTGCTGCGATTACGGCGCAGCGACACCGCGCACCGCGAAAGCTTCAAACTTGTCGAATACCTGAAGACCTTTGTGGAGCAGTTCTGCCAGATCGAAAAACTCGAGCCCGACACGTTTCAAATCGAGCTGAACGCCGACCCGTATGTGCTTTTCGATCGCAGCCATCTGAATCAGGTCATGTGGAATCTCTGCCGCAATGCTGCGCGCCATTGCCGCACGGAAAAAGCCAGTATTCGGGTGGTAGTAGGCATGGATGAACGCGAGGCTGTTGTAAAATTGGACGTGATCGATGACGGGGCGGGCGTGCCGCCCAATTTGCGCAGCCAGCTTTTCGAGCCGTTCTTCACGACTGCCAGCCGCGGCACCGGCTTGGGACTCTACATCGCTCGGGAAGTATGCGAAGTGAACAATGCCAAGCTCGATTTCGTCGAGACCGAGCGCGGTGCACAGTTCACCGTCTATTGTCGAGCGGGATAATTACTCATGAGCAAAAGTCAGGTGCTCGTCGTCGACGATGAAGCCGACATACGCGAGCTGCTCGGCATGACGCTCACGCGCATGGGTCTCGACGCGCACTGCGCCGGCAGCACCAGCGAGGCATACACGCTGCTTGGCAAGCACAGCTATGAGCTATGCCTCACGGACATGCGACTGCCGGACGGAGATGGTCTTGCGGTGCTGGATTATGTTTCGAAACACCATCCGGATCTGCCGGTAGCCGTTATCACGGCCCACGGCAGCGCCGAAAACGCCGTGGCGGCGCTCAAAGCCGGCGCATTCGACTATCTCGCAAAGCCGGTCTCTCTCAACCAGCTGCGTACCTTGGTGCGCTCGGCGCTCAAGCTTTCGCGCCCGCCCGTTCGTCGCGGCGGCGAAGGCGACGCTGCCTCCGCCTTGCCGGTGCTGATCGGCGGCTCGCCTCTCATGCAGGCGACACGTGCCCTTATCGAGAGGCTGGCACGCAGTCAGGCCCCTATACACATCACGGGAGAATCGGGAAGCGGCAAGGAGCTTGCGGCGCGCCTCATCCATCTAAAAGGATCGCGTCAGGACGGGCCCTTCGTGGCCGTCAACTGTGGCGCGATTCCCGAAACGCTCATGGAATCGGAATTTTTCGGCTATCGGAAAGGCGCGTTCACCGGCGCTGCCGCTGACCGCGATGGTTTCTTCCACGCGGCCAACAGCGGCACGCTTTTCCTCGATGAAGTCGCCGACCTGCCGCTGCAGATGCAGGTCAAGCTGCTGCGCGCGATCCAGGAAAAGAAAGTGCGCAGGGTTGGGGCGACCGCTGAAGAGCCGGTGGATGTACGGATCATCAGCGCCACGCATCGCAACCTCGGCGAAGAAGTGAAATCGGGCGCGTTCCGCCAGGATTTGTATTACCGCCTCAATGTGATCGAGCTGAGAATGCCGAGCCTGCGCGAGATGCGTGAAGACATCCCCCTGCTTGCGGCGGCTTTGCTGGAGAAGCAGTGTGAAGATCGCGAACCGCCGCGGCTCACGGCGGAAGCCCATGCCCGGCTCATCCGCTACGACTTTCCCGGAAATGTACGCGAGCTCGAAAACGTGCTCGAGCGCGCGGTTGCGCTCGCGAGCGGGGAAGAAATCATGTTGGGGGATTTACAGCTTCCAGCGGCAGCCGTTGGCGAAGGCCTCGACGTAACGGGGCTGCCGTTGCAGGAGCGCCTGGACGCGATCGAGCGCAAGGCCATACTCGATGCGCTGGAGCAAACGCGCTACAACCGCACTGCGGCCGCGAAAGTGCTCGGCATCACTTTCCGGGCGTTGCGTTATCGGATGGAAAGACTGGGGATCAAAGACGAGCTCGACGCGAAAAGCTGACGGCGCAGTCACTCCCATGCGCATTAGGCCGGACGGTCTTGCGTCGGGCGTGCGTTTTATCGCTTCACCCAATTGCGATGAGCGACCTGCGGGCGTAGCGATCGAGCTCCTGGTGATTCATGCGATCAGCCTCCCGCCCGGGCAGTTCGGGGGGCCCGGTATAGAGCAGCTCTTTTTGAACCGGCTCGATCCGGCGCAGGATCCCTATTACGTTGGCATAGCCGGGCTCAGGGTGTCGGCGCATTTTCTCGTCCGGCGGTGCGGCACCATGCTCCAGTTCGTGTCTTGCACGCGGCGCGCGTGGCACGCTGGTGCCTCGAGCTGGCGCGGGCGTAGCGGCTGCAACGACTTCTCGATCGGCATAGAGCTCGAGGGGACCGATGAGCTGCAGTTCGAACCTCTTCAGTACGAAAGCCTCGCGCGGGTCACCCGGGCGCTCCAGGTCGCCTACCCGATCATCGACATAGTGGGGCACAGCGACGTCGCTCCCGGCCGAAAATCCGACCCGGGTCCCCATTTCGATTGGGCCCGATATCGCAGTTCGATCGAGCGCCGCTGACCCTCTTCCCAAGCGCTCTTCGTGTCCCGTCCGGGACCTCGAAAGCCACCAAAAATATCTCGTGCCAGCCTATTGCGTTTAAAAAATCGCGCTACTAGAATTTGATCAAAATAAGGATCCAACCACTATATCTAGTGGTTGACGGTGGGAGGAGCGTGGACCCTCCTGGGTGCGCCAAAAGCAAAGATGATCAAGGAGTTAAGTATGCAATTAGCAGCTGAAACGGCAGCGGTGGTGCCGATCGCGGATTTTCCCACTCCTGAGAGCGAATCCACCCGGGAAAAACAGTATGCCGAATACAAGATAATTCGTCGCAACGGTGCTGTCGTCGGCTTCGAACCGGCCAAGATTTCCATCGCGGTGACCAAGGCCTTTCTCGCGGTCACCGGCGGCACTGGCGCGGCCTCTGCACGCGTGCGCGAGCAGGTCGTGCGGCTTACCGAGGCAGTAGTGCAGGCGCTCGTGCGCCGCCAGCCTTCGGGCGGCACGTTCCACATCGAAGACATCCAGGATCAGGTCGAGTTGGCATTGATGCGCGCCGGCGAGCACAACGTCGCCCGCGCCTATGTCCTGTATCGGGAAGAGCGCGCGAAGGAGCGGGCCAAACAGCGCCAGGCACAGCAGCTGGCGGTGAAGCCGGTGCCGGCGGTTTTGAACGTGGTCGAGAACGGCGTGAGCCGTCCGCTCGACGTCGCAAAAATAACCGCCCTCGTTCAATGCGCCTGCGAAGGGCTGGGTCGTGAAGTGAGCGCTCAACCTGTCCTGGAAGCGATACAGCGCGATCTGTACGACGGCGTACCGATGGAAGAGGTGCGCAAATCCCTCGTCCTCGCGGCCCGCGCGCTGATCGAGCAGGACCCCGGCTACAGCTATGTGAGCGCCCGCCTGCTCCTGAACTCGCTACGGCTCGAGACGCTCGGCGAAGACGTCGCGCAAGCGGAAATGAGTGTCCGCTACGCCCAGTACCTGCCCGAGTTCGTGAAGCTGGGGATAGAAGCGGAGCTGCTGGACGAGCGGCTTGCCAGCTATGACCTCAAATGCCTGGGCGCGGCACTTGATGCGAATCGCGATCTGAAATTCACGTACCTCGGTCTGCAGATACTGTACGACCGCTATTTTCTGCATGTGCGCGGCCGCCGCATCGAGCTGCCCCAGGTTTTCTTCATGCGCGTCGCGATGGGGCTCGCGCTGAACGAGGCGCCCGATCAGCGCGAAGCGCGCGCGATCGAGTTTTACAACGTTCTTTCGAGCTTCGATTTCATGAGCTCGACGCCGACTCTGTTCAATTCGGGAACGCGCCGTTCACAGCTCGCGAGCTGCTACCTGACCACGGTAGCGGACAATCTGGATGGCATTTACGAGGCCATCAAGGAAAACGCGATGCTGCAGAAATATGCAGGCGGCCTCGGCAACGACTGGACGCCCGTGCGGGCGCTCGGATCGCACATCAAAGGGACGAACGGCAAATCGCAGGGCGTGGTGCCTTTCCTCAAGGTAGTGAACGACACCGCGGTGGCGGTCAACCAGGGTGGCAAACGCAAAGGCGCAGTCTGCTCGTATCTGGAGACCTGGCACCTCGACATCGAGGAATTCCTCGAGCTTCGCAAGAATACGGGCGACGACCGTCGCCGCACTCACGACATGAACACCGCGAACTGGGTGCCGGACCTTTTCATGAAACGCGTCATGGAAAATGCCGAGTGGACGCTTTTTTCGCCGGCCGATGTGCCCGACCTGCACGACAAGGTCGGCAAGGCATTCGAGCGCTCATATGTCGAACATGAAGCCAGAGTCGCGCGCGGGGAGTTGACGCTTTACAAGAAAGTGCCCGCAATCCAGCTCTGGCGCAAGATGCTCTCGATGCTGTTCGAAACCGGGCATCCCTGGATTACGTTCAAGGACCCCTGCAACCTCAGGAGCCCGCAGCAGCACGTCGGCGTCGTTCACAGCTCGAACCTCTGCACCGAGATCACGCTCAACACCGGGCCCGACGAGATTGCCGTATGCAATCTGGGCTCGCTCAATATGCCGGCGCATCTCGATCTGTCGACGGGGCGCATGAACGTGGAGAAGCTGAAACGCACCATCGGCACCGCGATGCGCATGCTCGACAACGTGATCGACCTCAATTTCTATTCGGTGGGCAAGGCGCGCAACTCCAATTTCAAGCACCGTCCTGTGGGGCTCGGCATCATGGGCTTTCAGGACTGCCTGCAGAAGCTGCGTATTCCGTACGCCTCGCCTGCCGCCGTGGAGTTTGCCGACCGCTCCATGGAGAGCATTGCCTACACGGCCTACTGGGCTTCGACAGACATCGCGGAAGAGCGCGGGCCCTATTCCACGTTCAAAGGCTCGATGTGGGACCGTGGCATTTTGCCTTTCGACACGATCAATCTCCTGAAGGAGGAGCGCGGGGGTTACGTCGAGTGCGACCTGTCGGCCGTCGCCGACTGGGAAGCACTACGCCGGCGCATCAAGCAGGTCGGCATGCGCAATTCGAACTGCATCGCCATAGCCCCGACCGCAACCATCGCCAATATCACGGGGCTGTCGCAGTGCATCGAGCCGACCTACCAGAACCTGTACGTCAAGTCGAACCTGTCGGGCGAGTTCACGGTGGTCAACGAATTCCTGGTGCGCGAACTGAAGAAGCTCAACCTGTGGGACGAGGTGATGATCGCCGACCTCAAGTACTTCGACGGCTCGCTTTCGAAAATCGACCGTATCCCGCCCGACGTTCGCAGCCTCTATGCCACGGCATTCGAAATCGAACCGCAATGGCTGGTCGAATGCGCGGCCCGGCGCCAGAAATGGGTCGACCAGTCGCAGTCTTTGAATATCTATATGGCGGGTGCCTCAGGGAAGAAGCTCGACGACACGTACAAGCTTGCATGGCTACGGGGGCTGAAGACCACGTATTACCTGAGGACGCTCGGGGCTACGTCGACGGAGAAATCGACGGGCCGCGCAGGCCAGTTGAATGCCGTGACGGCCTCGGGCGGCGCCGCAATGGCCGCCGATGAAATGGCCCAGCCGAAGTTCTGTGCGATCGACGACCCCGAATGCGAAGCGTGCCAGTGACGCAGCGGCGCTCGCCTACGGCTCGGGCCTGGCCGCCGCACGAACAGAGGGAAACCAAGGTTTCCCTCGGTAACCTCCTTTCCTTCGGCGATTCTCCCGAATCGCTCCGGAGTCGAGGTCAGTAGAAAACAGGAGAGAAATGATGCTGCAGTTCGAAGAACAGGTCGTGGGCAAATCCGGTTTGCAGGCTGCGGCGTCGCTGCCGTCACCTGCGGCCGCGCCTGACGACGCCCTTGTCCGCCGCGTGAACGTCGCGGACAAGCGGATCATTAACGGCCGCACCGACGTGAACCAGCTCGTGCCCTTCAAGTACAAGTGGGCGTGGGAGAAATATCTTTCGGCGTGCGCGAATCACTGGATGCCGCAGGAAATCCAGATGAGCCGGGACATCGAGCTGTGGAAAGACCCGAACGGCCTGAGCGAGGACGAGCGGCGGGTCGTCAAACGCAACCTGGGTTTTTTCGTCACCGCCGATTCGCTGGCGGCGAACAACATCGTCCTCGGGACCTACCGCCACATTACGGCCCCCGAGTGCCGTCAGTATTTGCTGCGCCAGGCTTTCGAGGAAGCGATCCATACGCATGCCTACCAATACATCGTCGAAAGCCTGCAGCTCGACGAAGCCGAGATATTCAACGCCTATCACGAAATTCCGTCGATCCGGGCGAAGGACGAGTTCCTGATTCCGTTCATCGACACCCTTACCGACCCGGCGTTCAAGACCGGCACGCTCGAGAGCGACCAGAAGCTCCTGAAAAGCCTGATCGTGTTCGCATGCGTGATGGAGGGGCTCTTCTTCTACGTCGGCTTCACGCAGATCCTCGCGCTCGGCCGCCAGAACAAGATGACGGGCGCCGCGGAGCAGTATCAATACATCCTGCGCGACGAGTCGATGCACTGCAATTTCGGTATCGACCTGATCAACACGATCAAGATGGAGAACCCGCGGCTGTGGACAACGGAGTTCCGCGACGAAATCCGCAGCGTAATGGAGAAAGCGGTGGAGCTCGAGTATCGCTACGCCGAGGACACGATGCCGCGCGGCGTTCTCGGTCTCAATGCCGCGATGTTCAAGGAATATCTGCGATTCATCGCAAATCGCCGCTGCCAGCAAATCGGCCTGGACCCGCTATTCGAAGGGGCGACCAATCCTTTTCCATGGATGGCCGAGATGATCGACCTCAAGAAAGAGAAAAATTTCTTCGAAACACGCGTCACCGAGTACCAGACTGGCGGCGCTTTGAGCTGGGACTGACGGAAACAAGGGGAGGGTGCTTGGCATACAGTCTGAAATACCGGCGTTACCGCAGTCGCAGACCGAACGCGCACGCCGTGACCGAACTGCGCGCAGAGCGCAATTACACCCTCTGGCTGCGCTTCGACGACGGATTGGAAGGGCACGTGTACCTGGGCGATTTGATCACCACCCAGACCTTCGGCGTACTCTCCGATGAGGAGAAGTTCAGCCGGGCCGTGATCGATCCGGTCTCGAATGCTGTGACCTGGGAAGGCGACATCAAGCTCGAGCCCGACGCTTTGTATCGGGACATCGCAAGCCAAGCCGTGGCAGCTTTGCATTAACCCAGTCGTAAGCAGGAGATCAGCATGGCCAAGAAAGCCAGTCGTAGGAAGACGGCGAAGAGACCAAGCACCAAGAAAAAGAAGCTGACGCGCAAAGCGGTGAAGAAAACCGCGCGCAAGTCAGCCGGACGAGCGCTGGTGAAACAGGCGGCCAAAAAAAAGCCGACTAAAAAGTCGGCTAAGAAAAAAGCAGCCAAGAAAAAGCCCGCTGCCCCTAAGCGGCGCTCCGCGCCTCGAGCTCCAGCGGCCCAACCTGCCGCAGAGCCATCCGCACCGCAAGCACCACGACCGGTGTCGATTCCTGGCGCCTGGCCGTTTCCCATGGGGAACCGGTCATAGCCTTTGCCATGCCCGCGGTCTGGCTTTTAAGCCGGGCCGTGGGCGTGGAATTTTTCACCAGCGGACAGCAGGCCACCAAAGATACAGAAACTCGCCCACCACGGCAAGGATTAGACTTTAGCTGCATCGCAACATCCTATAAAACACACCGAAATCAACTGCTTGTGATCAGAGAGGTCGATCGAAGTCGTTCCGTATTGTGGACATGAGGGTCGCGCAGAAGGCGCCAAATCAGCACGGTTTCCTGCAGGATGATCGCTTGCCGACACAACAAATCGAAGCGCGTCGCTCTCAGCGTGAATCCGCATCGGATATAAATGTTTACGATTGTCGTGCGGGTTTCTCGAACATTCGCGCGGAAGCTCTGGATTACACACACACCCGCTCAATTCCTTTGCGTGTGAAGTATCTCTCGCGCGAAAGATCACACGACGACCAACGCGCAATTCGATAAGACGCGTTTTCGTTGCGAGACCGCTTGACCCTTAAACACGCGCTTAAGTAGAGTAGGACGCGCGCCCCTGTGCGAGTGCCCACTCGCGCCGTCAGCGCCGCTTCCTGGGAGAAGAAAATGTACAGTCGAATCCGAGTTTTCATGCGCGTGCTCGCCGCGACAGTGCTTTGCGCCACAGCTCATCCCGCTTTCGCGCAAACCGACGATTGCAAGAATCGCGGCCAACTCGACACGTTGTACTGCGACGAGAACAAGGATCTCGTCGCCGATACCCCTAAAGACCCGAAGCGATGGAAAAACCCGAGCACGCTCGTGTTCACCTACACGCCTGTCGAAGACGCGGCTGTGTACGAAAGTGCTTTCAAACCATTCACCGATTATCTCGGCAAGTGCACCGGCAAGCGTGTCGTCTATTTTCCGGTCCAGTCCAACGCTGCTGAAATCGAAGCGATGCGCGCGGGCCGCCTGCACGTGGGCGGATTCTCGACTGGGCCGACCGGGTTTGCGGTGAACCTCGCCGGCGCAGTTCCCTTTGCGATCAAAGGGACAGAAAAGGAATGGCAAGGGTACAACCTGATCGTGATCGTGAAAAAGGGAAGCGCTTATCAAAAGCTTGGGGACCTCAAAAGCAAAAAAGTGGCGCACACGTCGCCTTCGTCCAATTCGGGCCATCTCGCCCCGCAGGTGCTTTTCCCGCCGGAAGGGCTTGCTCCGGAAAAAGACTACAAAGTCCTGTTCTCCGGCGGCCACGGTCAGTCGGTCAAGGGTGTCGAGTCCGGGGACTACGATGCAGCGCCCGTTGCCTCCGACGTATTCAATCGCATGGCGTCTCGCGGTGAGATCAAGGCAGATGATTTCCGTATCATCTATAAGAGTCCGTTATTCCCCACCTCCTCGTTCGCGTACGCGCACGACCTGGCTCCCGACTTCGCGAAGACGCTGACGAAATGCTTTTACGATTATCGTTTCCCTCCGGAAATGCAGAAGACGTTCGGGGGCGCGGACCGCTTTTTCCCGATCACGTATCAGAAAGACTGGGCGGTAGTGCGCAAGGTCGCCGAGGAGACCGGCACCCCATTTAACCGGGCCGCGTACGAGAAGGAGTCTGCGCGGGAGGAAGCGGCGCGCAAGAAGAAGTAGACCGATGCGCGACGCGCCTCAGCAGTCCGCAGGTGCCGCGCTCCAGATTCGTGGCTTGTCGAAAGAATACCGGCGCGGCGTGCCCGTGCTGCACGATGTCGACCTCGATGTCGCCTCGAGCGGCATTACAGCGATAATCGGTCCGTCCGGAACCGGTAAGTCGACTCTGATCCGCTGCATCAATCGGCTGGTCGAGCCTACCACCGGCGCGATCCTGTTTCGCGGTGTCGATCTCACGCGTCTCCGGCGCCGCGACCTGCGCGCCGCGCGCCGGCGTATCGGCATGGTGTTCCAGGAATACAACCTCGTCGAGCGCCTGACGGTCATGGAAAACGTCATGTGTGGACGGCTCGGCTACATTTCGTCGTTCAAGGCGTGGCTTCGGCGCTATCCGCGCAGCGAGATCGAAAATGCATTCGATCTGCTCGAGATGGTCGGCCTCACGGAGCACGCAAACCGGCGCGCAGATGCGCTTTCCGGGGGCCAGCGGCAACGGGTGGGCATCGCGCGCGCAGTCATGCAGGAGCCGGAACTCTTGTTAGCCGACGAGCCCACCTCGTCGCTGGACCCCAAAACGTCCGTGGAAATAATGGAGCTCATGGTCGAGATCGGCCAGCGCCGGCAGATACCGGTGATCGTCAACATACACAACGTGCCGCTGGCGCGGCGCTTCGCTACCGATGTCGTGGGCATGAGCGGTGGACGCATCGTCTATCGAGGGCCGCCAGATGGGCTGACCGATGATCAGCTGAAACAGATCTATGGCGGCGAGAACTGGCTCGAGTGACGGCGTGACGGATATCTCCCCATGATCGACGCGGTGCGGCCGGCAGTCTTTGCGCCCAACTGGCCCGCAAGACTCGCCTGGCTGGGTCTTTTCGCTTACGCGATCTACGCCGCATCGATTCTGGACTTTACTTGGGATCGTTTCGTGACCGGGCTCGGTCAGGGTGCACGGTTCGTCGCCAGAATGTTTCCGCCCGACACAGATCCGGAAAAAATGAGGCTCATGGCGCGCGGACTCTACGAGTCTCTGGAAATAGCAGTCATTGCATCGGTGCTCGGCATCGTGCTCTCGCTGCCGATCGGACTGCTCGCGGCCCGCAACCTGATGCCGGCCTGGCTCACGTGGCCGATACGGCTCTTTATCGCCCTTTGCCGCTCGTTTCATCAGGTCATCATCGCCATCGTGTTCGTCAAAGCCGTGGGTTTCGGAGCCCTGGCGGGGATACTCGCCCTGACCGTCGCATCGATCGGGTTCGTCGCGAAGCTCTTCGCCGAGGCGATCGAGGAGATTTCCCTGAAACAGGTCGAGGCGGTACGCGCAACCGGTGCGCCGTTCATGAGTGTGGTGATGTTCGGCGTCATGCCGCAGGTATTGACGCGATTCGTGGGCTTTGCCACTTATCAGTTCGATTCCAATCTCAGGAATTCGACGATGGTCGGAATCGTCGGCGCCGGCGGAATCGGCGGCACGATGTTCGCCGCGTTTCAGAAATTCGATTACGACTATCTCCTCACGATACTGCTGGCGATCATCGCCGTCATCATGTTGAGCGAAGCGCTGCAGAACTGGATCAAGAAACTGTATCAATGACGACTTCGGGAATCGATCGCGAATGGCGGCGCTACACGCGCGGCGAGCGGCTCGCACGGTTTGCGCTCTACTTCGGCATCGTCGCCGCATGCGTCGTTTCGTTACGGACGGTGCAAGTCATTCCCGAGTTTCTGTACGACGCTCCCGAGCAAGTCGCCGACCTCCTGAAACGCATGTGGCCGATCGAATGGGCGTTCTATCGCCGCGGGGTGCATGATGCCCTGATCGAGACGCTGCACATTGCGACGCTCGGGACGATACTCGCGATCCTCATGGCGATTCCACTCGGCGTGCTCGCGGCCCGCAATATCGTCCCGTTTGCCGCTGTAAATTATTTTGCAAAACTCTTGTTGGTCTCGTCGCGCTCGGTGAATTCGCTCGTCTGGGCGCTGCTGTTCGTCGCGATCTTCGGGCCAGGTGCACTTGCCGGCACCATGGCCATCGCGTTTCGTTCCATCGGTTTCGTCGGCAAACTGTTCGGCGAAGCGCTGGAAGAGACGCGCCCTGGACCCATCGAGGCGCTGCGGGCTGCCGGCGCGCCTGCTCTCAGCATTTTTCTGAAAGGGTACTGGCCACAGGTCGTGCCGGCGTTCTGGGCCATTGCGCTTTTTCGCTGGGACATCAGCGTGCGCGAATCCGCAGTTCTGGGTTTGGTGGGCGCCGGCGGCATCGGCATGGCGATCGATACCGCGATGAATCTTTTCCAGTGGGAGCGCGTGGCGCTCATGCTGGCCGCCATTTTCGCGGTCGTGGTAATTGCGGAGCTGGCCGTAACCTATATTCGCAAGCGCATCATCTGAGAAGGGCGGCGGGCCGTGTGCTAAATCGCGTACCGCCGGGGTGATGCGAACCCTTACCTCTCAGCGGCCCATGCCCGCCCACGTTTCGGCAAATGCCGCAGCCGCCCGGTCGATGTCCGCGTGAGCAAGGTCGCGATGCGTTACGAAACGCAGCGCATACGGCTCGCACGGGTTCACGAGCACGCCGCGTTTCTTGAGCGCCGCCGACCACGCGGATGCGGCCGGACCGTTTGCCGGCACTTCGACTTTCACGATGTTCGTTTCGACGTCTGTGGGATCGACGAGACTCGAGTCGAGGTCGTGCAGCCTGTGCGCGAGGCGTTTTGCGCTCGCATGATCGTCTTTCAGGCGCTCGATCATTGACTCCAGCGCAACGATGCCCGCCGCGGCAAGCGGACCCGCCTGGCGCATGTTTCCACCCACCATCCTGCGAAACGCACGCGCGCGCTCGATGTACTGTCGGCTGCCGCACAGCAGCGAACCGACCGGTGCGCACAGTCCTTTCGAAACACAGAACGCCACCGAGTCCGTATGGCTTGCAATCGCCCGCGCGCTAGTCCCAAGGGCAACGGCAGCGTTGAAGATGCGAGCGCCATCGGTGTGAACGGGGACGCCGGCATTGCGTGCACGTTCGTGGACAGCCTGCATGTGTTCGAGCGGCAGGACTGCGCCGCCTGCCCGGTTGTGGCTGGTCTCCATGCAGACGAGCGCAGTTCCGAAGTTCTGGCGCGTTGCAGGTCGCAGCGCTTCGTTCAGCCGCTCGACGTCCATCGCGCCACGCTTGCCGGGTATGCCTCTATAGAACGCGCCTGCGACGGCCGTAATGCCACCCAGCTCCGAATTGAGGATGTGAGCGCCCGCTTCGAGCACGACCTCACCCCCTCGTTGCGTATGGGCGAGCACGCCGACGAGGTTCGCCATGGTTCCGCTGGGCACGAAACACGCGGCTTCCTTGCCCACTCGATCGGCCGCGAGCGCTTCGAGCTTTTCCATCGTCGGATCGCCGTCGCGCGAGTCGTCGCCGTAGCTCGCATCGCGCATCGCATCGCGCATCGCTTCGGTGGGGCGGGTGACGGTATCGCTGCGCAAGTCGATCATGTCCGTGATCCTTTAGAGACTCTGGGTGTCTTTGCCGCCAGAATAAAGTCGGCGGCTTCGCGAAAACCTGCGCCGCAAGAGGCACGCGTCACATAGGCGGGTTCGTGTGTCAGACGCGACAGCGCATCGCGCACGTTGGCGACACCGATCGCGTACGGAAAAAAAGCGAACATGGGCGCATCGTTCGGAGAATCCCCGATGAAAATCGCGCGTTCACGCTCTTCAGCCAGCGCGAAATCGTGGCATTCGGCGAGTAACCGCCGGGTCATCGTGAGCTTGTCGTAGTTGCCGTACCACCCGTTCACGTGGATCGAGCTCACTTTTGCCGTCATCCCGTGTTCGCGCATGAGAGACGCGATCGTATCGATAGCATGCGCGGATAGAAGCGGAACATCCTCGCAGAAGTCTATCGCGAGATCGGTTTCCCTGTAATGCTGATCTGCAGCGATCGCGGCTCCCGGAACCGCTTCGAGGATGTGCCGCGCGACGCCTTCGATGCGTTGCCGGTTGAGCGCCCGAGTCTCTTCATCGTGTGCGTATGCGCGCGTCATCCGCCGGCGGCTGCGATCGTATAGGAAATAAAACGCGCCGTTTTCGCCGACTACGCCGTCGACCGGCCACATGCGAGCGATATGGTCACACCATCCGGCGGGACGCCCGGTAATCGGTATGACGAGGAGACGCGCGTCCTGCAGCCTTTCGAGCGCCGAATACGCTTCGGCCGTCAGGCGTCCATCAGTGGTGAGCGTATCGTCGATGTCGAAGAGGACCGCCCGGGCACGGCTGCGCACATCGGGCGCGAGTTGAGCGAGCGGGCGCACTCAGGCGCATTCTGGCGCGTCGTGCGGCGCAGTCGGAGAGGCGTCAAACCCGAATCGGCGTGGCACCTGCGCCGAGTTCACCGCGTCGACGTGCACGTTCGACTCCCCGTACTGCAACCACAAGGGGGCGGTGCGCCCTTGCTGCACCACCTGCATACGCTCGTCGAGCGCGTCTTCCGGCAGCGGATTGCCGCGTTCGTCGATGAAGGCGGGCAGCACCTTATCGAGGTCATGATCGTGCACGAGGCCGATGCCGTGCTCGGTTTCGATCAGCAGCGCGCCGTTTTCGTCGATCCACACGCCTGATACGAGGGTGACTTCGGCGCCGATGTGCGATTGCAACGAGAGCGGTGCGTCATCGCCATTGACGGCTCTATAGACGAGCGGCGTGTATTCGAAGCTCACGAACACACGCTGCGGGCCGTTCTGAAAAAACCAGCGTCCTCCGCTGTCGCGCTCGTAGTTCCGGCCAATGAACTCGCAGACCCCTGGATTGGAAATCGTTTCGCCTTTGATCAGCCAGTTTCCACGCCGATCGAGACTCAACCAGCCATATACGGCCGGAACGTTGGGCCATTTGGCCATCCCGCGTAGCACCATTTCATCCATATCGGGTCCGTGAACGGTGAGCGCCTAAGCGCGCAGCAACTGACGCGTAGACGAGCAAGCGCCGCGCCATCCGTAGTCCTTTGTGGGGTGCGAACCTGACGCCGTTGCGAGGCGCTACTGTTCGTCCACTTGCGCAGTCTTGCTGTGCGAGGCTGCGAGGTCTTTTTGAACATTCGGCGGTACCGGCTCGTAGTGCGAGAGCTCTATGGAAAACGAGCCTTGCCCGGCCGTTACGGATTTCAATCGCGCCTGGTAATTGTTGAGCTCGGAAAGCGGAACCTGGGCCTTGATTGCGACCGTGCCAGGCGCAGCTGCGTCTGTGCCGCTGATCTGGCCGCGCTTGGAGGAAATGTCGCCGGCGATGTCGCCCATCTTCGGCTCGGGCGCCGTGATCTCGAGCTTGACGATCGGCTCGAGTATGATCGGTCGCGCTTTTGCGATCGCGTCCATGAAGGCCCGCTTTCCGGCTGAAATGAATGCGACCTCCTTTGAATCGACGGGATGATGTTTACCGTCGTATACGATCACGCGCACGTCGTGCACGGGATACCCGGCGACCGGTCCCGCATCGAGCACCTGCCGCACGCCTTTTTCGACAGCGGGAATGTACTGAGTCGGTATGACCCCGCCTTTGACGGCATCGACGAATTCGAAACCGGTGCCGCGCTTCAAAGGCTCTACGCGCAGGTACACCTCGCCGAATTGGCCGGCGCCCCCGGTCTGTTTTTTGTGTCGATGGTGACCTTCGGCTTTCGCCGTGATCGTCTCGCGATAAGGTATGCGCGGCGGCTTGCTCGTGACTTCCACATGGTATTGCGACTGCAGGCGGTCGAGGATGTAGCGCATGTGCAGGTCGCCCAGACCACTCACGACGGTTTCGTTCGACGCAGCGGCGTGTGTCACCTTGAATGTGGGATCTTCGGCTGAAAGCTTGTGCAGCGCCTCCGAGATGCGCTGCTCGTCGCCGCGCCGTTTCGGCTCGATCGCAAGGCTGTGCATCGGCGTGGGAAACTCGAGCGGCGCGAGATGAATATGGTCTTCGTCGTGCGAATCGTGCAGCACTGCATCGAAATGTATCTCGTCTACCTTGGCGACCGCGCCGATATCGCCGGGCACCAGGGCGTCCGTTTCGACGAATTCCTTGCCCTGCAGCAGGTACGGGTGGCCTACTTTGAAGGGCTTGCGCCCGTCGCCGATGAAAAGCTGCGTGTCCCTGGTGATGCTTCCCTGATGTACGCGAAAAACCCCGACTTTGCCGACGAACGGATCGATCATCACTTTGAATACGTGTGCGAGCACATGCTTGCGTGGATCAGGTTGAGCCTGAATCGGTGTCGCCGCCGCGCCTTCTCCTTTCAAAAACTGCGGCGGATTGCCTTCGGTGGGGTTAGGCATCAACTTCACGAAAATGTCGAGCAGCTCGGCGATGCCGGCGCCGTTGCGCGCGGAAACGAAGCAGATCGGAATCAAGTGGCCTTCGCGCAGCGCCTGCTCGAATGGCGCATGGAGTTCCGCGGGACTCACTTCGCCCTGTTCCAGGTATTTCGCCATCAGGTTCTCGTCCACTTCGACGACCTGGTCTATGAGCGCCTGATGCGCTTCTGCCACGCTCGAGAAATCCGCATCACCCGCGGGATTGAAGAAACAATCCACCACGCGCTTGCCGTTATCCGCCGGAAGATTGATCGGAAGACATTCCTTGCCGAACACGGACTGTATGCGCGTGACGAGATCGCTGAGATCCACGTTCTCCGCATCGATCTTGTTGACGACGATCATGCGGCACAAATTGCGCTTCGCAGCCCAGCGCATCATGCGCTCGGTGATCATTTCGATGCCGTTCTGAGCGTTGATTACAACGGCCGCCGTCTCCACCGCGGGCAGCGCACCGATGGCCCGCCCGACGAAATCCGGCAGGCCCGGCGTGTCGACGAGATGGATGCGCGTGTCACCCGACTGCAAATGGACGACCGCAGCGTTGAGCGAATGCTGGTAGCTTTTTTCGAGCGGCTCGAAGTCGCAAACGGTCGAGCCTTTTTCCACGCTGCCGGCCGCGCCTATCGCGCCGGCGCGGTACAGCAGCATCTCGGTGAGGGTGGTCTTACCCGCCGCGCCGTGCCCCACGAGCGCGACGCTGCGAATCATTTCCGGAGAGAACTTAGGCATTCCTC
>DATLEF010000170.1:0-43293 GCA_035525455.1 Burkholderiales bacterium
ACGAACAGAGAGAAACCCTTGGTTTCCCTCCGTAACCTCCCTTCCTTAAAACCGAGGGGTATGGATATGGTCGAGAAATTGGAAGCAGTGCAGGCGAATATCGTCACGCTGGACGTCGATGCGATCGTGAACGCAGCGAATACCACGTTGCTCGGCGGCGGCGGAGTCGACGGCGCGATCCACCGCGCTGCGGGGCCCGAGCTGCTCGCCGAGTGCCGCACGCTCGGCGGGTGCCAGACGGGTGAGGCGCGCATCACGCGCGGCTATCGCCTGCCTGCGCTCCACGTCATACATACGGCGGGACCGGTATATCGCGACGGACGGCACGGCGAGCCCGAGTTGCTCGCCTCGTGCTATCGCTCGAGCCTCGCACTTGCCGCTGAGAACGGCGTGCGCACAATCGCGTTTCCCGCAATCAGCTGCGGCGTTTATGGCTATCCGCTCGAAGACGCGATTGCAATCGCCGTTCGCGAATGTGCCGAGGGAGTCAAACGCCATCCGACGCTCGAGCGCATCGTGTTTGCGTGCTTCGATGCGCGCACGTGCGGCCTTTACGAAAAGGAGCTCGCGACGCCGTAGACCTCCCGGGTGACCGCGCCGCGGCGAACCCGGAGCGTCTCGCGATCGAATCTCATATGCCGGTGATCCGCACCAAGCTCGACACGCGCAGCACCGAGTTTCAGAGCGCCGGCGACACGATGCGCGAACGCGTGGCGGAGCTCGAAGCGCGGCTTGCCCAAGCGCGTGAAGGCGGGGGCGCAACGGCGCGCGAGCGTCATACCGCGCGCGGCAAGATGCTGCCGCGTGAGCGCGTGGCACAGCTCGTCGATCCCAACAGCTTTTTTTTCGAGCTCTCGCCGCTTGCCGCATGGGATGCGTACGACGAAGCGATCCCTTCAGCCGGACTCATCACCGGCATCGGCACGGTGAGCGGCGAGCGCTGCATGATCGTCGCCAACGACGCGACGGTGAAAGGCGGCACATACTTTCCGCTGACGGTGAAGAAACACCTTCGCGCCCAGGAAATTGCTCTCGAGAACCGCCTGCCCTGCATCTATCTGGTCGATTCCGGCGGCGCCCACTTGCCGAGTCAGGACGCGGTGTTTCCCGACCGCGATCATTTCGGCCGCATCTTCTACAACCAGGCCACGATGTCGGCGATGGGCGTGCCGCAAATCGCGTGCGTCATGGGTTCGTGCACCGCCGGAGGGGCCTACGTGCCGGCCATGTCGGATGAAACGGTGATCGTGCGCGGGCAGGGCACGATCTTTCTGGCCGGCCCACCGCTCGTGAAAGCGGCGACGGGTGAAATCGTAAGTGCTGAAGAGCTGGGCGGCGCCGACGTCCACACGCGCATCTCGGGTGTCGCCGATCATCTCGCGGAAAACGATTCCGATGCGCTCGAGCGCGTGCGGCGTATCGTCGCTCATTTGAATCGCCGAACGCCGCCCGTGACGCGCGTCACCAGCCGCCCGCCGATTTACGACGCTGAAGAGATTTACGGCGTGTTGCCGGCGAGCCCACGCACACCTTTCGACGTGCGTGAGGTCATCGCGCGCATCGTCGATGCGAGTGAGCTCGACGAATTCAAGGCGCGCTACGGCGCGACCCTCGTCTGCGGGTTCGCACACATCGAGGGACATCTCGTGGGCGTGATTGCGAACAATGGGATACTGTTTTCGGAATCGGCGCTGAAAGGCACTCACTTCATCGAGCTGTGCTGCCAGCGCAACACGCCACTGCTGTTTCTGCAGAACATCAGCGGGTTCATGGTGGGCAAGAAATACGAGTCGGGCGGAATTGCGAAAGACGGCGCGAAAATGGTCACGGCAGTCGCGTGCGCGCGCGTGCCCAAGTTGACGGTCATCATCGGAGGCAGTTTCGGAGCCGGCAACTACGGCATGTGCGGGCGGGCCTACGGTCCACGCTTTCTGTGGACGTGGCCGAACGCGAAAATCTCGGTCATGGGCGGCGAACAGGCCGCCAACGTGCTGGCACAAGTGAAGCGCGAACAGCTGGAAAAAAGCGGCGCGGCCTGGACGCAGGCCGAGGAAGATGCGTACAAAGCGCCGATCCTCGCGCAATACGCGCACCAATCCAGCGCGTATTACGCCACCGCGCGATTATGGGACGACGGCATCATCGATCCGATAGCCACGCGCGCGACGCTTGCGCTCGGTCTCGACGTTGCCGCACAAGCGCCCGCTGAAAAAACGACGTTCGGCGTATTTCGAATGTAAAATCACCCGCTGCAAGCCGTGACCGGTGGCGTCAAAAGCGCCCATGTCCCACACGCGCTTTGCGCGATCTCACATCTCATCCGCGGTGCTTCCCGCTAGCCCCATGCCTGAAAAAATCATTACGCGCATCGACGAGAACGGCAACGCGACCGTCATGCTGAACCGGCCTGAAGTGCACAACGCGTTCGATCCGGAGATGGTCGAAGCACTCACGGCGGCGTTCGGCCAGCTCGCGGGAAACACCGCGGTGCGCGCGGTCGTGCTGCTCGGCGCGGGTCAGAATTTTTGCGCAGGCGCCGATATCACTCACATGAAAAAAAGCGCGATCTTCGGCGAGAAAAAGAACTATGAGGCGGCGTTGAAATCGGCGCGCATGCTGCATGCGCTCTATACCCTCCCGAAGCCGACGATCGCATGCGTGCGCGGCGCCGTTCGCGGAGGCGGGTGCGGCCTCGTTGCGGCGTGCGACATCGCGATCGGTGGACGCAGTGCGACTTTCCGACTCTCCGAGGTGAAGCTCGGCGTCATTCCGGCGATGATCAGTCCCTACGTGATCGCCGCGATCGGAACCCGCATGTCTCGGCGCTACATGCTCAGCGGCGAGGAATTCGATTGCGCCGAAGCGTACCGCATCGGGCTCCTGCATGACATCACCGAGGAAGACGACCTTGGCGCGCGCATCGGCTCAATGCTCGGCCATCTCTATACCAGCGGCCCGAACGCACTCGCGGCCGTGAAGCAGTTGATTCCGCTGAGCGCCCACGCGGAAATCGGCGCCGGGATCATCGAAGAAACATCGCGCCGCATCGCTCGACTCAGGGCGACGCCCGAAGCACAGGAAGGCCTTTCCGCATTTCTGGAAAAGCGCAAGGCACACTGGATGGAACCGCCGGTCACCGCGACGAAAGGAAAACCGCCCGCCAGAAAGAAACGAAGCGCCAAAGAACGAAGCGCGAAGTAAACGAAGCGCCAAGAAACGAAGCGCCAAATGATGATCCTGCCCCCAAAAGTGAGGCTCGTCGAAGTCGGTCCGCGCGATGGATTGCAATTCAGGAGACACGATGCCGTTATCGAATCCCGTTCCGCGTAAGCACATCCACACTCGCGCCATCGAGTGCAAAGGCTACGAGCGCGAAGACGGTTTATGGGACATCGAAGCCCATCTTGCCGACACGAAGACCTACGTACACACGCGGCGTCACGGAGGCAGCCAACGCCAGCCGGGCGAGCCGGTGCACGACATGTGGCTGCGGCTTACGATCGATCTCGATTTTCATATTCACGACGCAGAAGCCCGCACCGACGCCGGTCCTTACCCGATCTGCGGTGACATTGCGCTCAATTTCAAAGCGCTGATCGGAGTAAAGATCGGTCCGGGCTGGCGCCGCGAAATCAAAGCGCGCCTGGGGGGCATCAAAGGCTGCACGCATCTCGTCGAGCTGCTCGGGCCGTTGGGCACAACCGCCTATCAGGCAACCGGCCGGGCGCGTGAAGCGCGCAATGCCGGCAAAGCGCTGAAGAAGAAACCGTACCAGATCGGATCGTGTCACGTGTACAACGAAGAGGGACCCGCGGTGCTCGAGCGCTGGCCGCAATTCTACAAAGGCCCGGTGTCCGAGAAGTCTTCGTAGTCGGGGTTTCGGGGCCGCTCTATTTTTACTTTCGTGTTCTCAAGTCGCGCAGTACGGTGTGCGCAGCATGCATACCTGCAGCACCTGGCACGCCCGCGCCGGGATGCATTGCGGGACCGCACAGATAGTAGCCGCGAATCGGCGTGCGATAGCGGGCCAGATCGGGAACGGGCCGCATCCAGAGGAACTGATCGAGCGCGAGCTCGGCGTGATACGGCTGGCCTTCCGGGTAGCCGAATTCGCGCTCCAGCGCTTGCGGCGTGCGCACGGTGTGGTCGACAAGAGAGCTCACGATGCCAGGCGCAGCCGCTGCGATTGCGTCGAGGACTGTGCGCCCCAACGCCTGCGCGCGCTCGGCGTCCCATGTGCCGTCCTGCACCGCGTAGGGCGCATACTGGACATGCACGTGCACCGGGTGCTCGCCGCCTTCAGCCGTACCTGCGTAGCGCGCTTCGATGAACGGCTCGCGCGACATCCGCCCGTACTTGGCGTCGTCGTACGCGTGTTCCATGTAATCGAGCGACGGCGCGATCGTGAGCGTGGTGAAGCCGGGATCGCGATCCAACGCGAGCGTGACCTCGGCCGTTACGCCCCGGCTGCGGATCCGCCGCACCGCACGAACGAGCTCCGGATCGAGCCATGCCGCATCGACGACATCGAGCAGTGCGTGCTGCGGGTGAGCGCCTGAGAGCACGACCGAAGCGTGAATCTCCTCGCCGGTCGCGAGCTGCACGCCTTCCACCGTACCGCCTTCGACGATCACCCGCAGGGCACGACCTTCGAGCATGCTTGGACCCGGCAGCGCGCGCAGCACACCATGCACGTTCGACAGCGGCTGTCGAAAAACGCCGGGCGGACATCCGGCGTGATGATGCAGAAAGTTGAGCGCAGTGCCGCCCGAGCGCGGGCCCTGGCATAGGTGCATGACGCCCATCGTGCCGAGCGCACCTTTGAGCGCGTCGCTCTCGAACCATTCGTCGAGCAGATCAACAATCGACATCGGCAACACCCGGAACAAATCGGTCATGCCTTGCCGGCCGAGACCGCGCACGCGCAACGCGAGTCGGGCGAGATCGAAACGACCAGCAAACGTACTCGCAAGCGGTTCGGGGGGCGGCGCGGCGTACATCGCCTGCAAGAGTGTCGCGAGCGCATGCATGCGCTCGCAGAACGCCGCCCAGCGCGCACCATCGTGCCGGTTCACCTTGCCGATTTCCTCCGCTGAACGCGCGATGTCGCGCGTGAGCTCCAGGCGACCCCCGCCGGGCAGCTCTATCTGCAGCCACGGATCGCGCTGGTCGATGGACAAACCGTGTGCCGAGAGCTCGAGATCGCGCACGATCTGCGGCGCAATCCAGCCGGTTTGAAGAAAGCGCGGCTGCTGAGCCTGTCGATCATGCAGCAGACGTACGGACAGCCCGTTGCGCGCGAGATATTGCGCGGCTACGCACTCGTCGATGTCGTCGCCGATTACGATTGCGTGCGAGCTCACGCGTTCGCCCGGAGGATTGTGAGCGCTGCGTTGCGTCCCGATGCGCCCATGACTCCACCGCCCGGATGCGTGCCCGAGCCGCATTGGTAAAGACCGCGAATCGGCGTCCGGTATTTCGCCCAACCCGGCACCGGCCGCAGGAAAAACATCTGCTGCAGCGCGAGCTCGCCCTGAAAGATATTGCCTTCGGAGAGTCCCACGATGCGCTCGATGTCGGCCGGCGTGATGACCTGACGGTGCAGGATCGTCGATTTGATATTGGGCGCGTATTCCGCCAGCGTATCGATGACGGTGTCGCCGAACGCTTCGCGTGCCGCGTCCGTCCAGCCGCCTTGAACGTTGTAGGGCACGTATTGCACGAAGCACGACATCACGTGTTTGCCGAGCGGCGCCATGGCTGGGTCGATCAACGATGGAATCACGATGTCCATATACGGCCGGCGCGAGACCTGTCCGTACTTCGCGTCGTCGTACGCGCGCTCGAGGTATTCGACGCTGGGGCTGATCGAGATCGCGCCGCGCAGATGCGGCCCGTCCGCCGGCAGCGCAGTGAACTTCGGAAGCTCCGAAAGTGCGAGATTCACTTTCCCTGAGGAGCCGCGAAACTTGAAGCGCTCGATCGCCGCGACGAACTCGGGCGCCAAGTGCGCGGCGCCGACGAGATCGATGAAGGTACGGCGCGGGTCCAGTCCCGACACGACGAGCTTCGCGCGAATCTCATCTCCATTTTCGAGCACGACACCATCTGCACGTGCGTTCGTTACGAGCACCCGCGCGACCGGGGCATCGGTGCGAAGCTCCGCGCCGTGCTCGCGCGCGGCAGCGGCAATCGCACCGCTCACCGAACCATTGCCGCCTTTCGCAAAACCCCACGCGCGGAACACGCCATCGATCTCGCCCATGTAGTGATGGAGCAGCACGTAGGCCGTTCCAGGTGAACGCGGGCCGAGAAAGGTGCCGATGATGCCGCTCGCCGCTTTGGTCGCTTTGAGCGGCCCGCTCTCGAACCATTCGTCGAGGTAATCGGCGGCGCTCATCGTGAGGAGCTTGTGAAGCGCATGGAAGTGCTGCGGGTCGAGTCCGCGCAGCCGCGAGGCGAGGCGCAGCATGCCCGCGACATCGCGCGGCGCGAGTGACGCCGGATCCGGCGGCGTCATGGCGAGAAACGGCTTGATCGCGCGCGCCATCTGATGCATGAGCCGCCCGAACCCGTCGTACGCTTCGGCATCGCGCAGCGAGTGGCGCGCGAGCTCGCGCCGGTTCTGATCGTGGTCGGCCCATTGCCCGAGATAGTCGCCGTTCGGCAGCGGCGTCACCGTGCTTTCGAGCGGCAGAATATGCAGGCCGTGTCGCGGCAGCTCGAGATCGCGAATGATTTCGGGACGCAGCAGGCTGACGACGTAGGAGAAGACGGAAAAACGAAACCCGGGAAAGACTTCCTCGGTGACCGCGGCGCCGCCGAGGCGTTCGCGGCGCTCGAGGACGAGCACACGTTTGCCCGCGCCCGCGAGATAGGCGGCACAGACGAGACCATTGTGACCGCCGCCGATGACGATCGCGTCGTACGCTCGCGTCGTGCTCATGAGCGTTTCCGGTCAGGATCGAAAAAAGGCTTCTTCACGACGCGCGCGGCCGCGCGCTTGCGCGCGTGCTCGACCGTGATTTCCATTTCCACCGGCGTCCCGGGCGCGGCCCAGCGTGAGCGCACGTGCGCCAGCGCGATGTATTTCTTCAGTAGCGGCGACCAGCCGCCACTCGTTGCGTACCCAGCCTGCTCTCCGCCCGCGTAGATCGGCACGCTCATGCGCCACGCAGTGGGAGGGAGCTGGGGCGCAAGCCGGGCTTCCGCGTACAGGCGCTCGAGCGCATCCCATTCGACTTCCACACCGACGAACTGCCATGCCGGTGCGTTTTCCGCTTCGCGTGCAAGCGCCGCCCTGCCGACGAACGTTTCCTTCTTGAGATTCACCGTCCAGGCGAGGTCGAGCTCGAACGGCGAAGACGTCTGTTCGTGCCGCAAGGCTTTGCGCGCGGATACGTAATCCACGTCGAGCAGCATCAGCCCGGCTTCGATGCGCGCGAGATCGAGCGCGAGCATGCCGGCCGGCACGATCCCGTACGCGTTGCCTGCCTGCATCAGTGCGTCCCATACCTTCAATGCATCTCGTGCATCGAACCAGAGCTCGTAACCGAGATCTCCGGTATAGCCGGTGCGCGAAATCGTAACCGGCACCGAGCCGATCGTCGCCGCGGTAATACGGAAATACTTCAGGGCGCTCAAATCGCAGTCGACAAGCGGCTGGATGACCGCCCTCGAGCTGGGTCCCTGCACGGCAAGCGCAGCGATTGCGTCGGAGACGTCTTCGACGCGCACGTCGAGACCCGAGGCATTGTCTTCGAGCCAGCGCAGATTGGGCTCTGCAGAAGTCATGCGCAGCGCGTGCTCGTCCAGGCGTGCGATCGTGCCGTCGTCGAGCACCTTACCGTCGCTGTCGCACCAGGTCGTGTACAGCACCTGCCCGATGGCCGAACGCTCGACGTCGCGCGTGACGATTCGATTCAGGAGTCGCGCTGCGTCCTCGCCCGACACCGCGTATTTATAGAGCGGGGAGACGTCGATCAGCGCCGCGGAGCTCCTGATCGCGTGATATTCACGCTCGTGGTGAAGCTCATACGAGCTCGCCACGACATAGCCCGCCCAGCGGCGCCACGCGTGGCTCGCACAGAGCGCGACCGTGCGCGGGTGGAATGGCGTCGGTTTGAGCATTCAGGAAGGCAGGAAGCAACGAACTGCCGCTTATTATCAGCGGGCTCGCGCGGCGATGCACGCGCGGAACGGGTTGGGCAGCACGTACGCGGATCGAGAGAGAGACCGACCTACCAGCGCCCGAACGTATTCACCAGCCCGAACCACAACGCGCTGAGCTCCGCACCCATGGGTTCATTGGCGATCGAGGCAGTCTTTGCTACCGCGGTATGCACCAGCACCAGCTTGAGTTCGGGGTCGACATAAATCGACTGCCCATAGACCCCGCGTAGCACGAAGCGCCGTTTCTCGCTCGGCATGGTCCAGAACTGATAACCATACCCATTCGACGCCGGCGTCACCTTGGGCGCAAAAGCCGCCGGATGCTTGTGCCAATCGGTGGCTTCCAGCAGATAGTCCCGAGGAATGATCTGCCTGCTATTGCTTGTGCCGTCGTTCGCCAGCAGCACGCCCAGCCGGCCCCAGTCCCGCAGCGTTGCGCTGAAGAATCCCGCGCCCCGCTCGAGACCATCGGGCGCGACGATCCACGTCGCATCGGCCTCGGCGCCCATCGGCTGCCACAATCTTTCCGACAGGTATCCGGAAAGCGTTTTGCCCGTCGCGGCGCGCAGCACCAAGGTCAGAACCTGCGTCTCGATCGACGCATACCGAAAGCGCTCGCCCTCGGGAGCTTCGCGCTCGTTGAATGCGAGCACGGCAGGAATGCTGCCCTTGGTTCCGTGCAAGAAGCCGAACTTTGCAGCATCGTCCTTCCTGCTGAAATTGTCTTCGGTGAAGCGCGCTCCGGAGCCCATGCGCAGCAGATTGCGGATCGCCGTTTCGCCATAGATATTGCCCTTGAGTTCGGGAACGTAGATGACGCCCTTGTCGTCCAGAGAGCGAATATGATTTTCGGACAGCGCCAACCCGATCGCAATGCTCACCAGGGACTTCGCCATCGAGTTGGACAGGAACCGATCCGTGGGCTTGCGCTCGTACTGATAGCGCTCTACGAGAATCTCGCCGTCCTTGATCACCAGCAGGCCGGTCGTCCGCTGGTGCGATAGATAATCGTCGACTGTATTGGCGCGGCCGGCAAAGCGGTACTGCAGCGGCAGCTCGGTTGCCGCCTTGGCGAGTGGCGAGGGATTGGCGGCCTTGTGCATCACGTGATGCGGATACAGCTTGTCGAGATTGGTGTACGAACCGACACGGACCGCATCATCGAGGTACCAATTTGCGCGCGTGCCGACGGGATAGCCTTTGGACTTGCCCAGGAGTTCCTCGTCCGGTGCGGCGTGCGCCACAGCGGAGCAGAACAGGTTCGCGGCCATGGCCGTGGCAAACAATGTGCGGCTGAGCCTGATGGCGATTGTCTCCTGGCTCATCTCAAGCGCCACGCGGGACGAGCGGGGTTGCCACAACTTCAGAGCGCGACATGCGGTCGTCGGTCGTCACCCCGTCGGTCGTCAGTGAATTCGTGGCGCGCCCGGCGGGATTCGAACCCACGACCTTCGGCTTCGGAGACCGACACTCTATCCAGCTGAGCTACGGGCGCAGTGCGGAGAAAAGATTGTAACACGCCTCAAATCAAGGTTTTACCCTACTTTTGATTGTCGATATAATCATCGCCTTTCGCCTTCATCCCCCTGGAACAACGCATGGAAGAGCACCACTCCGACGAGCACACTTCATTCATCAAGACGCCCAAGCAGCTGGTGGTCGTCATCGTACTCGCGTTCGTCGTCCCCATCGCGCTGATCGCGATGATCGCAAGCCTCGCCATGCGCGGCGTCGAGCCCGACACCTCCGCCGCATCCGAAGAAGCGGTGGCAAAAAGGTTGAAGCCGGTCGGCCAGGTCGTGGTCGCTGAAGGAAGCGACGTGAAAGGACAGCGCACCGGCAAGCAGATCGTCGAGACCGTATGCGCGGCATGTCATGCGACCGGCTTATTGAATGCGCCGAAAGTCGGTGACAAGACCATATGGGGACCACTCATCAAGGAAGGACACGCGCATCTCACCGAAAATGCCATCAAGGGTCTGCGCCAGATGCCGCCGCGCGGCGGCAATCCCGAGCTGACCGACGCCGAGATCGCGCGCGCAGTCGCTTTCATGGCGAATCAGGCGGGAGCAAACTTCAGCGAGCCGCCGGTGCAGGCCGGCGCGGCAACACAGGTTGCAGCGGCACCCTCCGCTCCGATCGGCACTGCGGCGGCTGCCTCGCCCGCGCCGGAAGCAACGAGCGCCGGAAGCGCAAACGGTAAGGCCGTGTTCGATCAGACCTGCGCCGTTTGCCACGCGACTGGGGTCGCCGGTGCGCCCAAGGCCGGCGATAAAGCGGGATGGGAACCACGTCTGAAGCAGGGCGTAGCAACGCTGCACGAAGCCGCGGTCAAAGGTAAGAACGCGATGCCCGCGAAAGGCGGCAACACATCGCTTTCCGAAGCCGACGTCAAAGCCGCAGTCGACTACATGGTGGGGCTCGTCAAGTGAAGCAGTCCGTGTAACCGCGAGTGATGAACCGTCTTTACGAGGCGCAGCATCGACTGCGCCTTTTTCGTTGCAGGTCTGGTCCCGCGCGCGGGCGGGTCATACCATGAGCACGTACGCCGTCGGCGACGTCCAGGGCTGTTACGATCAGCTGCGCCGGCTGCTCGACGAAGTGCGCTTCGATCCGGCGGGCGACACCTTGTGGTTCGTTGGCGATCTGGTGAACCGCGGGCCGCAGTCCCTCGCGACGCTGCGCTTCGTCCGCGATCTCGGCGAGCGCGCGATTACCGTGCTCGGAAATCATGACCTGCATCTGCTCGTCGTAGCGGCCGGGGTACGCAAACCGCATCGCGGCGACACTCTGGACGAGGTCCTCACCGCGCCCGATCGCGACGAGCTGCTCGATTGGCTGCGTCATCGCAAAATGCTGCACGTCGGCGCGGGTCACGCCATGGTCCACGCCGGTTTGCTGCCGCAGTGGACGATCGATCACGCGGCCTCGCTCGCGCGCGAAGCGGAAAACGCCCTGCAAGGCGCCGACCATGCCCGATTGCTGCAGGTCATGTACGGCAACGAGCCGTCAGCCTGGAACGATGCGCTCACCGGACACGACCGGCTGCGGGTCATTATCAATGCGATGACGCGGCTGCGGCTGTGCGATGCCGACGGCCGCATGGAGTTCTCGCACAAGCACGGACTCACGGATGTGCCGGCCGGGCACATGCCCTGGTTCGATGTGCCAGGACGTGTGAGCGCCGGCACGCCCATCATCTGCGGCCACTGGGCGGCGCTGGGTCTCATGCTGCGATCCGATTTGATCGGTCTCGATTCGGGATGTGTGTGGGGTCGTGCGCTCAGCGCGCTGCGACTGGAAGATCGGCGGCTGTTTCAGTGCGAGTGCAGCGAGGTGCGATCGACAGAGTAGCGACTATCGCTTCGCGCGCCTCGCTGGCAATGTGCCGGCGTTGACGGTCGATTACCTGAATCGGTTCCAGAAACCAGAGGTGAACGTGTGTCACGTCCTCACCGGTGATGGCGACGAGCGAGTCCCAGAGCGAGCGTTCGCCGTCGTACGCCGCCTCTGTGCACCGACTGCCATCCGGGCGCTCGTAGCGGATGGCAATGGGCTGGATAGCGGCGCGCGCCTCCAGCGCCGGTGCAAGGAGTGACGCGTGAAATGGCAGGACCGCGGAGCCGTCGGTTGTCGTGCCCTCCGGAAAAACAGCGAATACATCTCCCGCGGCCAACCCCTCTCTCACCAGCGTGTTCACGCGCCCGGTGTCGTGGCGGCGCGCACGCCGGATAAAGACGGTACCCACGCGTTCTGAAAGCCAGCCCAGCAGCGGCCAGCTTCGTACTTCCGATTTGGCGACGAACCGTACCGGCAGCACCGCGTTGATCGCAAAGATATCGATCCACGACACGTGATTTGCGACGAGCATGAGCGGTCGCGCGCCGGCGCTTGAGCCGTGCACGTGCAAGCGCACCGCCAGCAGCGTGAGCAGGCGCTCCGACCAGCGCCTGATTTCGTGCTTACGCTCCTGCGGGTTTTCGACGCGAAAGCGCAGCGCCGCGATCAGCAGGCCGCGCGTGAGGTGCAGCGCGACACGGCCGATGCGCGCGGCTCGGCGGAAAAGGATCGCTATCTCAGCGCGTCACGCGCGAGGTGGCGCCGTCGGAGAGTATGCGCACGCGATCGCCGGGGCGGAAGCTCTCGTCCGCATCCTGCGTGATCGCCACCATCTGTCCGTCGTCGATCTTGACGGTGACTTCGACGCCGCGCTTCGCGGTGACGCCCTGCTCGACGGCCTGACCGGCGACGCCGCCAACTACTGCGCCGAGTATTGTACCTACGACCGAGCCGCGGCCATGGCCGATCGTGCTGCCGGCAACGCCACCCACCACGGCGCCAGCTGCGGGACCTACGCCGCTGCGCGTGCCCTCGAGCTTCACTTCGCGGACACTTTCGATATAACCCATGCGTACTGTCTGCTCGCGGCGCGCCTGCTCGCGCGTGTACGAACCGCCGCCGAGACCGGGCGAGTAACAGCCGGTCAGAACGACAGTGAGCGTTGCTGCCCCCAGCAGCGTCCTAGCGTATTTCATTGTTTTCTCCATTCACCAGATTTTCGTCGCGAACGCATCAGAAAAGCGTTGTGCGATTTCCTCGCGGCTGAAACGGTGGTTCTGCCCGCCGCGTGAGCCTATCTTAATCGATCCCAGGAGGGACGCGAGCCTGCCGGTCGTGGGCCAGTCGTATCCATTCGAGAGACCGTACAGCAAACCGGCCCGGAAAGCATCGCCGCATCCGGTGGGATCGACGAGCTCCGTAGCTTTCACACTGGGGATTTCTATGATGCCGCCGCGCGTATGCACGAGGGAGCCGCGGGCCCCGAGTGTGACCACGAAAGCCTGCACGAGCTTCGCGAGCTGCTCGATGGTTTGACCCGTTCGCTCCTGCAGCATCTGCGCTTCGTAATCGTTGACCGTAACGTAATCGGCCATCTGCACGAATTCCAGCAGCTCCCCGCCGCTGAACATCGGCAGGCCTTGCCCGGGGTCGAATACGAAGGGTAGCGCAGCCTCGTGAAACTCACGGGCGTGCTGCAGCATGCCTTCGCGTCCATCGGGCGCAACGATGCCGAGCGTCACGGCGCTCGCGTCCTGCACGTGATTCACGTGCGAATGGTTCATGGCGCCGGGATGAAATGCGGTGATTTGATTGTCGTCGAGATCGGTCGTAATGAAAGCCTGCGCGGTATACGTGCCAGTAATCGGACGAATGTGCTCTTGACCGAGTCCGAGCTTGTCGATGCGCACGCTATAGGTGTGATAGTCCTCGCCGACTGTCGCCATGATCAGCGGTTCGCCGCCCAGCATCTTCAGCGTGTACGCGATATTGCCCGCGCAGCCCCCGAATTCGCGCCGCATGTCCGGAACGAGAAACGCAACGTTCAGTATGTGCAGTTGATCGGGAAGGATGTGGTTCTTGAAACGGTCGCGAAACACCATGATGGTGTCGTACGCGATGGAGCCGCAGATGAGTGTCGACATGAGATGCGCGGAGTTGAGCTCGCCCGATTATAGCAAGCGCTTTTCGGCGCGAACTTAGGATGACTCGCTATCCCGCGAGCACGAGCAGCCACACGAGCGGCACGTTCATGAGCGAGATCATGACGGCGGCGCTGCCCATGTCTTTGGCACGCTTCGCGAGCACGTGATCCTCGAGCGAGATGCGATCGGTCACCGCTTCTATACCCGAATTGAGCAGCTCTATGATGAGCACCAGCAGCACGCTTGCGATCATCAGGGCTTTACCCACACCGCTCACGTGCGTGTGTATCGCAATCGGAATCAGCACGAGCGCCATCAGCACTTCCAGCCGAAAGGCGTCCTCGTGCCTGAACGCCGCCGACAAGCCATCGAGCGAATATAACAATGCGTTCCAGAGCCGCGTGAAAGGCGATCTGGGTTTCGGCACAGTCCTCATGATCCGCTCGTCTCAGCCTTGCGATGAGGCGAGCTTCTCGTAGGCGGCCGCATCCAGCAGGCCGTCGAGCTCAGCCGGATCAGCGGGCTTCAATTTGAACATCCACGCGCTGTAAGGCTCCTGATTTATTTTTTCAGGTGTGTCCGCGAGTACCTCGTTCGCCGCGACGATTTCTCCCGATACCGGCGCGTAAATGTCCGCAGCCGCTTTGACCGATTCGATCACCCCGCACTCTTCTCCCTTTTTTACGCTGCGGCCGGGCGCGGGGGTCTGCACGAAGACGACGTCGCCGAGCATCTCCTGCGCATGAAAAGTGATGCCGACCGTGAGCGTGCCGTCGGACTCGCGCTTTATCCATTCGTGGCTCTCGGTGTATTTCAGGTCAGGAGGCGTCGTCATGGTGCGTGAACTGTTCCAATCGGGTTGAAACGCGCGCGCTTCAAAGCGCGGGCGCGGGAAGGAGATCGAGCCGGAAACCGGCGGCATTGAGATCTCCGGTATCGAGCTCCAGCGCCACGGTGATTTCGGCGTTGGGCGGAATGCCGCTTTTTGCGTCACGACTCGCTGCGAGATATTCCTGCGGCGTAAAGATGCGGCGCGCAAGCGCGTGCTCATTCGCATTGGTCAACACCAGGTCGAGTGCCGGATATGCAAGATCGTAGCTCGCATAGCTTCGCAATGTGGCGGTCAGCTGGACGAGCGCGGGGCGGTGAGCATCGATCATGTGCACGTCGGACGCTTCGATTTTCACGAGCTCGGGGCGCTGTGGCAAGGTCACGCTGCAACCCGCAGCCTCGCAAAACGCCATCAGGAGAGGCCTGCTCGCGGGATAGCGCGCAGCGATGTCGCTGCGATAAGCGTAAGCGATCTGCAGTGCGAGCGCGAGCATGAGTACGACGCTCCCAGCCAGCCACCCGCGCGTGTGCGTTCCAGTGCTGGGAGGCCGTTGACTGAACGCGGGCGCGCGTTCCGTGTCGGGCGTGCTCGCAATGACTGCGGGCTCCGCGACCGGTGACCCAGCCCCGGCGGCGGGCGCGGCGGCGACCGCATCGTCGCGGAAATGGGCTGGCGCGATTGCCGGCTCTCCCTGCGCCGCTTCCGTGCGGATCGTCTCGGCCTCCGCCGGCTCGTGTGCCGCCGCGCTCGCCGCATTTGCCTGATCGGCCGCAAGACCTGCATATCCGTCGAATGCCTGCATGCAGCGGCCGCAGCGCACCTGGCCGGCGCGTGCCTGGAGCTGCGCGGGCGTCACGCGAAACAATGTCCTGCAACGCGGGCAGCGCGTGACGAGGCTCATCGGCGGCACCCGCAGCCTGTTCGACTCCCCACTTGCTCAACGATACTCACTCAAATTCCCGTTGCCGTTAGCGGCGCGCGCCCCGCAGGAGCATCCACCCGTCTTCGTGCCGGGCGGGAGAAAAATCGTACCACGCCGCGTAAGTGTCCTGTACTTCCTCAGCCTGCCCGCGCAGAACGCCCGAAAGGGCGAGCTTTCCGCCGGGACGCGTCAACTTTGCCAGGAGCGGCGCGAGCACCTTGAGCGGTTGCGCGAGTATGTTCGCGACGACGAACTGCGCTGCCGCCGGCACGTCGTCCGCTGCCGAGACGAACTTCGCGTCGACGCCGTTCTGCGCTGCATTGCGCCTGGCCGTGAGCACCGCCTGCGGGTCGATATCCACGCCCCACGCGCTCGCCGCACCGAGCTTCATTGCGGCAATGGCGAGTATGCCCGAGCCGCAGCCGAAATCGATGACGGATTCGCCGCCCGCGAGCTCGGAATCGAGCCATTCGAGGCACAGGCGCGTCGTCGGGTGCGTGCCCGTTCCAAAAGCGAGTCCCGGATCGAGCACGATCGTGAGCGCATCAGCGTCCGGCGCCTCATGCCAGGTCGGCACGACCCACAGTCGCGGGCTCACGTGCTGAGGGGTGAACTGCGACTGCGTGCGTCGCACCCAGTCTTCGTCCTCCACTCGAGTCACGTCGTAGGCAGTCGTAGTGTCGATTGCAGCGCGCTCGAAGGCGGTCGCCATCGCAGCGGCGATGTCGGCGTCGATCTCGAACAGCGCGGAGAGCCGTGCGTGCGCCCATAGCTCCGCCGCGCTGTCGGGCTCATCGAAAATCGGCCGCTCGGAGGGTGAGCCCGCGTGGGCGTCGGACACCTCGACGCTCAGCGCGCCAGCCTCCATCAGCGCGTCCGACAAGGGCTCTACGCGCCCGCGATCAACTACCGTCGTGGCGGACAACCAGGGCATCACTGCTTGGACGCGAGCTTGGCCAGCTTGTCCTCGAGATAATGGATGTTCGTGCCGCCGCGCACGAAAGCACTGTCCTGGATCAAGTCCTGGTGCAGCGGGATGTTGGTCTTGATGCCTTCGACGACGGTTTCCGACAGAGCGATGCCCAGGCGCGCGATCGCCTGCTCGCGCGTGTCTCCGTAGGCAATGATCTTACCGATCAGCGAATCGTAATGCGGCGGAACCAGATAGCCGTTGTAGGCGTGCGAATCGACGCGTATTCCCGGGCCGCCGGGCATGTGAAACGATGTGATCCGTCCGGGCGAAGGCGTGAATTTGTACGGATCTTCCGCATTGATGCGGCACTCGATCGCATGACCTTTCAGCTGCACGTCGCGCTGTTTGATCGGCAGCTTTTCGCTGCAGGCGATGCGGATCTGCTGCTGCACGATGTCGATACCGGTGATCATCTCCGTCACCGGATGCTCTACCTGTATGCGCGTGTTCATTTCGATGAAATAAAACTCCGCGTTCTCGTACAGGAACTCGAACGTGCCCGCGCCTTCGTAACCTATCTTGCGGCACGCTTCGGCGCAGCGCTCTCCGATGCGCAGCCGTGCCCGCGAGTTGATATGCGGCGCGCAGGCTTCCTCGATCACTTTCTGGTGCCTGCGCTGCATCGAGCAGTCGCGGTCTCCGAGATAAATCGCGTTGCGGTGCTTGTCGGCGAGCACCTGTATTTCGATGTGACGCGGTTCTTCCAGAAATTTCTCGATGTAGACCGAAGGGTTTCCAAACGCCGCCTGCGCTTCCGCCCGGGTGGTATTGACCGCATTCACGAGCGCCGCTTCCGTGTGCACCACGCGCATGCCGCGTCCGCCGCCCCCGCCCGCCGATTTGACGATGACGGGGTAACCGATCTCACGCGCGATTTTCACGATTTCCTTCGGGTCGTCAGGCAGCGTGTTGTCGACTCCCGGCACCACGGGAATGCCCGCTTTTTTCATCGCGTTCTTGGCGCTCACCTTGTCGCCCATCATGCGGATCGTTTCAGCGCGCGGTCCGATAAAGACGAAGCCGCTTTGTTCGACGCGCTCCGCAAAATCCGCGTTTTCGGCAAGAAAGCCGTATCCGGGGTGAATTGCTTCGGCGTCAGTCACTTCAGCGGCGCTGATGATCGAAGGGATATTCAGATAGCTCGCGCTCGACGCGGCGGGTCCGATGCAGACCGATTCGTCCGCGAGCTTGACGTACTTCGCCTCGGCGTCGGCCTCCGAATGCACCACGACGGTTTTGATGCCGAGCTCGCGGCAGGCGCGCTGAATGCGCAGCGCGATCTCGCCGCGGTTGGCGATAAGGATTTTCTCGAACACTTCAGACGATCGCGAAAAGCGGCTGTCCGAATTCCACCGGCTGTCCGTTCTCCACGAGTATTTCCTTGATGACGCCGTCGCGATCGCATTCGATCTCGTTCAAGAGCTTCATCGCTTCGATGATGCAAACGGTCTCGCCGGCTTTGACGGCCTGCCCGATCTCGACGAAAGGCTTGGCCTCCGGCCCGGATGAGCGATAGAAGGTGCCGACCATGGGCGACTTCACGGCGTGCGCTTCCGCTTCGGGCGGGGCGCTCGCCTCACCCGGCACGGCGGCTTCCGGCGGCGTTTGCGGCATCGGCGCGGTCACATAGGCCACTCCGGCCTGGGGTACGCCCTGCGCGCCGGCAACGCCGCGGCTGATCCGTACTTTTTCCTCGCCTTCCGTGATCTCGAGCTCGGCTATGCCTGACTGCTGCACCAGATCGATCAACGTCTTCAGCTTGCGCAAGTCCATGATTTCAATCCTTGGCGTAATCGAGGGCATAGCCCAGGGCGAGGCCGTAGCCGGGGGCCCCAAGCCCACTCACCACGCCGAGCGCCAGATCGCTCAAGTAAGAGCGATGCCGGAACGGTTCCCGCGCGTGAATATTGGTGAGGTGGATCTCGATGAAAGGAAGGCCGGCGGCCGCCAGCGCATCGCGGAGCGCGACGCTGGTGTGCGTATATGCCGCCGGGTTGATCAGCACGAAATCGATGCCTTCGGTGCGGGCCGTCTGCAGTCGCTCCACCAGCGCCGATTCGGAATTGCTCTGGAAGAATGTCAATGCACCGCGGCCGCGCGCCTGCTCGCTCAAGTCCCGCGCGATCGCCTGAAGCGTCACGGTGCCGTAACGCTCCGGCTCACGGGTACCGAGAAGATTGAGATTGGGTCCATTCACGATCAGGATATTTTTTGCCATAGCACTCCTGTCGCGGGCGGATGCCCTTATAGGCTCCTGGCACGAACACCTGAGCCGCGGCGAAGTTTGCAGTAAATAGCGCGAAGTTGTCTAGTGTTTGGCGAAATTCGAGTATATTCAAGCGCTTCGACAGACTTATTCTGACACGCCTCGAGTGCAAGATCAGGCGCTGGGCGCGATGGGCTGGCGGCTGTCGCCGCCGCTGCGGCTTTCCTCGAATTTATGCCGGTTTGCGGCGCGTAAGCAGGGAATCTACAGAAGCGAGGCGATCAGCGGCTCGATCTGGGCCTCCTTCGCGGCGCCTGTTTCCGTCCGGGCAATTTTTCCATCGCGGGTCACGACGACAGTGAACGGCAGCACGCCTGCGCGATTGCCAAGGCTCCGAGTGAGCTCTATTCCGGCAGCACCGCTGATCAGCACGGGGAAATTCATTCTGAGCTCGGCAGCATACGGCGCGACCTTGCCTGCATCGTCGATCGCGATGCCCACGAACTGCAGGCCCCGCGCACGGTACTTCTCCTGGAGCCTTACGAACATTGGAATCTCTTCGCGGCAAGGCGCGCACCACGTGGCCCAGAAGTTGACAACGACGACTTTGCCCCGCCACTGCTCGATCGCCTGCGCCTCACCTTTGAGATCGGGAAAGGCAGCACTCATGAGCGCGCGTAAAGCCTCGTTTGCGGTTTGCTGGTGCGGTTGCGGCGTGGTGCGCCAGGCGTTGTAGGCGAAACCGGCAGCCGCGGCGGCAAACGCAACCAGCGCCACCAGCAGCAACTCGCGCCGGCGGCTCAACGCCCAAGCGCCTGATCGAGCACTGCGGCAAAACGCTCTGCGCTCTGGAAGCCGATCACCCGCAGGCTGGGGACTTCGCGGCCTTCGCGGTCGAAAAAAATGATGCCGGGCGGGCCGAAAAGACGAAAGCGTTGGAGCAGCGCCCGGTGCTCGGGTGCGTTGGACGTGACATCGGCCTGCAGTTTCACCACGTCCGCCAGGCGCTGTTGTACCTTGGCGTCGGTAAAGGTGTAACGCTCCATTTCTTTGCAGGAGACGCACCAGTCGGCGTAAAAATCGAGCATCACGGGCCGGCCGCCGGCCGCCGCAAGCGTCCGGTCGAGCTCGACCGAGGAGTTGATGCGCGTAAACGCGACAGGCGGGGAAGCCGGCGTGGAAACAGCACCGCGCAGGCCGTTCAGCGGCTGCAGGACATCGCGACTGCCTGACAGGGCACCGACAAGGAAAGCGATGCCCGCAACCAGCGCCAGGATGCCGACGGCTTTGGCAAAGCGATCGAACCCGCGCGCAACCGGCGGCAACGGATCGGTCGCGCGCAGGTAGACCCCGGTGATGACGAGCAACACCGCCCACGCAGCCATTTCGATGGCGGCGCTGAGCAGAGGCGAAACGAGATATATGGCAACGCCAATCAGGAGCACGCCGAAGAAGCGGTTGACCTTTTCCATCCAGGGCCCGGCTTTGGGCAGCAGCGCGCCCGCCGATGCGCCGACGACGAGGAGCGGCACGCCCATGCCGATTGCCATCGCGAAGAGCGCGGAGCCGCCCAGCACGACGTCGCGGCTCTGACTGATATAGAGCAGCGCGCCCGCGAGCGGCGCTGCAACGCACGGCCCCACGATCAGGGCGGACAACACACCCATGCCGAAAACGCCGGCGAAATGCCCGCCATGCAGACGATTCGTCGCAGCCGCGACCCGCGTTTGCAGCGCGGCCGGCAGCTGCAGCTCATAGAAACCGAACATCGCGCCGGCGAGGGCAACGAATATCGCGGCAAAAGTGCCGAGCACCCACGCATTCTGGAGCGCGCCCGAGAGCATCGCGCCCGAGAGCCCGGCTAGAACGCCGCCGATCGCGTAGGTGATCGCCATACCGATCACGTAGGCGAGAGACAGGAAAAACCCGTGAGTGCGCGTGAGATGCGCCCCGCGCCCCGCGATGACGCCCGAGAGGATCGGGATCATGGGCAACATGCACGGGGTGAAAGCGAGCAGCAGACCGAAACCGAAGAAGCTCGCGATGAGGAGCGTCAGGTCCCCATGAAAGAGTCGCGCTATGGCGCTGTCGTCCGCGCCGCCGGAGCTCGAGTTGAAAAAACTTTCGGACCGACTCCCGGTCGGCGCCGCAGAAGCGCCCGCAGCGGCGCTCACGAAACTTACCTGCGCGCGCTGCTCGTGCGGAACGTAGCAAACGCCGGCGTCGGCACAGCCCTGCGATGTCGCCATCAGCGTGGCGCTGTCGCCTGCGCGCGCGTTACGTACGGCCAAGCGTATGCGCAACTCCCCGCGGTAGGTTTCGACGTCGCCGAAAAATTCGTCTTTCTTGAGCTTGCCCGGAGGCAGCTCGGGCGGGGCCAACTCCAGCGTCGCCGGCTGCAGCACGAAACGGAACTTGTCGCGATAGAGATAGTAACCGCGCGCGACCTGATACTGAACTTCGATCGTGTCCGGACCGACCGCGCGCGCGCTGAAACGGAACGCCTCGTCCGGTTCGAGCAGATCGTCGGGCGCCGCGAGCACGGGCCCGCAGAAAAACAGTAGGAGAAGCGCGAATGTGCGCAGCATCAGGTAAGAGTCTTTTCTCTAGCCAATGGCAATCGCAGTCTCTTCTGCGACCCATCCGAGATAGTCGGCCAGGCCCTGCACGACTGGGACCGCGATGATCTCGGGGACTTCGTAGGGGTGGAGGCTGCGAATCGCCGCTTCGAGCTCGGCGTAGCGGCCCGCACGCGTCTTGATGAGCAGCGGCACTTCCTCGGCGTGCTCCAGGTTGTCCTGCCAGCGGTATACCGACGTGCAACCGGAGAGTATGTTTACGCACGCGGCAAGGCGTTTCTCGACGAGCGCGCGCGCGAGCTTCAATGCGGCCTCACGCTCGGGCAGAGTAGTCAGGACCAGCAGCGTTTCGCTTTCAGCGCCTTCCATAGTGCTCTTCCCCGAGGTTTCCTGCCCGCTTGTCGCGCATTCGGGCCACGTTGCGTCGACGACATCGTGCGGCCGCAACCAACATAGACGCCGGCCGTGCTGATCTCTTGCAAAGTGCTGTGCTACGCTGTAGCGCGCGTGAGAGGCGGCATGCGCGAGGTCGCGCCCGCAGCCGATGATCAGCGACTTGCCGCATACCGCGATTTTAGCCCAACCCGCAAATCGAGCCTTCGATGCCTTACCGCGTAACGATCAAGCCGAGCAATCACACGTTCGAGGCGCAAAGCGACGACACGGTGCTCGAGGCCGCGCTGCGCGAAGGATTCGTGCTTCCGTACAGCTGCCGCAACGGCGCGTGCGGCACGTGCAAAGGCAAAATTCTCGAAGGCGCCGTCGATTACGGCACCTATCAGGAAGAGACTCTGTCTGAAAGCGACAAGCAACGGGGACTCGCCCTGTTCTGCCAGGCAAAAGCGCTTTCCGATCTCACGATCGAGTGCCGCGAAATCAGCGCGGTCAAAGATATCCCCGTCAGAACGCTGCCGTGCCGCGTGCAGGCCATGGACAGGGTGGCGCCCGACGTGATGCGGCTCAAGTTGAAGCTCCCGGCGAACGAGCGGCTGCAGTTTCTCGCAGGCCAGTATCTCGACATTCTCATGCGAGGCGGTATGCGACGGAGCCTCTCGATGGCAAATCCGCCCCACGACGACGCGCTGATCGAGCTGCACTTGCGCAATTACGGCGGACCTTTCAGCGACTACGTATTCAACAAGATGAAAGAGAAGGAGATCCTGCGCTTCGAAGGTCCGCTCGGGACGTTCTTCATGCGCGAGGACAGCGTAAAGCCGATCATCCTGCTCGCGAGCGGAACGGGCTTCGCGCCGATCAAGGCGATGATCGAGCATGCGCTCCACAAAGGCACGCCGCGGCAGATGACGCTCTACTGGGGCGGCCGGCGCCGTGGCGATCTCTACCTGAACGAGCTCGCGGAGCGCTGGCAGACCGAGCAGGGCATCCGCTATGTACCCGTACTTTCGGAGGCGCAGCCCGATGATCAGTGGACCGGGCGCACCGGTTTCGTTCATCGTGCCGTCATGGAGGACTTTCCCGACCTGAGCGGTTACCAGGTGTACGCCTGCGGAGTACCGGTGATGGTGGAGGCCGCGCACAAGGATTTCACGCACGATTGCGGCCTGCCGGAAGAAGAGTTCTACTCCGACGCGTTCACGCCGGCCGTACCCCCGCCGAAGCCGTAATCGGCTGCGCATCGGGCGCCTGTCCAAGCTGAGCCAGCGCGAGCTTCAGGCTCTCGCGATAATGACGGCGCGCCGCGTCGGCATTGTTCAATCTGTCGTTGAGCTGCCCGAGCTCGAGATGCGCAGTGTGCGTTGGCTCCACGGACACACTCGCTTCCAGATAGCTTTGCGCTTTACCCCAGAGTCCCTCGCGTGCGCAGAGCTTGCCGAGCGCAAGCAGTAACGGCGCATCGTCGGGATGACGGTCGAGCCAGCGTTCCGCCCGCTCGATCTGCCGCACCGTATCGCTGCCAGCACAGCCGGCATACAACGCGACGAGCCGGCTGTCCCACGCCTGGTCGAGACTGTCCTCGACGATGCGCTGCGCGTAGTCGCAGCGCCCGAGCACGACATAGCATTGCGCCGCCGCGGCCGCGATCGGGGTCTCGCGCTTTTCGTCGTCGGAGAGTTTTTTCCAGGCTTCATCGAGCGCATGCGCATCGTGACCTTTGCGTTTGAGATCCTCCGCAATGGCATGCGTGCGGAGCTTCGCCGCCTGGTCCGCATCGAACACGGCGCGCCGTTCGAGCTCGTCGACGAGTGTTACGACCGGGGCCCACTGGCGCATCTGCTGGCGCGCGCGCAGCTCGAGCTTGAGCGCGGCAGTGTGCTTGCGCGGCAATGCGCGCAGAAGCTCCAGCGCATCGCGCCCTCGCCGCTGATCGAGCAGAAGCTCGGCTTCGGTAACGATGCGCAGCGCATCCTCTTCCGGCGCGTCGCGGGCGACCCGCTCAAGGTACGCGTCGCGCCGCTCGTGAGCGCGCAGCTCGTGCGCCGCGCGCGCGGCGAGCACGAGACTCAGCCGTTCGTGTTCGCCGAGATCGATCGAACGCAATGCCGATTGTTCGGCCTTGGCATAGCGGCCTTCGAAGTAGGCTTCGAGCGCGGCCAGCAGCGCGGACTGGGCGTTCTCGCGGCGCCGCGCGAGCCGGTACTGCCTGACGCGCGCCGGGATCAACACGGCGCTGGTGACCAACCGGATCACGCTGTAGAGCACGATGAACGCGGCAGCGAGGAGCACGAAAAGGAGGTTCAGCGAAACCTCAACGCGATAGGGCGGCAGCACGACCAGGACGTAGCCGTCGTTATAACGCGCCGCGACGACCAGCCCGACCGCGAGCGCGATGAGCGCGATGATCCAGAAAAGCGTTTTCACCGCGCCGGGCGCTCGCGCGCGATGCGGAGGTTGCGCAGCGCGTCGAGCGTCGCTGCGATATCGGGCAGCTCGATGCTGATATCGCTATCGTGCAGGTTGCGCAGAGTCGACAGCGCGTTCCCGACCGACTTCTCGCGCGTATCGTAATATCGGGTCAGCCAGTCGCGCGCAGCCTTGAGGTCCGCCTTGTAGCTCGCCTGATCGCGCGAAAGCAGCGCCAGCCTCGCGCCCAGCAGCCTCAGTTTCAGGTTTTCTCGCAGAAAGAACGCCTGCGACGGCGCCAGCAGCGGCACCTCCGGCCGATCCATGTTCTGCACGCGAACGAGCTGCTTCAGCTCGTTCCACGCTTCGCGCGCGAAGCGCTGCCACGCATTCGGTTCGGTGTCGCGCGCGCCCGCGACCGGCGGCGCCGGCGGCCGCATTTCCATTGCGAGCGGCAGGGTGTCGACCGCTGCGATGACGTTGTCGAGACGGAGGCTCGCGCCGACCGTATCGACGTGAGGGACCGCCTTCAACCGTTCGATATCGCGGGTGAGGGCCTTGCGCAGTGGAGTGAGCTGCGGCCGCTCCATGCGCTGCAGACGCGCGTCGGCATTCTGCAATGCGATCAACGCCGCCTTGACGTTGCCGGCGAGCTGCAATTGCTGGCTTGCAATGAGCAAGGACTGCTCGATTTCCGCAAATGCCCATTCGTCGCGATTGCGCGAAAGCTCCTGATACAGCGCTTCCAGCGCGATCTGCTGGCTTTGCGATTCCGCGACGCGGCTTTCCAGAACGCCCAGCTTCACTTGCGCTTCGGTGCTCGCTTCGCGCGATTGATCGGCGATGACGCGGCTCGCTTTATTCAGCGTGTCCGCATCCGACAGCTTCTTCGCGACTTCCTGGCGCAGCGCGTCGACTTGACGGTGGCTGTCGAACCATTGCCAGCAGAGGAGCAGCAGCGCAAGCACGGCGAGCGTGAGCGCGGCGAAGCTCCACGCACGATCCCTGGATGCAGCAGCCGGCGCAGGCGCCGCAGGAGCGCCGGGCGGAGTCTCGTCTGGAGTGACCTCGTTCATGGCCGATAGAGTATGCGAGCAAGGCCGGGGCGCGGCAACCTGACCACGGTCAGCCCGCGGCTGCGAAGTGCTGTACGAGGGTGGTTACGATACCTGCGTCCAGCGGCTGCGCGAGCACGACCGAATGGAGTCCGAGCTCGCGTGCGGTCGCTGCGATCCGCGGGTGGGGTACGAAGAGCGGAGTCGGCTCGAGAAAGTGGCGCCCCGCCGCACCCAGCATGCCATGAAGATTGCGCAGCCCTTCGCTGCTCGTGGCGACGACCGCGTGGACTTTTCCCCGCCGCCACGCATCCAGTAAGGGTCCCGTATCGCGATCGGGCTTCACGCGCCGATAACATTGCGCATACTCGACGGCCGCGCCGCGCGCGGCCAGCGTGTCGCCAAGCAGAGCGCGACCGCCTTCGCCGCGGAAGATGACGATGTGCTTGCCCTTTGCGGCCGCGAGCTCGGGGAGCTCGAGCAGCGCTTCGCTGTCGAAGCGCTCCGCTGGAACGATGACCGAACCAACGCCATGCCGCTTGAGCTCGCGTGCGGTCCCGCCGCCGATCGCCAGGACCTTGAGCGAGCGCGGTAGTTGAGCTCTTGCGCGTATTGCGCTCATGCCCTTTGCGGCTGCGTTGGGGCTCACGAAAATCGCGATGTCGAATGTGTGCATCCGATCGATCAGCGCGTGAAGCCGCGTGGGGTCCGCGATGTCCAGGATCTCGGTCGCAGGGAACGAAATGGGCCAGCCGCCCCGGTCGCGTATGAGCTCAACCAACGCCTGCGCCTGCGCGGCGGGACGCGTGATGACGATGCCGAGCCCTTCGAGCGGTAACTTTTCTGCGATCACGAAAAAACGCCGCTGACGCTGCGGCTCATGCGCCGGAAGGCTGCTCGAGCGCCGCGAGTATCTCGTCCGCGCCGGCTTTCCTCAACTGCTGAGCGAGCTCGATGCCGAGTTCTTCCGCGCGTACCGCTTCGCCTTCGAGGCCCGCGCGCGCAACCGAGGAGCCGTCGGGCGCACCGACATAGCCGCGCAGCCGCATGCGGCCGCCTGCGAGCTCGCCATAAGCTGCAAGTGGAACATTGCACGAGCCTGCGAGTGTGCGTGCGACTGCGCGCTCGGCGCGCACGCAGAGCGCGGTAGGCGCGTGATCGAGCGGGGCGAGAAGCCGCATCACGTCTTCGCGATCAGCGCGGCATTCGATGCCGAGCGCGCCCTGGCCTGCCGCAGGCAGGCTCTCGTCGGTGGTGAGGAGCTTCGTGATCCGGTCATCGAGACCCAGGCGCTTCAATCCCGCGGCGGCGAGAATGATGGCGTCATACTGCTTTTCGTCCAGTTTGAGAAGCCGCGTAGGGACGTTGCCGCGCAGCGGCAGAATATCGAGATGGGAGCAGCGTGCGCGAAGCTGACTCTCGCGCCGCAGGCTGGACGTGCCTACGCGCGCGCCGCGCGGCAGCGCGTCGGTATTGGCAAAACTGTTCGAAACGAATGCATCGCGCGGATCGGCGCGCTCCGGAATCGCTGCCAGGACGTGTCCCTGGAGGAGCTCCATGGGAACATCTTTCATCGAGTGCACGGCGATATCGGCGTCGCCGCGCGCGAGCGCGTCTTCCAGCTCCTTCACGAAAAGACCCTTACCGCCGATTTTCGCGAGCGAAGTGGCGAGCTCGCGATCGCCTGCGGTGCTCATGCCGTTGATTTCGATTTGCAGCGAGGGATACAGCGCTTGCAATCGCGCTTCGATATGGCGCGCCTGCCACATCGCAAGCGCCGACTCGCGCGTCGCGATCACGAGCCGCTGCGGCAACCCGGCTTCAGTGAGTGACGACATACGGGAGTGTGCAGGAAGGAAAATTTCTGCGCTATTTTATCATGAGGGGTAGTGCGGACGGCACGAGGATCTCAGGGTCGCCCGAGCTCACGCACGATGTGCTGCTGGCGGCGGCTCACTGCAATCTTCTCCTCGCAGCCGTCGAGGAGCACCAGCCACTGCGCCTCGCCTTCGACGTTGTTGCGTTCGAAGCCGCGCACCGCGGCGCGGGCGATGAGACAGTTGCGGTGCACGCGCACGAAGCGGTCCGGATACTCCTGTTCCAGGCGCGCGAGAGCGTCTTCGATCAGGTACTCGCGACTTTGCGTTCGAACCGTCACGTACTTCAGCTCCGCCTTGAGGTAAATCACGTCCTCGACGGGGATGAGATGAATGCGTCCGCGCTCCTGCGCGCTCAGGAATGCCGGAGAGTCTTTGCTCATGTCGCGCAGCGCTTCGATGCTCGGCGCACGCACGGAGCCAACGCGCTTGAGCGCTTCCGCAAGGCGCGAGCTGCGGATCGGCTTCAGCAGGTAATCGATTGCATGCACTTCGAAGGCGCGGATCGCATACGCGTCGTAGGCGGTCGTAAATATGACCGCCGGCGGCTGCTGCAGCTTCTGCAGGTGCTGCGCGAGCTCGATGCCATCCATCTCGGGCATACGTATGTCGAGCAGTATCACGTCGGCGCCCGTCGCGGCGAGAAGCTCGAGCGCCGCACGTGCGGTCGCCGCCTCCCCCACCACTTCGAGCGGGATTTCGGGTGCGCAATCGGCGAGCACCTCGTTCAACCGCGCACGGGCCGGCGCTTCGTCGTCGACGATCAGCACGCGCAGTGGCGCCGCGCTCACGCTTCGGTCGCCTTGACGTAAGGAATCACGATGTGCACCTGGTACGTGTTGTCGCGTATGCGGGTCTCCAGCGTCGCTTCGGCGTCGAAGTGCAGCTGCAGGCGCTCGCGGATATTGTTGAGCGCCATCTTGTTGCCCGAGTGGTGAGTTCCTTCCATTGAATAAGGGTTGCGCAGCACCGCATGCACCTGATTTCGCGACGCATAGATATCGATGCTGATCTCGCCCGGTTCGACGCGCGGCTCGATCCCGTGATAGACCGCGTTTTCGAGCAGCGGCTGCAAGAGGAGCGGTGGCACCAGCGCGTCGTGCGGCATTTTGTCGATACGCCACTCGACTCTGAGGCGCTCACCGAGTCGCAGCTGCTCCAGGTCGAGATATTGCCGGCACAGCTCGACCTCACGCGAGATGGGCGCGAGCTCCCGATTGTCGCTCATCACGACACGGAACAGATCGGCCAGGTCCTCCAGCGCTACTTCGGCGCGCCTGGGTTCCTGCCGGATGAGCGAGAGCACCGCGTTGATGCTGTTGTAGAGGAAGTGGGGCCGTATGCGCGCCTGCAGCGCCTGCAAGCGAGCTTCGGCGAGAGCCGGCGACAATGCACGGCCGCGCAGATCGAAATACGCGAGTAGCATGCCGGCGGTGAGCAGCGTGAGCGCGGCAGTACGCTCGAAAGAAGTCGCGGCCGCTGCGCTCGTCCCGCCCATCACCGCCGCGAGCAGCGCGTCGAGCCCGACGACCAGGCCGAGCACGGCCGCGACGCCGAGCGCGTACGGGAGGCGCCGCAGAAAATCGTTCAACGCAACGAGCGCGAGGAGCGCGATGAAAAGCAGGGGTTGGACGAGCGCCGAGATGTCGAGCAGCTGGGACCACGCGAGCTTGAGCGCAGGCGCCTTCACGATTGCGGCGGCGATTGCACAGACATTGACGATGAGCAGGATGCGCAACAGGATGCCCAGGTTGCGGAAGTTGGGCAAAGCGCTCGTGTAGGCGTTTTGATTTATAATAGACACTCGCGTACGGTCACTCGCATCACGCAATTCTGCACCGTAACCCCGCACCGTAACCGGCTCCATCCAAAACACGCCGGATTCTAGCAGGGCATATGTCATCCAGTGAGAAGCCGGGCCGCAGGGCCAAGGTCTGGTCGGGTCGATTCGAAGAGCCCGTGGCCGATCTCGTGAAGCGGTTCACCGCGTCGGTGGCGTTCGATCAGCGGCTCGCCGAATTCGACATCGATGCCTCCCTCGCTCACGCGCGCATGCTGCACGCGGTCGGCGTGCTCGCAGCCGACGATCACGCGGCGATCAAACGGGGTCTCGCGGAAGTGCGGGAAGAGATACGCCGGGGCGCATTCAACTGGTCCCTCGATCTCGAGGACGTGCATCTCAACATCGAGCACCGGCTGACTGCGCTCGTCGGGGACGCCGGCAAGCGCCTGCACACCGCGCGCTCGCGCAACGACCAGGTCGCAACCGACGTGCGCCTGTATCTACGCGCCGCGATCGACCGCGTGACGATCTTGATCAAGGGCTTGCAGCGCGCGTTGCTCGATCTCGCCGAGAAACATACCGACACCGTGATGCCTGGTTTTACGCATCTTCAGGTCGCGCAGCCGGTATCGTTCGCCCACCATCTGCTCGCGTACTTCGAGATGCTGGGCCGTGACGGGGAGCGCCTCGTCGATTGCCGCAGGCGCGTTAACCTGCTGCCCCTCGGTGCCGCGGCGCTCGCCGGCACTTCGTTCCCGATCGACCGTCAGATGGTCGCGAAAGAGCTCGGTTTCGACGGCCTCTGCGGCAACTCTCTCGATGCGGTGTCGGACCGCGATTTCGCGATCGAATTCTGCGCGTGCGCCGCACTCCTGATGACGCATCTTTCGCGCTTCTGCGAAGAGCTGATCTTGTGGATGAGCCCGCGTTACGGATTCGTCGCGCTCGCCGACCGCTTCTGCACCGGTTCCTCGATCATGCCGCAGAAGAAAAATCCGGATGTGCCCGAGCTGATACGGGGGAAAACCGGGCGTGTGAATGGACACCTCGTCGCGTTGCTGACGCTCATGAAAGGTCAGCCGCTCGCCTACAACAAGGACAACCAGGAAGACAAAGAGCCGCTGTTCGACACGGTCGACACCGTGACGATGAGTCTCGCGGTATTCACGGAGATGCTCGGCGGCCTCGAAGTGAATGCCGGCGCGATGCGCGAGGCGGCGCTGCAGGGCTACGCGACGGCGACCGATCTCGCGGATTATCTCGTCAAGAAAGGCATGCCTTTTCGCGAAGCGCACGAGGCGGTCGCGCAAGCGGTACGACACGCCGAAAGCCGCGGCAGCGACTTGTCTGACGTTCCGCTCCAAGAGCTGCAGAAATTTTCACCACTCATCGGCGCAGACGTTTTCGATGCGCTGACTCTCGAAGGCTCGCTTGCTTCGCGCAGCCACATCGGCGGGACCGCCCCCGCACGCGTCAAGCAAGCGATCACCAAGGCCCGCAAAACCCTCTGAGGCCGGCGCGCGCTGGAGCGCAGGTTTCGGTGCGCTACCAGCGCACCCTACGGACCTCATTCTCAGCTGAGGCGACGAAGCGATCGCGAGATCGCCAAAAGGAAAGGGAGGTTACGGAGGGAAACCATTCGGTTTCCCTCTGTTCGTTTACCGGCAAGCCCGAGCGCAGCGAGGGGAACCTGGGTTCCCCTCTGTTCGTGTGTTCAATACCGCAAGGCGTGCGAGCGTTCCGCTGCTAGCGGAACTCCTTCGCACTGTGCTTGCGGTATTTCGGCAGCAGCCGCCGCGGTTGCCGGAACGCATCTCGACGGAACGGATCGCCCAGCTCCTGCGTAAGCATCATGTTGATGACGGTGGGCTTGTTCGACTTGACCGCGCCGCGCAACGCATCGGAGATCTCATCGACGTGCTCGACGGTGAGTCCGTTAGCGCCCATGGCTTCGGCGACATCGGCGAAATTCGGGTTCTTCAGGTTCGTTCCGAGATAGCGCTTCTCGAAATAGTCGACCTGGTTTTTCTTCTCCGCGCCCCACTGCCCGTTGTTGAACACGACCGCGATCGCCGGGATATTTTCGCGCACGCACGTCATCACTTCGTTGAGGCTCATGCCCCACGCGCCGTCACCGACATAGGCGATGGCAGGCCGATCGGGGCGGCCGACCTTGGCGCCGATTGCCGCCGGATAGGCATAACCGCAGTTACCGAAGCTCATTGCAGCCAGGAACGACGGCGAAGTTTCGAAGTGTAGATAGCTGTTGGCCACCGAACACACGTTACCGATGTCGGTCGACACCATGGCGTTTTTCGGCATCGCGCGAGCCAGCGCGGCAAGCGCCTGGCGCGGCCCGATGCGTCCTTTTTCGTTCGGCGAAGGCCATTTCGCGAGCTCGTCTTTCCACACTTCTTTCTCTTTCTGCACCTCGGCTATCCGCTGCTTGTTCGGCGCCGACTTCGCGTGCGCTTTCAGGCGCTGCAGGAGCTCGATCGAAGCCAAACGTGCGTCGCCGCAGATTCCGACCGATATTTTCTTGACCAGCCCGAGCATGCGCATGTCGGAGTCGACCTGGATGATCTTCGCGTTCGCCGGCCAGTACTCGAGGCCGTGCTGGGGAAGCGTGCCGAAAGGTCCGAGCCGCGAGCCGAGTGCGAGCACGACGTCGGCGCGCGAGATGATTTTCATCGCCGCCTTCGAGCCCTGGTAACCCAAAGGTCCGCACGCGAGCGCATGGTTCGCCGGGAAAGAATCGTTGTGCAGGTACGAGTTCACGACCGGAGCCGAGAGAAACTCGGCGAGCGCCACGCATTCCTTCACGCCGTTGGCCATGACGACACCGCCGCCCGAAATGATCACCGGGAATTTCGCCTTCGCCAGCAGCCTTGCGGCTGCGTCCAGCGCGTCGCGCCCACCGGCGGAGCGCTCGACGCGCTGCGGCTCGGGAATTTCGAAATCGCCTTCGCCGTAGAAGTAGTCGCGCGGGATGTTCACCTGCACCGGGCCGCGCTCGGCCATCGCGATGTCGAATGCGCGCGAGGTGAGCTCTGCGATGCGCTGCGGCGAATTCACGTGCACCTGCCATTTCGTGATCTTGGAGAAGATCGGCATCTGCTCCGTTTCCTGGAAACCGCCGAGACCCATGGTCAAGCTGCCCGACTCCGGGGTGATCGCGACGACCGGAGAGTGCGCCCAGTACGCGGCGGCAATCCCCGTTACGAAATTGGTGATGCCGGGTCCGTTCTGAGCGATGCACACCCCATGCTTGCCGGTGACGCGCGAATAGCCATCGGCCATGTGCGCGGCATTCTGCTCGTGCGCGACCGACACGAAACGAATCCCGGCGAGCGGGAAAAGATCGTGCGCATCCATGTACGCCGATCCCACGATCCCGAACGAGTCCTTGACGCCCTGCGCGAGCAGCGTTTCGACAAATGCTTCGCTCGGCGTCATCTTGAGCTTGCTCGCAGCGATGGCGGCTTTTGAGATGTTCTTGCTTTCGACCATGATGTTCATGGAGGACCTCCTCTCTGATGCCGGGCGGCAGGGATTTGCGTAGCGCCGGGACCGCCACGCGAGCTTCACGCCGGGGCGGGGGTGCGGGGATTATGACGCGTCGTCGCGAAGCGCGGCAAGGCCGTGTCGCAGCGCGGCGCGTCCGGAGGTTCTAGCGCGCGAAGTAAATATCGCGATACGCAGCGTAGACCGAGCCGAAGACCACGGGCGCGAGCACGAGCCAGCCTAAGCCCAAGGGTATCGACGCGACCATGGCGAGCAGGAAAAGGATCACCGAATACAGCAGAAAAGGCAGGATATTTTTTAGGCAACCCCGGAAGCTCTCGGCCACTGCGTGCGGTGCGCTGTGCTCCTGGAGCATGACGAGGGCGGGCGCAAACCACATGGCCATGTTCACGAAGACGAACAGCGCGAGCGATATCAGCGCGCCCACCAGCGCCGCCGTTCCGAGCGCGGCGCCAAGAGCAGCCCCGGAAGCAGCGCCGGAAGCGCTGCCGGACATGATCGCAAGGATGCCGCCACCGCCGATGAGAAGCGCCGCGGGAATCATGACTGCGGCCGTGAGCGCAAAGCCGATGAGACCAACGAGCATCAATTGTCCGGTGTGCCGGCGAAAGCCGGCGAACAGATGCGCGAGCTCGAGCTCGCCTCCGCTTTCGAGCGTCTGGCAGCCTGCGAGCAGCCCCGCCGCCAGCACAGGCACGAGCAGTATGGTCAGGACCGACCCGATCATGGGTATGAGGCTCACTCCGATCAGCAGCGCGCCGAAAATCAGCGCGAGCAGGATCCACGTACCGGGCTGGCGTCGAAAATAGTCGAAGCCATCGCGTATCCAGCCCCAGCCGCGAGCGGCTTCCACGCGGACTCCACCTTGTTCGTAAGTACCTGCCGCCGCTTCAACGGGAAGTGCATCTGCCGCGCTCGCCGCCAGTGGATAAGGGTTTTCCAGCTCGGCCATCGCTTTTCTCCGGATCTGTGAGCCATCGTAGTTCAATCATCCGGCCGTAGCAAACGACGCGGTTAGAATGCGGTGCTCTCACGCCGTCGTTTAAGACACATGGCCGGACTCGATTCGCTTTCTGTACCGCTGCTCATCTGGATCGCGCTCGTGATTCTCATCTCGGGCGTGTTGCAGGGTGCCCTCGGCCTGGGTTTTCCGACGCTCGCGACACCGCTGATCGCGCTGGTCACCGACATTCGCACCGCTGTGATCGTGGTGCTCTTGCCGTGCCTTGCCACGGTCGTGATCGCCGCAGTGAAAGGTGTTCCTCTGCGTCGCGTGCTGGCCGAGTTCTGGATGATGCCGCTCTATATGCTGCTCGGAGCGGGGATCGGCACGCGCCTTTTCATCGCTTATCCGGCTTTTCCCTACACACTGCTCCTCGCGGCAGTCATCATCATCTATCTCAACCTGGACCGGCTCGGCCGCAGCGAATGGCCGCCGATCCGGCGGCACCGGCATCTCTTCGGCTTCCTGTTTGGCTTCCTGGCGGGACTTTCTGAAGGTACGGCAAACGTCGCTGCGCCGCCGCTCATCATCTATTACCTTGCGATCGGCGTTCAGCCGACGATGCTGGTGCAGGCGCTCAACATCTGTTTCGTCGCCGGGAAATCAGCGCAATTCGCGACGCTCGCAACAGCGGGAGGCGTGCCCGCGGCGCAGTGGCTGGCGACGTTGCCGCTCGCCGCAGTCGCCGCAGTGGGCGCGCTCTACGGCGTGAGAATTCGCAGCCGCATCGATGCGTCTACGTACAAGATATGGGTGAAAGGCGCGCTCTTCGCAATCGCGATCATTCTTTGCGTGCAGTACGCGTATTCAAGCGGATAACGCCGGCGCCACGCGTATAGGGTGAAACGAAAATGGCCGGCAAAGCCGGCCACTCTTCGATCCTGCGCGCTCGAGGTTTTGGTCTCAGCCCTGCAGCATTTTCTGCAGCTCTCCGCTGCGATACATCTCCATCAGAATGTCGGAGCCGCCCACGAATTCGCCGTTCACGTAAAGCTGCGGGATGGTCGGCCAGTGCGCGAATTCTTTGATCCCCTGCCGGATTTCGGGGTTCTCGAGCACGTTGACGGTGTAGAAATCTTCGACGCCGCACGCCCGCAGAATGTTGCACGCGTTCGCCGAAAATCCGCACTGCGGGAAATCGGGCGACCCTTTCATGTACAGCACCACTTTATTGCTGGTCACCTGCTCTTTTATGACGTCCTGAGTGCTCATGGCTTTGCCTATACCTGACTAAACTAATCAGGTATTTTAGAGAGTGCGCAGGGTAAACGTCAAGCGTCCGGCGGTCACGCGCTCGATGCCGCTGATGTCGGTCATCGAAACGACGTCGACGTAGCCGTTATGGGCGAAGAGAGCGCGGACCGCGGGGCCTTGATCGTGGCCGTGCTCGAGCACGAGCCAGCCGCCTGAGGTGAGGTGCTTGACGCCGCCCAGAACGAGCGTGCGCACAGCCTCCAGCCCGTCCGCTCCGCCGCACAATGCCTGCTGCGGTTCGAAACGCAGATCGCCTTGACTCAAGTGAGGATCCCCAAGCGCGATATAAGGCGGGTTGGAAACGATCATGTCGAAACGCTCCGTGCCCAATGCCTCGAACCAGTCGCTCCTGAGAAAAGCGACGTTGCCCACGCGCAGCGCCACCGCGTTGCGGCGCGCGATCGCCAGGGCCTCGAGCGAGCGATCCACTGCGAGCAACCTGCACTGCGGCCTCTCGAATGCGATCGCGATGGCCACACACCCGCTGCCGGTTCCGACGTCGAGCACGCGCACGCGCCCCGTGCCTGCAATGCGCTCGAGCGCCGCATCGACCAGCACTTCGGTCTCGGGGCGTGGAATCAGCACGGCAGGCGTCACGGCAAACGGGCGGCCGTAAAACTCACGCTGGCCGGTGATGTAAGCGACCGGCTCGCCTGCGGCGCGCCGCTCCACCAGCGCTTCGAAAGCACGGGTCTCGGTATCGCTCAAGGCGTCGTCGCGGTGCGCGATGAGGTAAGCCGAATCGCGATCCATGACATGCGCGAGCAGCACGCGCGCATCGACAGGATTGATGCGGGTTGCGGCGTTCCGCAGGATCTCCGCGATGCTCATGCCGATGCCGTTTCCTCTGCGAGCTGGGCGAGCAGGTCGGCCTGGTGTTCGGCGATCAGCGCGTCGGTGAGCTCGAAGAGATCGCCGTCCATGATGGCGGCAATCTTATAGAGCGTCAGATTCACGCGATGATCGGTCACGCGGCCCTGCGGAAAATTATAAGTGCGTATGCGCTCCGAACGATCCCCGCTGCCGACGAGCGACTTGCGTGTGGCGGCACGCTGGCTTTGCTGCTCACGCACCTGCTTGTCCTTGATGCGTGCGGCCAGCACCGCCATCGCGCGAGCCTTGTTCTTGTGCTGGGAGCGGTCGTCCTGGCATTCGACCACTGTACCCGTCGGCAGGTGCGTGATCCGTACGGCGGAATCGGTCTTGTTGACATGCTGGCCGCCTGCCCCGGAGGCGCGGTAGGTGTCGATCTTGAGCTCGGCGGGATTAAGAATGATGTTCTCGACTGCGTCGGCTTCCGGCAGCACGGCAACCGTGCATGCCGAGGTGTGGATACGGCCCTGGGTTTCAGTGTCCGGTACGCGCTGCACGCGGTGCGCCCCAGATTCGAATTTAAGGCGTGAATATGCACCGTGTCCGGCGATCTTGGCAATGATTTCGCGATAGCCGCCCAGGTCGGAGGGATTCTGCGAGATGACTTCGACCTGCCAACGATTTCGTTCAGCGAAGCGCGCGTACATCCGAAAGAGGTCGGCTGCAAAAAGCGCCGATTCCTCGCCGCCTGTGCCGGCGCGAATCTCGAGAAAAATATTGCGCTCGTCGTTCGGGTCTTTGGGCAGGAGCTGCTTCTGCAGCTGCGACTCGATCGCCAGCAGCCGCTCGCGCGTCTCGCGAATTTCGTTTTCCGCGAATTCCCGGGTGCCCGGATCCTCCGCCATCTCCTGCGCAGTCTTGAGATCCCCCTCGACACCCCGGTACGCGCGATAAAGGTCGACCACCGGCGTGATCTCCGCGTGCTCGCGGGTGAGCCGCCGATAGTTGTCGATGTCGCTCGTCACGTCCTGTGACGCGAGGAGGGCGTTGATCTCCTCGAGGCGGTGCGTGAGCTGCGTCAGCTTCGCCGAGATGCTGGGTTTCATTCGGAGCGCGTGACGTGATAGAGGCGGGCAAGGGTCGCGGAAAGCGCCGCGCGCTCATCTGCGCTCGCGTGGTTGAGCGCGTGAGTCGGCGCGTGCAGGAGCTTGTTCGTGAGTGCGCGCGAAAGCTCCTCCAGCACGCGCTGCGGGTCTTCGCCGCGCGCAAGACGCCTCTGGGCGCGCTCGAGCTCGTGGCGCCGCGAGCGCTCGGCCGAATCGCGCATGGCGCGTATCGCAGGCACACTTTCGCGGCTGCCCAGCCAGTGCATGAACTCGCTCACGTGGTTCTCGATGATGACTTCCGCCTGCGCCACGGCGCTCTGGCGGATCTCGAGACCTTCGCGCGCGATCTTGCCGAGATCGTCCACAGTGTAAAGAAACACGTCGGGAAGCTTCTCCACCTCGGCTTCGATGTCGCGCGGCACCGCAAGATCGAACATGAGGATGGGACGGTGCTTGCGCGCCTTCACCGCGCTTTCCACGACGCCTTTGCCGATGAGCGGCAACGGCGAGGCCGTAGAACACACGATGATGTCGTGCAGCGGCAGCTGGCCCGGCACGTCGTTCAGCGAAATCACGCGGCCGAGGAAGCGCTCGGCAAGCTGCTGGCTCCGTGATTCAGTGCGGTTCGCGAAAGTGAGATGCTTGGGATGCCGCGCGGCGAAATGCGCCGCGCAAAGCTCGATCATCTCGCCCGCGCCGAGAAAAAGGATGTTCTGCCCGGCAATCGTGGGATAAATGCGCTCGGCGAGCTGCACCGCGGCAGAGGCCATCGACACGGTGCTCACGCCGATATCGGTTTCGGTGCGCACCGTCTTCGCGACCGAGAACGTCCGCTGAAAAAGTTTGTTCAGCACGAGCCCGAGCGTTCCCGCAGCCTCCGCGCTCTTCACCGCCTCCTTAAACTGGCCGAGAATCTGCGGCTCGCCCAGGACCATCGAATCGAGACCGCTCGCAACGCGAAAAGCGTGTTTCACCGCTTCATCCTGCGGGAAGTGGTAAAGGTAGGGCTCGAGCTCGCGCGGCTTCATGCGGTGGTAATCGGTCAGCCACCCGACTGCTGCGCGCGGATCCTCGGTGTTGCAGTAGACCTCGGTGCGGTTGCAAGTCGAGATGATCGCCGCCTCCGTCACGCGCCGGCGTTCGACCAGATCGCGCAACGCCTGCACCAGTGTTTCGGCGTGAAAGACCACCCGCTCGCGCACATCGAGCGGCGCGGTCTGATGATTCAAGCCGAAAGTGAGAAGCTGCATCGTCGCGCGGACCACGCTACAAATCAGGCGTCACATTATACGCCCGCCCGATCGCGGGCAGCTCGCAAGCCTTGGAATTACAAGGACTTGTCGCGCGCGAACAGCGCGTCCAGCTTCTGCTCGTAGTCGTGATAACTCAGATAATCGTAAAGCTCGTCGCGGCTTTGCATAAGCGCGAGGACGTTCTTCTGGTGCCCGTCCTTGCGCAGCGCCTGGTACACCTTGAGCGCCGCCGCATTCGCCGCGCGCCAGGCCGAGAGCGGGTAGAGCGCCATGGCAACGTTGGCGCTGGCAAGCTCCGCGGTGCTGAAAAGCGGCGTCTTACCGAATTCGGTGATGTTGGCGAGGATCGGCACTTTCACCGCATCGGCGAATTTGCGGTACATCGCGAGCTCGGTGATCGCTTCGGGAAAAATCATGTCGGCGCCGGCCTCCACGCACGCGCATGCGCGCTCGATCGCGGCGTCCAGGCCTTCGACGGCGAGCGCGTCGGTACGCGCCATGATGACGAAGCTCGAATCGCTTTTCGCGTCCGCTGCCGCTTTGATGCGATCGACCATTTCGTCCTTGCCGACGATTTCCTTGTTAGGACGGTGACCGCAACGCTTCTGCAGGACCTGGTCTTCGATATGCATCGCGGCGGCGCCGAACTTGATCAGCGATTTCACTGTGCGCGCGATATTGAACGCTCCACCCCATCCCGTATCGACGTCGACGAGCAACGGCAGCGCGCACGCGTCGGTGATGCGGCGAATGTCGGTCAGCACGTCATCGAGCGTGCTGATACCCAGGTCCGGCAAACCGAGCGAGCCCGCGGCCACGCCACCGCCGGACAGGTATATGGCACGAAACCCCACGCGTTCGGCGAGACGCGCCGCATAGGCGTTGATCGTGCCCGCGATCTGCAGCGGTTTTTCCTGCTCGACGGCCTCGCGGAAACGCGCGCCCGGCGAGGCAAGCTCGGCCCGGTGGGTGGACGATAAATCGGTCATCGGAAACTCCTGCTCTGACTGAAGAGAATTAAGGGGGCCAGACACGAAGGACAGCCGCCGCCGCGGCCCGCTCCGGGATATGGACTAAAGGCCTCGACGCGCCACTGACGACCCTCGGGTTACCCTCGCATGCACGCCTATTCTTCCACTATGTTCGAGGCGATGGCATAATGCGACCGCACTTTCACCATCCGGACTTACACTCCATGTCCAAGAAACCGTCCAGCGACGACAACGCTCGCCTGTCTGGCACGCAAAGTATAGAGCGCGCGCTCATGCTCATGCGCGAGATCGCCGCGCACAACCGCAGCGGCTCGCGCCTGCTCGATCTCGCAGGGCGCACCGGGCTTCAGCGCCCGACCGTGCACCGCATGCTGAAATGCCTCACGCTCGAAAACATGGTGCAGCAGGATCCGGAAACGCACCGTTATTTCCTGGGGCCGATGGTCTTCGAGCTGGGACTTACCGCAGCGCCGCGCTTCAACCTGCGCGAAATTTGCCATCCCGCAATGACGCGCATCGCGGAAGCGACGGGAGACACAGTCTTTCTGACACAGCGCAGCGGCCTCGATACGGTGTGCGTCGACCGGCAGGAAGGCACGTTTCCGATCAAGACCTTCACGCTCGAAATCGGCATGCGCCGTCCGCTCGGCGTCGGCACGGGCAGTCTCGCCATACTCTCGGCGCTCTCGGAAGAGGAGGTCAGACACGTTATCGCCAGCAATACGCCGCGACTGCCGGAATACGGGCTCACGCCCACAAGCCTGCTCGCGCAGGTGAAGCGCGCGCAGAAGCTGGGTTTTGCGGTGCGCGAAATGCCGACGCTTGCCGGTGTGCGCTCGGTCGGACAGCCGCTGCACAACCAGAGCGGGGTCGCTTTTGCCGCGCTGTCGGTATCGGCTATCTCGAGCCGCATGAACGAAAAGCGCGTGAACGAGCTCGCGACCCTCTTGAGAAACGAAACGCGCGTCGTAGAAAAACAGCTCGCGACCGGCGCTGACCGGCGCTAGGGCGGCCAAGGCCGAAAGTCGCGCGATTGCTTGTGCGCGAGCATTACTGCTATCGTGCCCGTCCCGCCTCGACGACGCAAAAATTCACCGGGCCACGCGAGACTCACGCTCGAATGCTGCCGCGCAAATCTTTCGAGCCGCAGGCGCGCACACCGCTCGAAGGCGTGCGCGTGCTCGATCTCTCGCGCGTCGTCGCCGGCAACATGCTGAGTCTCATGCTCGCTGATTTCGGCGCCGAGGTGATCAAGATCGAGCCGCCCGAAGGCGATGCGCTGCGCGACTGGCTGGTCGCGGGCATCGCGGCAAACTGGAAGGTGTACGCGCGCAACAAGAAAAGCGTGTGCCTCGACCTGCGAAAGAACGAAGCGCGGGAGCTCGTGCTTAAGCTCGTCGAGACCGCGCAGGTGCTCATCGAAAACTTCCGGCCGGGCACGCTCGAAAAAATGGGATTGGGTCCGGACGTGCTGCACGCGCGGAATCCCAGGCTCATCATCGTGCGCGTGACCGGTTGGGGGCAGACCGGCCCGTACAAGCACAAGCCCGGCTTCGGGACGCTCGCCGAAGGCATGTCCGGTTTTGCCGCCTTGAACGGTTTCGAGGACCGCGAGCCGGTGCTGCCGCCGATGCAGCTTGCCGATTGCACGGCCGGCGCGTGCGGCGCTTTTGCCACGCTCGTCGCGTTGCGCGAAGTGGAAACGCGCGGCGGCAAAGGACAGGTGATCGATGTTTCGCTGCTGGAGCCGCTTTTCGCGTTCATGGGGCCGCAGGCGGCGGGCCACCGCGCGGGCGGGAAGCTTCGCGGCCGCACCGGCAGCCGCTCGACTACGGCCGCGCCGCGCAACGTCTACCGAACCCAGGACGGTATGTGGGTGTGCATGTCCGCTTCGACTCAGGCGATGACCGAGCGTCTTTTCCGGGCAATCGGCCGCGCCGATCTCATCGACAACCCGCGCTACCGCACCAACGCCGACCGCGTGCGCCACGCCGAAGAGCTCGATTCGATCGTGGGCGCCGTGATCGGAGCGAAGACGCTCGAGGAAAATCTCGCGTTCTTCGACGCGCAGGAAGTGACGGTAGGTCCCGTCTACGACATCGCGCAAATCATGCACGACCCGCACGTGATCGCACGCGAAATGATTGTCGAATACCCGGACGACGAAATGGGCCAGATCCCGATGCACGGCATCGCGCCTAAACTCGGCACGACACCCGGCGCGGTACGGCTGCCGGCACCTAAACTCGGCGAGCACAATGCGGAAGTGCTGTCGGCGCTCGGCTTGAGCGCGCAGGACCTGCAGCGCCTGGAGTCATCGCAGGTGATTCATTCCGGGCCCCCGCGGAAGAAAACGCGGACCCCCAGCGCTGGAGCTGACGCGACCAGGAGCGCTGCAAAATGAATGAACCACGGAGTCCGCGATGAAGGCGGCCGCACACATGGATATGCGAAGATCGTGCGCGGGCGCTGTCGGAGTATGCGCGGCCCTCTTCGCATTGAACTACGACAGCGCCTGCGCCCAGCCCTACCCCGCGCGCCCGATCCGCATGCTCGTTCCGTTCTCGCCGGGCGGCGCGTCCGACACCGCTGCGCGCGTCGTCGCTCAACATATGGCGCCCCGGCTCGGCCAGCAGATCGTCGTCGACAACCATCCGGGAGCCGGAGGCACCATCGGAACCGCTATCGCCGCGCGCGCGCCGGCCGACGGCTACACGCTCCTCATGGGCTCGAACACCGAAATCGTCATCAATCCGAATCTATATCGCAAGCTCTCTTACGACACGCTCAAAGACTTCACTCCGGTATCGCTGGTTGCGAACACGCCGCTTATCCTCGTGGTGCACCCATCGCTGCCGGCGAAGAACGTCCGCGAGCTGGTCGCGCTCGCCAAAGCGCGGCCCGGCGAGCTCGTCTACGCCTCCAGCGGCAACGGGTCCACGGTGCAGCTCGCCACCGAAATGTTCAAGACGATGGCGGGCGTCAACATGCGCCACGTACCGTATAACGGCAGCGCACCGGCGGTCACGCAAACGATGGCGGGCGAAACCCAGATCATGTTTCCCGCGATGCCTGCAGCGCTCACGCATGCGCGCGCAGGGAAGCTCCGCGCGCTGGCGGTGACGAGTGCGAAGCGCGTAGCTGCGGCGCCGGAATTGGCTACGGTCGCGGAGTCCGGAGTCCGCGGTTACGAGATCGGCATCTGGAACGGACTGCTCGCGCCCACGGGCACACCGAAACCCGTTCTCGAGCGCCTGCATGCAGAGTTGAAACAGGTCCTCACGCTTCCTGAAGCGCGACAGACTTTCACCAATATCGGCGCCGAAGTCTGGAGCGGCAGCCCCAACGAATTCGCGGCGCTCATCGCAGCCGAGCTTACGAAATACGCGAAAGTCGTCAAAGACGCAGGCGTGAAAATCGATTGAGCGAGATCGCCACCCCGTATCGAGCGAGTTCGTGACGATGCCCAAAACACTGACCGCGCGCTTCGCCGAGCACATCCTCGCCATACGCTACGACGAGCTGCCGGCGGCGGCGATCGACGTCGCGAAGCAAGTCGCGCTCGACGGCCTGGCGGTTACGCTGGCTGGGGCCACCGAGCCTCTAGGCGTTGGCCGCATCTCGATCGAGTACGTGAAGGCTATGGGTGGTGCGCCCCAGGCGAGCGTCGTAGCGGGCGGTTTCAAAACGAGTATGCAGAGCGCCGCGTACGCCAACGGCACGATGGCGCACGCACTGGATTTCGACAATACCTGGTACCCGCTCAATCATCCGACCTCACCGACGCTCGCCGCGATACTCGCGGTCGCGGAACACGAGGGCTTAAGCGGCAGGAAAGTGATCGAGGCGATCGTTGCGGCATTCGAAGTGCAGGGCCGCGTGAGGCTCGCCGCAACCGGCATGGAAACCGGATCGGGCTTTCACAAACCCGGCATGACAGGCACGCTCGGCGCAGTTGCAGGTGCTGGACGCGCGCTCGATCTCGATCACCGGCAAATGCTGATGGCGCTCGGTCTCGCCGGCTCGCGAGCCGGCAGCATTTCGATCAACACGGGCACGATGACCAAATCCTCGCATTCGGGGCACGCTGCGCGCATGGGTGTCGAATGCGCGGTGCTTGCGCGCATGGGCTGGACGGCGAGCGCCGATCTGTTCGGCCCCAAAGGATTCTTCGACACGTTCTTCCACGGCCAGGGCGAGCCGGAGAAGCTCGTCGACGGATTTGCAAAGCCGCTCCGCATGATCGACCCGGGCGTGGGGTTCAAGAAGCACCCGAGCAATTACTTCACGCATCGTCCCATAGACGCCGCGCTCGCGCTGCGCGCCGAGCACCGCCTCGATCCCGCCCAGATCGAGCGTGTCGAAGTCGTCTTCCCTCGATTCGATTACGTGAACCGCCCGCTCCCGGAAACCGGTCTCGACGGCAAGTTCAGCGTCCAGTACACGACGGCGATCGCGCTCTTGCACGGCGAGGTCACGATCGACTCGTTCACGAACGAAATGCGGTTTCACCCCGACGTGGAAGCCCTGCTGCGGCGGGTCGTGCTGAAAGTCGACGACGCGATCCCCACCGATTTCGATCGCATGCACACGATCGTGAATGTCACGCTCAGAAACGGCACGCAGTATTCGAAGCGCGTCGCGGAGCTTTCCGGATGGATCG
>DATLEF010000174.1:0-76221 GCA_035525455.1 Burkholderiales bacterium
AGCACCGATTCCTGTGCGCGTCATCCGCCAGCCCTATTCGGATCTGGTTGCGAAAGTTGCACGCGAGCAACAAGTCGATGCAGCGCTACTCCACGCGGTCGTGACGGTCGAATCGGGCTACAACGCCCGCGCCTTGTCAGCCAAAGGCGCGCGGGGATTGATGCAACTCATGCCCGGCACAGCCCAGCGTTTCGGGGTCAAGGACAGTTGGAATCCGCTGCAGAACCTCCGCGGCGGCGCGCGTTACCTGCGGCACCTGCTCTTGGTCTTCAACAACAATCTCAATCTGGCCCTCGCCGCATACAACGCCGGCGAAGGCGCTGTCATCGATTCCGGCCGCGCCATTCCGCCCTATCCGGAAACGCGCCAGTACGTCCCGCGCGTGCTCGAGCGCTATGAGTTCTACCGCGGCACCCGGTCCTGAACGTCTGAACGCAACAAAAAGGCCGCCTTTCGGCGGCCTTTTTTTTTCGGCATCAAGCCGGTTCGATGGGCCTATCGCGTCGCGCCTACCGGTGCGCCGTCCATACCGGTGATATAGGCCGGGTCGACCAGTATCGGTTCGGGCTGGAGGGTCGTCGGGTTGATGATATTCGGATGGAAACCCTGCACCAAGGGCCGCACGCCTTCCGGCTGCTGGACGAAAGGCACGACGCGGTTGGGGTTGAGCGGGTCGCGCTGCTCAGGCATCACAGGCGTGCCGCCCGGAATGCGGCGCTCGAAAACTGTCTGATCCATAGCGACGCTCGGTGTGATGACGCCGCGATCGCTCGGATCGTCAGTCGGACTATTCGGGCCGGCAGCGGTGGCCGGAAGCGCGAAAAACGCGCCTGCGAAAACGGCGCCAAATAACGACAATGTGCGTTTAGTCATGTTCAAACTCCTCAATCGATGGGATTGCATGGGCTCACCTTTACCTCTGGCAATCCCTGTGCCGCTGGCGGTTCCGTGTCAGCGGCTGACCGAACTCTCCGGCGCCGAGAAAAGCTTTTCGAATTCGCCGAAGTTGAGCTTGCCGTCGCGATCAGCGTCGGCTTCCTTGAAACGGCGTGCCAGGCCGAGATCATATTGTTCGAGCTCGGCACGGCTCAGGAGACCGTCTTTATCGCGGTCCGCACGCAGCATGGCGCTCAAGGCGTGCGATTGAAAGAAACTGGCGCGGTTGTCGGCAGCCGCGCCGTTGGACTTGCCCACTCCTGCGGCGCTGTCGTTTCCGCCAGCACCTGCACCGAGTAGTGCCGCGCTCAAAAGCGCGATGGCCAGCCTTCCCTTGAGACGACTTGGGTTGCTCATCTCGCCTCCTCGTTGCCGGTCGTTGAAATAATGTCGGCGATCTACCCCTCGCAACATCCGTACCTCAATCAAAGAATGAAATCAGATCAGGTGCTTATGTCACGACTATTAAGTCTAAGTCGAAGAAAGAGGGCTAACATGCAGCGCGGCTGTCGCTTACGCGCGACGTGCCATCCCCGCGACTGCGCAAGTGCCTGCGTTTGCAGCCTTCTTGCGGTCGGGTGAGGACGACAGGTTTGTGACTTGGTGGAGGGGCAGAGCCGTGAAAATCAGCGTGTTGCCGTCGTCGCGGACTTCACTTTGGTGGCAGTCCATCCCAGAGTGCGCGAGGCGCGGACGGCCTCACCGTGCATGCGGCCGCCTTCCACTGTGCCGCTAAAATCGTAAGCCGCACCGCCGAGCACAAGCTTGAAGCGGAGGCGGTCGCCTTCGAGTCTGCCATCGGCGATGTTGGCGCGTTTGCCGCGCACCGTCGCGTGCCCTTCGACGTACTGGAATTGCTGTTCGAATGCGACTGCGAGCGGTTGCGGCGCGAGCTCTGGGATGTTCACGTGCCACGCGCCTTGCAACTGAGCGGGCACGACCCAGTAGAAAATCGTCGATTTCCAGTTGCCAGCGGTGCCGTATTTTTCCGGCACGTCGACATTGGCCTGGCGGTCCGGCTTCCAGTCCGCGAACGGAAAATCGTGCGAAACGATCCGTGTCCCCGGTTTCAGCTCGCTAAGAAATTTGGTTTGCAGCGACTGCATCATGCCCGGCAGCAGATACAGCGTGACGACGCTCGCTTCCTCGATACGCGCCTGCATCACGTCCTGCTCTCGGAAGCTCACGCGCTCGCCAAGACCGCGGCGCTGCGCTTCGGCGTTGCTCTGCTGGACGAGCTCCGGATCGATGTCGACGCCAAACCCGCGCGCGTTGTAGCGTTGCGCGGCCGTCAGCACGATGCGTCCATCGCCCGAACCGAGATCGATCACGAAATCGCGCGGCCCGACTTTCGCGAAATCGAGCATCGCATCGACCACGGCTTGCGGGGTCGGAACGTACGGTCCCCCGGTGCGCTCGAATTCGGCGGCGCCGAGCACCGCCGCGGCAAGCGTCAGCACTACTGCTGAGAGCGATTGCAGCACGGTTTTGCGGACATCGAGGTATGCGGTGACATTTCGCGAGCCGAGTCAGCTCGAAGTATAAGCTACGATCCGCTACCCCAATATTCCCAGGAATACCTGTGATTAAAGCGCTTCCGCACGCCACCTCCGACGTGGCACCCCTTTGTGCAGCGCCCGATGCACAACCACGCAGACCGCGCGTCGCGATGCCGCGCAATGCATGCGACACGCACGCGCATATCTGCGGGCCGATCCGCGTGCATCCCTATTCGGAACGGCGCGTGTACACGCCGCCGGACGCGCTCCTGCCCGCGTACTCGCATGTGCTGAATACGCTGGGTATCGACCGCGCGGTGCTCGTGCAGCCGAGCGTGTATGGCACCGACAACACCGTGATGCTCGAGGCGATGCGCCAGATGGGAGGGCGCTGTCGCGGCGTCGCGGTGGTGGACGACAACATTGCCGACACCGAGCTCGAGCGGCTGCATCAGGCCGGTGTGCGGGGCGTGCGCGTCAATGTCGTCGACGTCGCCGAAGCAAAAGGCGTCATCGCCATGCCAGCGCTCGAGCGTGTGGCCAACCGCATCAAACGCTACGGCTGGCACGTGGAATTTCTGATGCACGCTGACGAATTTCCGTCCCTCGACCAGGTGTTCGCGGCGTTTCCGGTCCCCATTGTGCTGGGACATCTGGGATACATGCAAACCGACAAGGGAGTCGAAGCCGCGGGTTTCCAGGCGCTGCTGCGTCTGATGAAACTCGGCAAGGCATGGGTCAAGCTGACCGGTTCGTACCGCATATCCGGCGAGCGTTTTCCACACCGGGACACTGTCGCTTTCGCGCAAGCACTCCTCGCTCACGCACCGCAGCGCGTGCTCTGGGGCACCGACTGGCCGCACGTCATGGTCAAAGGCACCATGCCGAACGACGGCGACCTTGCGGACCTGCTGCTCGACTGGGTTCCGGACGCCGGCGTGCGCGAGCAGGTGCTCGTACACAATCCTGCAAATCTTTATGGCTTTTGATCGTCCAAGCCGACTTTCGATCGCCAATCGGCGCCTTTGCTGACGAGCGGTTTAAGACCGAGCACGAGCAGTATCGCGCCGAGCGCCAGCATCGTCGCCGCAATCGGGCGCTGAACGAATATCGAATAATCGCCCGCGCTCATCGCAAGCGATTGCCTCAGGCTCAGCTCGAGCATGGGTGCGAGCACGAGGCCGAGAGCGACCGGCGCGAGGTCATAGCCGAATTTCCGCAGCCCGTAGCCGATCCCGCCCATGATGAGCATGATCCACACGTCGACGACGCTGTTCGCGACCGAATAGCAACCGAGTATGCAGAAGCACAGAATCGCCGGGTACAGGTACGAATAGGGAATGCGCAGCAGATTGACGAACAAACCGACGAGCGGCAGGTTCAAGATCAGAAGCACGGTATTTCCCACATACATGCTCGCGACAAACCCCCAGAAAAGCTCAGGCTGCTGCTGAATCAGCATCGGACCCGGCGCGATCCCGTGCACCATGACTGCGGCGATCATCACCGCCGTGACGGGACCGGTCGGTATGCCCAGCGCCAGCATCGGCACGAACGCGCCCGTCGCGGCTGAATTGTTCGCCGACTCCGGACCCGCGACACCTTCGATCGCGCCTTTGCCGAAACGCTCCGGGTGTTTCGACAGACGCCGCTCGATGCCGTAGGAGACGAATGACGAAATCACGTGCGCGGAGCCCGGGATAATGCCGATCAGAAATCCAAGGAGGCTCCCGCGTGCAATAGGCGCGACCGAATCGCGAAGTTCGGCGCGCGAAGGCATGAGCTCGCGGAATTTCGGCCTTTGCACCGGGGGGCTCCCGGCCTGACCCGCCGTCAACAGGATTTCCGAGATACCGAACAACCCTACCGCGACAGGCACGATACCGACGCCATCGCCCAGCTCGACAATGCCGAAGCTGAAGCGCGTATAGCCGCTCATTGCGTCGATGCCGATCATTCCCAGCAGCAGGCCGAATGCCGCCATCGCAAGCGTCTTCAGCATCGAGCCGCCGCTCATATAGGCAAGAATGAAAAAGCCCATGAGCAGCAGCGCGGTGTATTCGGGCGGCCCGAAGCGCAGTGCGAACGCAGCCAGCGTCGGTGCAAGCAGCATCAAACCCACGACGCCCAGCGTGCCGGCGACGAAAGATCCGATAGCCGCGATCGCGAGCGCTGCGCCCGCACGGCCGTTTTGTGTCATGGCGTACCCGTCGACGCACGTCATGACCGACGCGGCTTCGCCCGGAATGCGCATGAGTATCGAAGTCGTCGAGCCGCCGTACATGGCGCCGTAGTACACGCCGCCGAGCAGCACCATCGCGATAATCGGATTCAGACCGAATGTCGCCGGAAGCAGGAGACTGATTCCGGCGAGCGGACCCAGTCCCGGCATCATTCCTACGAGCGTGCCGATGATGCAGCCGGCGAAGGCGTAACCGAGAACTTTCAGATCGAGGGCGACCTGAAAACCGAGCAGCAGGTTCTGCAGCGTCTCAGCCATGACGCGATTCGAGGGAGCTCACCATCGCTGCCGCGGCCGGGGGACTCGCGCAATAGTCGCGTGCTTTCACCAGCCGAATGGTCCGCGAGGCAGCGGCACGCGCAGCAGCGTCGCAATGAAATAAAACGACAGCAGTGAAAAGCCCAAAGCGACGGTCACCACATGAAGCGGGGGCCTACGTTCGAGCACCCCTAAAAAAAAGACCAGCAGCGCCGTGATCGTGATCCGATAGCCCAGCGGCTCGAGCGCATACGTCGCGACCGCGCACGCAGCGAGGATCATGAACGCACGTCGCGCTTCAGGCCAGCGCGTCTCGCCGAGCGGTTGCGAACGCCTCCCGCCGAACGCGATCGCCAAACCGAGGATCGCGAGAAACACCGCAATCAGCAGCGGCGTGTAGCCGGGGCCCGGCTCCTGCAAGCTGCCAATGGGATACGTGCGGTTCTGCCAGCCGGCGAAAAGCGCCAGCGCAAAAAGCATCAGGCCGGAGAGCTGATCGTTGCGCAGCCGCAGCCGCTCGGAGTCTCGCGCCATGCGGGCCGCCTGGACGCGCTCGCTTCAGCTCACCGGATTCGTGAGCGTGCCGATCGGATCGATCGTAATCGCGACCACATCGCCCACCTTGAGGAATTTCGGCGGATCGAATCCGATTCCCACACCTGCGCAAGTGCCGGTCGCTATGAGGTCTCCGGGCTCGAGCGTCATTACTTTGGACAGCGTTTCGATGAGCGTCGGGATGTCGAATATGAGCTGGCTGACGTAGGCGTCCTGGCGTATTTCGCCATTCACCTTCGTCACGAGCCTCAGCTGCGTCACGTCCTCGATGTCGTCTGCGGTGACGATGCACGGTCCCATGGGGCAATAGCCGTCGAGGCTTTTGCCGAGGAACCACTGCTTGTGACTGCTTTGCAGGGTACGCGCGGTCGCGTCGTTGACGATCGTGTAACCGTAGACGTGATGAAACGCGCGCGCCTGGTCGATGTCACGGCCGCCTTCGCCGATAACGACTGCGAGCTCGCCTTCATAATCGGTCGAGTTCGTATAGTCGTTGGCGCTGGGAATCGGCTCACCCGGGCCGATCACCGAGTTCGGCCACTTGGTGAATATGATCGGCAATTCGGGAATCGCGTCTTTTCCACCGCTTGCATCGAAGCCGCTGTTATGGAATTCGCGCGCGTGGTCGTGATAGTTCTTACCGACGCACAGTATGTTCTTCGCAGGCCGCGGAAATGGCGCGTGTACCTTCACCGCCGATGCGGCTATGCGATTTTCGCCGCTTTTTACCGCACGCCGCGCACGCTGCAGTCCGTTCTTGCCCAGCGCGACGAACTGCGTCATGTCCTTCGGCAGACGGCTCGCGGCAGTAATGTCGACGATCGTGTCGGACTCCGCGTCGTGCACGCCGATGCGCATGCCCTGGTCGTCGGAAAAAGTCACGAGTCGCATTCAGGATTCCTCCGTGAGTTGCACCGCATTCGAATGGCGCGCCAGTATGCTCGGCGCCCACGCCGCGCGTCAATGCGGCGACGTGCCCTCTTCCGCCCGTGCGGCGCGGCGATCGTGTGCTAGCCCGAGCATGCGCGCGACGAATATCCAGAGCACGCAAATCGGCACCGCGGTGAGCGCAATTGCGGCAAGCTCGAGGCCTGCTGCGCGCAGGGCGTTGAAGAGCCAACCGTTCGCGGCATCGGCGCCGCGAAACACGACGCCGTCGATCACGTACTTCGCTTTGTATTTTTCTTCTCTGCCGAGTACGGTGAACAGTACTTCACGCGCCGGATTCGAGACAGCGAAGTTGGCGGTCCGCTGCAGCGCCTGCAGAGCGATCACGAGCGAGAGCACCGGATGCAATGCCAGCGCCACGAACCCGACCGTAAACACGAAAGGCAGCAGAGCGGCTGCGGTTCCCACTCCGAAGCGTTTCATGACTCTGCCCGTCAGCAGTACCTGCACGAGCACCGTGAGCACACCGGCCGCGAGATCGATAGACGCGAATATCCGCGTTCTGACGGCGGGATCGTCCGAGGCCGCCGCAACGATGTTCGCCTGTTGAAAATAGAGAAACGTTCCGGCGAGAGAGAGCAGAAAAACCCACAGCGCGATGCCTGCGAGGTACGGCGTTCTCGCGAGCAGCGCGAACCCGGCAAGCGCACCGCCGCCGATCGGTTCCTGAGTCGCGGAGGTGCGTTGTTCGCGGTCCGTGCGCTCAGGCGCTGCCGATTCCAGCCTCCACGCACAAAAAATCGCGGCTTCGAGCAGCAGCACCGCAACGAGGAGCAGGTTCACTGCACCCAGCGGTCCTGCGAGCCCTACCGTCAGCGCAGGGCCGCACAGGGCGCCGGCGGAGCCGCCTGCGGCAATGAAGCCGAAAAGCCGCTTCCCCTGTTCGCTCGCAAAGACGTCGGCCATGAACGACCAGAAGACGGAAACCGCAAAGAGATTGAAGACGCTGATCCAAACGAAGAAAACACGGGCGACGTGGACTCGGCTCACGTCGAACACGAGCAGGATCCAGAAAATGACGATATTTGCGACGAAGAAATGGTAGACGAGTGGAATGAAGCGTCGACGTGGAAGGCGTGCGACGACCGCGCCGAAAAGCGGCACGGCGGCCAGCATCACGACGAAGGTTGCGCTGAAGAGCCAGTGAAGATTGCGTACTCCGCCGGCGATGCCCATTTCGTCGCGGAGCGGACGCAGCACGTAGTAGGCCGCCAGCAGACAGAAGAAATAAGCGAACGACCAGGCGAGCGCGCGCACCTCGTCGGGACGCACCTGCACGAGGCGGTCGAGCCCGCGGCGCAGAACGTTCATGCTTTGACGGCTCGATGCGGACTTCTGCGGCCCACGGATCTACTCAGAAAAAAGGGCGCTCGAGGCGCCCTTTGTGCTTAGTAAAGTCTCACTTAATTCTTTTCGGCTCTGGCAGCCCGCTTCGCCTTCTTCGGTTCGTCCTTCGGCATATCGGCCTTCGCCTCAGCCTTTGCTTCGGCTTTCATTTCGGCTTTGGTCGGGGCCTTCGGTGCATCTTTTTTCATTTCATCTTTTTTCATTTCGTCTTTCTTCATCGCGTCAGCGGCATATGCGCCGGCGAACGCTACGGACATGAACCCCGCAACGACTGCAATCAGCAGCTTCTTCATTATGAAACCTCCCTGTAGGTTTAACGGCTTGACGCCGAGCGCAAGACTACCACCGGCGTCCGCGAAGCGCTATACCAAGTGCATATCCGGGGACACGGCCGAAGCAATCAGGAGCCGCTGTACCAGTTGTATCCCTGGTCTTCCCAATAGCCGCCCGGATAGTCGTTGGTCACGAAGAGGGCCGTGATGTGCTTCGGGTTCTTGAAACCGAGCTTCGTGGGCATTCTGAGCTTCATCGGGAAGCCGTACTGCGGCGGCAGTATCGCATCGCCGAAGCGCAGCGTGAGCTGCGTCTGAGGATGCAGCGCCGTAGCCATGTCGATGCTGGTGGAATAGTCGTCCGCGCATTTGAAACCGACGTAGCGCGCCGTCGTATCCGCGCCGATGCGCTCGAGGAAGTCACGGAAGCGCACGCCGCTCCACTTGCCGATCGCGCTCCAGCCTTCGACGCAGATGTGACGCGTGATCTGGGTCGTCTGCGGGAGCGCATAGAGCTCGGGCAGCGTCCACGGCTTTTTCTCCCGCACAAGGCCTGAAACTTCCAGACGGTACGAAGCGCCGTCGACTTTCCGCACTTCCTCGATGCCGTAGTATGCGTTGAAAGGAAAAGGCCGCGTGATCTTGCTTTCAGGAAACTCGGGCGCGAGGCGATTGGGATCGAACAGCCAGTCCTGCGCCCGGTCATTCCAGCGCGACATCGTCCAAAGTACTTTCTGCACCGATTCCTGGTTCGTGACGTCGCATCCGGCGAGAAGCGTGAGCGCGCCGAGGCTCAGCCCCCGCTTGAGGAAAAGCCGCCGCTCGATGCGGGCGATCTGCGGCCGCGAAAAATCGTCGAGGCTCGATGCCATGGTTTTACGCTTCATACGGCTTTCCCCCGTTTGATCTCACGATGCATTCAGTTGCCCGTCTTGATGCGGCCGGTGATCATCGACGGAAAAGTCCGCGGCACGAGCACGACCATCAGTACGTGAACGAACACGAAAAATACGAGCGCAGCCATTGCGAAAAAATGCACGTAGCGCGCACCTTCGTAATCGCCCATCAGCATGCCCAGCGTATGGAACTGCACCGGCTTCCAGATCACGAGGCCGGAAAGCACGAGCACGACGAGCAGCACGATAACGCCAAGATAGGCCGCGCGCTGCGCCGCGTTGTAAACAGTGAGATCGGCATGCGCGAGGCGCCCGCGGAACGCGCTCGCGATGTCGCGAAAAACCGCGCCCGGGGTAAGCGGCAGGAGCTTGCGCTTGAGATGGCCCGAGACGATGCCGTACGCGAGGTAGGCGAGTCCGTTCAGCGCGAGCAGCCACATCGCTGCGAAGTGCCATTGCAGCGCGCCCGCAAGCCACCCTCCGAGCGTCCATCCGGCCGGAAACTTGAAAGCAAAAAGCGGATCCGCGTTATAGATGCGCCAGCCGGACACCACCATGATCAGGATTGCGAGCGCGTTGATCCAGTGCGTCAGCCGCACGATGAGCGGGTGAACTTTCACGTACTGCGACACACGCACCTCCGGTGATCACTCTGCCTGGGGTAGTCGCCCCCGGCGGCGGAACCTTACACGCCGGGTCCCCGCGCGGAAACCACGCTGAAATCGGGCACGGCGCGTGCAGCGTACAGAGGAAGGACTCACAGTCTAACCCATCATGAAAACTATTCTTCGTACCGGCGTGCTCGTCATGTGCATCGCGTTCAGCGCGTGTGCCGAAATGCGCTGGACCAAGCCGGGCGCGGACGTAAACCAGGCATCACGCGATCTCGATGCGTGCCGGGGCGCGGCGCTGCAGCGTTCAGGACCGCGCGGGGTGGGAGCAGCAGCAGGCGCGGAGATGCAAGGCACGATCGAGCGCGGGACCATCGCCCCGAGCACGCGAGCCGCCGGCACTTCCGACGATCGTTTCATCGCAGACCACGAAGAAGTCCGCACCTGTATGCTACAACGCGGTTATCAGCTGCGCCCTGCCGCCTGATCTTCGCTGAAACTCGGACTGTGCCAAACTTCGGCGGCGGCCGATGATATGATCGTCAGTCGCGCTTTTACGCGCGATGATCCACGCGCGCTCCAATGACTTTGCACTCGCTGCTATATACGCGCCGTGAGGCTTTGAAGACGCTTGCCTGCGCGCTCGCAATCGCAAGCCCTGCATTTTCGGCAGCACCTGTGAGGACCCACGCCATGTCGACGCGACCAATTCCCCGCAGCGGCGAGCCGTTGCCCCTCGTCGGGGTCGGCACCTGGCAGACTTTCGACGTGAGCGCCACTGCGCCGGAACGCGCCGAGCTGAAGGACGTGCTGCGTCTGCTCGTCGAGCGCGGCGGGAAGATCGTCGATTCGTCTCCGATGTACGGGCAGGCCGAACGCGTCGTCGGCGACCTCACCTCCGAGCTCCGACTGCGCGACTCGCTTTTCTTTGCCACGAAAGTCTGGACGAGTGGACGCGACGCGGGGATACGCCAGATGGAACAGTCGTTCCGGCTCATGCGCACGGACCGCATGGACCTCATGCAGATCCACAATCTCGTCGACGTGGAGACGCATACGCAAACGTTGCGCGACTGGAAAAGCGCCGGGCGCATACGCTATCTCGGCATCACGCATTATCATGCGGGTGCCTACCGCGATCTCGAGCGGCTGGTGAAAAGCGGGCAGTACGACTTCGTGCAATTCAATTTCTCGATGGCCGAGCGGGACGCCGAGGCGGTGCTTCTGCCGGTCTGCGCGGACGCCGGCGTCGCGGTGATCATCAACCGGCCTTTCGGCGAAGGCCGCCTTTTCGGGCGCTCGAAAGGCAAGGATTTGCCGCCGTGGGCAGCGGACTTCGACTGCGCGAGCTGGGCTCAGTTTTTTCTGAAATGGATACTGGGGCATTCCGCAGTCACCTGCGTGATTCCGGGCACAAGCCGCCGCGCGCATCTGGAAGATAATGTGCAGGCGGGCATGGGCCGGTTGCCCGACGCAGCGCTGCGCCGGCGCATGCTCACCTACTTTCAGCAGTTATAACTATTGCCACGATGAGCTTTCTTTCCCCGCTACTGCTGTGGCTGCTCCTGGCGGCGCCGCTGCTCGTCGGCGTGTATGTGCTGCTCCTGAGACGCAAGAAGCTCGCGGCGCTGCGCTATCCGAGCCTGGGACTCATCCAGGCGGCGCTGGCGCCGGGGCATCGGCTGAAGCGGCACGTGCCGCCGCTGCTGCTGCTCCTCGCGGTCGTCGCGCTGCTCATTGCGACCGCGCGTCCCACCGCATCCATTACCCTGCCCTCCGAAGAGCGCACGATCGTGCTTGCCATCGACGTGTCGCTCAGCATGCGTCTTACCGACGTCGAACCCAGTCGTATTGCAGCCGCTCAGGAAGCGGCCAAAGCGTTCGTCGAGGCGCAGCCGCCCGACGTGCGCATCGGGATCGTCTCCTTTGCCGGCACCGCGTTGCTCGTGCAATCGCCTACGCACAACCGCGACGACCTGATCGTGGCGATCGAGCGCCTCGACCTGCAGCGTCACACGGCGATCGGCAGCGGTCTCATCATGGCGCTGGCGACGATATTTCCGGACGCCGGAATCGATCTGGAGTCGATGATATTCGGAATACAGTCGCGCACCGCAAAGCGCGGAGTGCCGCTGGAAAGTGCAGGCAAGGCGGAGCCGAAACCCTTCACACCGGTGCCGCCCGGGTCCTACGCTTCAGCTGCGATCATTCTTCTGAGCGATGGACGCCGCACGACGGGGCCCGATCCGATCGATGCCGCCAAAATGGCCGCGGATCGCGGAGTACGCGTGTTCACTGTCGGTCTGGGCAGCACGCAGGGCAGCACGGCAGGCGGGTTCGAAGGCTGGTCCATCTACACGCGCTTCGATGAGGAGACGCTGAAGACGATCGCGGAGATAACACGCGGCTTATATTTCTCGGCGGGATCGGCCGCCGAGCTGAAGAAAGTCTATCAGGAGCTCAATACGCGCTTCACGATGGAGAAAAAGCAGACCGAGGTCGGCGCATTCTTTGCCGCGGTCGCTGCCGTTTTCGCGCTTGCGGCTGCGGGATTTTCGCTCGTGTGGTTCAACCGGCTCGGCTGAGCTTTGCGAGCGGATCAGGCTCCCAGCTGATCGGCGAGATCGAGGAAATTTTCGGCATTCACCGTGAAGTCCGCTTCCGGCTCGAGATCCGGGTTCTTGTTGCGCCCATACTCGTGCGGGCGCTTGATGAACGCCGTTTTGAGACCATTCTGGGCAGCAGCCCGCAAGTCGTGCTTGTGTGATGCGACCATCATCACCTCACCCGGCTTGAGATTCAGCGCATCGGCCGCGCCGAGATACATCTCCGGGTCCGGTTTGAAATGGCGGAAGGTTTCCGACGAAAAGATACAGTCCCACGGCAACCCGCCCTGCTTGGCCATGTTCACGAGCAGGCCGGTATTGCCATTCGAAAGCGTCGTAATGATGTAGCGCTGCTTGAGGCGCTTCAGCCCGCGCGCCGCGTCCGGCCAGGGCTTCAGCCGATGCCACACGAGATTCAGATGAACTTTCTCGTCCTCGGTCAGGGCGTCCGCAATCTTGTACTGTGTGAGCAGCCCGTCGAGGATCATCCGGTGCAGCACGTCGATTTTCGTCCAGGTTAATTCGCCGCTGCGCACGCGATCCATGGCTGGCCTGTAACCCGCGCGCCAGGCTTTGGTGAATTTGACGGCGTTCACGCGCAACCCTTTGGCTGCCGCCAGAGCGCGCACCTCGCGCGCGACGCTGCCGTGCCAATCGACGACGGTCCCGAATACGTCGAAGGCGAGCGCTTTGATATCGGCAGGTTCGTTGGGCATGGCTAGCTCCTCGTTACGGCCGCTCTCGGACTTGGCGCCGGCGCGTTGCAGCGCACGCGAAGCATAGCGCGTAACGCGGTGCATTCGGGTGCAGACCTGGCGTAGCCCTTGCGGCATCACCCCGTTATACTGCTCGCCAGTACCTGGTGAGACGTGCACGGACTCTTCGAAAATAGTTCCCGAAAAGGTCGAAAAAACGCGCCGGTGAGCACGCAAAATTCCCACGCGAATCAGGAACTTTCAGGCCCTTGGGTTGCTCTGTGTTCTGTTGTCTGGCCCCCGAGGAGAATACAAAGATGGTGAGGAGTTTGCGCGCTGCCCGTATAGGGGCGGCTTTCATACTGGTTGCGATGGTCGCAGCCTGCAGCTTTACGCGTTTCGGCTATAACCAGGCGGACACCATCGTGTCATGGATGGTGAACGATTATTTCGACCTGGATCCCCAGCAAAAGCAGGATTTCCAGAAGCGCTTCGACCGCCTGTACACCTGGCACCGCCAGGAGCAGCTGCCCGAATACGCCGCGTTCATGAATACCGCGCGCTCGCGTGTGCAGCAGGGGCTCACGCGGGAAGACGTGCTGTGGTTTGTCGACAATCTGAGAAGCCGCGTGCGCATGACGGCCCGCAAAGCAGGCCCTGACGCGGCGGCGTTGCTCGCGACGCTCACACCCGCGCAGATCGAGAACCTGCAGCGCAAGTGGGACAAGGACAACGCGAAGTACGTGAAGGAACACAAGGTCAAAGGCACGCCGGACGAGCGTAACGACGCCGAAGCGCGCCGCGTCATTAAGCATTTCAAGGAATGGCTGACCCCGCTCAACAGTGACCAGGAGCAGCGTGTGGTCGCTCTGGTGCGCGGCCTGCCGCAGATCGAGCAGTTCCGTTACGCGGAGCGGCTGCGCCGCCAGAAAGAATTCATGAATGTGCTCGCCCAGCGCGGGGAAGACCGCGAGCGCTTCACTGCGCGCGTAACGGAATGGCTGGCGAATTGGGACAAAGGCCGCAGCGCCGACGATCAGAAGCGGCTCGACGCGTGGTGGGCGAAGCGCGCTGACGTGTTCGTAGCGATGGAGCGCATGATGATGCCGGACCAGCGTATCGTTGCTCTGCAGCGCATGCAGAACTATATCGACGACTTTACCCAGCTGGCCGGCCGCGCAGACGGCGGCTATACCGCCGCGCGATAGCCCTACCACGACAGCCGCCCGCGCCTCTGACTTGGGGACCGGCGGCTAGCGGCGAGAGGCGCGGATTAGAATACGGCCGGCTCAAAGGCCTGCCGTATGCCTCGTTATCCCGGACCCATACATTCGAAACTGCCTCACGTCGGCACGACGATTTTCACCGTCATGTCGCGGCTCGCTGCCGAGCACGGCGCGATCAATCTCTCGCAAGGCTTTCCAGATTTCGACTGTGCGCCCGAGCTGCGCGCCCTGGTTACGAAATATCTCAACGCCGGCCTCAATCAGTATCCGCCGATGGCCGGCATTGCGGGCCTGCGCGAAGCGATCGCCGCGAAAGCCGAAGCGCTCTACGGGGCCGTCTACGACCCCGAGCACGAAATCACCGTCACGCCGGGCGCGACGTACGGAATCTACACCGCCGTCGCCGCGATGGTGCGTCCCGGCGACGAAGTCATACTGTTCGAGCCGGCGTACGACAGTTACGCTCCTGCGGTCGAAGTGAGCGGCGGCACGCCCGTATATATCCAGCTCACCTATCCTGATTACGCGATTCCCTGGCAGGCCGTGCAGCAGGCGCTCACGCCGCGCACGCGCTTGATCATCCTCAACACGCCGAACAATCCCACGGCGAGTGTGCTCTCGGCCGAAGACCAGCGCATGCTCGAAGGTATGCTGCGCGACACCAACGTCGTAGTCGTCAGCGACGAGGTTTACGAGCACATCGTGTTCGACGGGCACGTGCACCAGAGCGTCGCGCGCTTCCCCGGCCTTGCCGAACGCAGCTTCGTCGTGTCTTCGTTCGGCAAGACGTACCACGTGACCGGCTGGAAGATGGGCTACGCGCTGGCGCCGCGCGAGCTCATGACCGAGTTTCGTAAAGTGCATCAGTTCAATGCGTTCGCTACGAACGGCCCTCTGCAGTACGCCTTCGCCGAATACATGCAGGACAAGGATGCCTACCTCGGCCTCGCGGAGTTCTACCAGCGTAAGCGTGATTACTTCCTGGAGGGCGTCAGCGGGTCGCGGTGGAAACCCCTGCGGTCACGCGGAACTTTTTTTCAGAATTTGTGCTACGACGCAATCAGCGACGAGCGCGATACCGATCTCGCAGTGCGCCTGATACGCGAGCACGGGATCGCCTCGATTCCGGTCTCGGTGTTTTATCGGGAAGCACCGGAGCACAAAGTGCTCCGGTTCTGTTTCGCGAAATCCGAAGCAACGCTCGCCAAAGGCACCGAAGTCCTCAGCCGCTTGTAACGAGCGTCGAATCGACGCGTTCGGCTTTAGTGCACGATGGCTTTGCGCGCCGGCACATCAGCGCTCGTATGCATCCAGCCGAAGTACGCCGCCGCGATCGCCGTCAAAGCGTGCAGCCACACGTCATGCCCGTGGATGGGGGCGAGTCCGAAGAGCGTGCCCATGCCGGGGATGAGGCCCATCACCGCAAGAACGCCATAAAGAATCGCGAGCGTTCTCGAATACATGCGCGCCCCGGCCATCGATCGGGCCGCGGCGATACCCCACGCCCCGATCGCCAGATGCACGAGGTTGTGCGTGAGATTCACCGGGAAAAGCCCCAGCAGATAGCCGTAGAACGCCGTGATCGTAAGGCCGGGCGCATCGCCGGGCGGTGCAAAGAGCAGCGGCGGAACGAACCCCAGAATGCCGGCAGCCAGATAGGCAATCCCTGCGATCAGCGCAAAGTTGCGTGTCGTCATGACAATCTCCTTGGAGGCGGGGCACCGAGCCCCGCTCATGCGGCCTTCTTTTGCATATCGCGTGCCGGAACCCAGCGAAAACCAATACCGGGAACGGGCATTGCATTGGAAAGGGAGTGCTCTATCGGAGACTGTATGGCGGCAACCGCAATACCGCTCATCGCCGTTTCGGCCCTCGTTCTCGCAGCCTGCGATTTTTCGCAAACGAAGCCCGAAACGACGCTGATGCGTCCAGGCACCTCGGCATTACGGGAGGCGCCGGCGCATCCGCTCGCGATGCGTGTAGCGCCAGGCGGCATGCAGGAACCGACAGATATGCAGGGCGGCACGCCGGGCGAGTCACGGCCAGGCGCTGAAAGAAGCATCCGTCTCGACGGCCCCGGCGTCAGCAGCAAACTGCAGATCCGTATTTAAGCGAACTTCAAGGAGACCAGCATGAACTTCAGAAATTGCATCAGCATAGGCGTTGCCGCGGCGGCCTTGGGGCTCGCCGCCTGCGCCGAGACGCCGTACACGCCTTCGAATTACCCGGTATCGCAATATCCACAATATCCGCAATATCCAGGCACGACTTATCCGGGCTTTCCGACGGCGCAGTACCCGAGCACGACCTACCCGCCCGTAGGCTATAACTTCGGCTACGTCGAATCGGTGGAAGTGGTCGCCGGTGCGCCCGCAGCGCGTTCAGGCCCCGGCATTGGCGCCATCGGCGGTGCGATCGCCGGCGGTGTACTGGGTAACCAGGTCGGGCACGGTCTTGGCCGCGGGGCAGCCACTGTCGGCGGCGCGGTCGCCGGTGGCGTGATAGGTAACGAGATCGAAAAACGCGTCGAGAACCGCGGTGCCATCGCGGGCAGCGCCTATCGCTTCCGCGTGCGCATGGACGACGGTTCGTACCAAACCGTCACCCAGGAAGACCACCAGAATATCCGCGTGGGCGACCGCGTCCGCATCGATAACGGCCGGGTCTATTCGTCATAACCGGTGTTGCTTTGGCGCGCCGACGGCGCGCCAGCGAAAACGGCACGTGTGAGCGTGCCGTTTTTTTTGCGACTCCCGCTTGGCGCGGCGCCGCCCTTAGAGCACGCCCGAAAGACCACCGTCTACGTTGACGCAGCAGCCGGTCACATAGCTTGCCGCATTTGACGCGAGAAACACGATCACGTTGGCCACTTCTTCGGCCTCACCCATGCGGCCGAGAGGCACTGTTTTTCCAGTGCTCTCGTAGTGGTCGCGCACCGACATACCGGTGCGCGCCGCGCGCCGCTCCTGCTGCATCGATTTGATTTTTCCGACCGCCACGGCGTTCACCAGGATATTGTCGGCCGCATATTCTTTGGACAGCGCCTTTGTGAGCGCAAGGCCGGCCGCCCTGCTGACCGTGGTCGGGAAAGAGCTCGCAAAAGGCTGTTTTGCGCCCACCATGTTCAGATTGATGATGCGGCCGCCGCCGTGTTTCTTCATGTGCGGGACCGCGGCGCGCGCAGTGCGGATCTGCGCGAAAACCTTGATGTCGATATCGCGCTGCCACGCCGCATCCTCGACTTTCTCGAAAGGCTCCTGCCCGGTGCCACCCGCGTTGTTCACCACAATGTCGACGCGCCCGTACTTGCGCACCGTCTCCTCGATGAAGCGCTCCATGTCGCCCGCCTGAGATGCGTCCGCAACGATGGGCAGCACGTCGGCGCCCGCCTTCTTGAGCTCATCGGCAAATGCATTGAGCACTTCGGCACGACGCGCGCAGAACGCAACCTTGACGCCTTCTTCGACGAGCCGTTTGACCGTTGCCTTACCGATGCCTTCGCTGCCGCCCGTCACGGCTGCGACCTTGCCACGCAATCCCAGATCCATCGTGATCCTCTTCGTGCTGACGATGCCGGGCATTGTGACACAATGGCTCCGACCCGTAAGCGACATGAACGATGATCATCGCTATCCCCGACGACTACCACGGCGTCGTACCGCTGCTGGATTGTTTCGCAACGCTGCGCGGCCACGATGTGCGCGTGTTCCGCGACGCGGCGCCGACGTTCGACGTGCTCGTTAAACTACTGCGGGACGCCGAGATCATCGTGCCGGTGCGCGAGCGCACGCTCTTTTCGCGCGAGCTCATAGATGCCCTGCCGCGCCTCAAAATGTTCAGTCAGACCGGACGCAGCACGCATCACATCGACGTCGAAGCCTGCACCGCGCGCGGCATCGCGATCGCGGCCGGCAGTCATGCTTCGCCCTATACGGTGGCCGAGCACACGTGGGCGCTGGTCCTCGCAGCGTTGCGCCCCGTTCATGAAGACGCCGCGCTGATGAAGCAAGGAGAGTGGCGGCGCTCGTTCAGCCTGGGTTTGCGTGGCCGCACCCTCGGCATCTTCGGGCTGGGGAAGATCGGCGCGCTCGTCGCCGCGACCGGAGCATCGTTCGGCATGCGCGTGCTGGTCTGGGGACGTGACGCGACACGCTCAGCGGCGACGCAGCTGGGTTACGAGGTCGCAGCCGATCAACGGGCGCTTTTCGCAGCCTCGGACGTGCTCAGCCTGCACCTGCGCCTCACACCCGAGACACGCGGGATCGTGACTGCCGCACACCTCGCTGCCATGAAGTCCGATGCTCTCCTCGTGAATACCGCCCGTGCAGAGCTCATCGGGCATGGCGCGCTCGAGCATGCGCTCACGCAAGGCCATCCCGGGCTTGCGGCGGTGGACGTGTACGAAGAAGAGCCGGTGCTGGGCGGCAATCATTCCCTGCTGCATCTCGACAATGCGCTTTGCACTCCGCACAGCGCGTGGCTCGAGAAAGCGACCTACGAGCTCTACTTCGGCGAAGCTTTCGCGAACGCAGCGGCGTTTGCAGCCGGCAAACCGGTGAAGCTCGTCAATCCGTCGGTCGTGCCGAGTTAACCCGCGGCGATCCGGCATTCGCAGTGCGTTCCGGCTTCGGGAGCACCCGAGCACTCGCGGTGTGGCGCGGAGTCGGATCAAAGGCGTTTTGCGATAAAATCTCTTTCACTTTTCCGACGTACCGCGATGACTCAATCCAAACTTTTTGACGACGAGCTGCAGGAAGCGATGCAACAGCTTTTCGACGAAACGATCGAAGCGATCCAGCTCGCCAAAGTCAGTCCGGACCTCGACGATCTAGCCGCCACATTCGCAGTGGCGCTTCTGAAGCTCGGCCTCGCCACAGGATTCGTCGAGCAGCGTCACCCGGGATTTGCGAAGGACGTCGAGGAAAAGCGGCAGCGCGTCATTGCTGCTTTGACTCAGAAACACTGACGGCCGTGGAAGTCCCCATCTACCTCGATAACTCTGCTACGACGCCGCTCGATCCGCGCGTGGTCGAGCGGATGCTGCCCTATCTCACGACCCATTTCGGCAATCCGGCGAGCACCACACACGAATTTGGCCGCATCGCCCTGCGCGCCGTCGAAGAAGCGCGCACCGAAGTCGCCGCGCTCCTCAACGCAGACGAACGCGCGATCGTATGGACCTCGGGCGCAACCGAATCGAACAATCTGGCAATCAAAGGCGCAGCTTCGGCGCTGCGCGCACGGGGCCGCCACCTCGTGACCGTAGAGACCGAGCACAAAGCGGTCCTCGACACGATGAAAGAGCTCGAGCGTAGCGGTTACGAGGTCACTTACCTCGCGCCGGATCCAAACGGACTCGTCGACGCCGCACAGTTCGAAGCCGCTCTGCGTCCGGACACCGTGCTGGCTTCGGTCATGCTCGTGAACAATGAAATCGGCGTCATACAGGACGTCGATGCGCTGGGCGCAGCATGCCGCGCTCACGGAGTCCTGTTCCACGTCGATGCAGCGCAGGCTACGGGCAAGGTCGCGATCGACGTGGCACGCACACCCATCGACCTGATGTCGCTCACCGCCCACAAGACTTACGGCCCCAAAGGGATCGGCGCACTGTATGTCCGGCGCGAGCGGCACGTGAAGCTCGACGCACAGGTGCATGGCGGCGGACACGAACGCGGATTGCGCTCGGGCACACTCGCCACGCACCAGATCGTCGGCATGGGCGAGGCTTTCCGCCTCGCACGCGAGGAGATGGCCCGCGAAGTGCCGCGCATGCGCGCGCTGCGGGACCGCCTGTGGCAGGGCCTGCGCGACTATCCGGAGCTGCGCGTGAACGGGGACATGGAGCGCCGCATCGCCAACAATCTGAATTTGAGCGTTGCAGTCGACAACTGTGACGCGCTGATCGCTTCCCTCACCGACATTGCGGTTTCGTCTACTTCGGCGTGCTCCTCGGGCAGTACGATGCCTTCGCACGTGCTGCAGGCGCTGGGCGTCGACGGCTCGAACGCCATCCGTATCACCGTCGGGCGCTTCAATACCGAGCAAGAGATCGATTACGCCGTCGCCCATCTGCGGGAGAAGCTTCACGAATGCAGGGCGCGCCGCGACTCTCCCGTGATGCTGGGCCACTGAGTGGCTGGCATCCGGGCCGTCCCGGCATTTAGTACGAACAGAGGGAAACCTAGTTTCCCCTCCGTAACCTCCCTCTCCTTCGGCGCTCTCTCGAGCGCTTCGGCGCCCTACTCTTGTCTAACTTGCGTTCGTTGACACTGTGGCCGACGCTGGCTACCCTCAGCGCCTCCATGGGAATGACCGCAGTAGAAAAAACACTGGCGCTGAAAAGCGGTGTACCAAGCGTCATGCCGGGTGATGTGGTCTATCCCGACCCCGACTTCGTCATGATTCACGATGGCGTGGTGATGGCCGCCAAGCGCGAGCTCGACAGTCTCGGAATCAACAGGCTCGCGGCGCCGGAAAAAGTCGTGATGGTGACCGACCACGACGTCATTTACGGCAGCGCACGCGCCGCGGAACGCGGAGCGTTCAACCGCCGCGCGGCCCAAGCCTGGGGCGTCAGGAATTTCTTCGACGTGGGGCGCGGCGGCCACGGTCATATCTTCCCGATGGAAACCGGCATGCTCCTGCCGGGCATGTTCTATTTCGACAACGATCGCCACAGTACCAACGCAGGCGCAATCGGCGCTTTCGGGTTCCGCATGGGTAGCGAGATCAGCCGGGTGCTCGCCACCGGCACGAACTGGGTGATGGTTCCTAAAAGCGTGCGCCTCAGGATCAAAGGCCATCTGAAACCCGGCGTCCATGCACGCGATGTGGGATTACGCATCGCGGCACTTCTCGCGTCCGGCGCGCTGGAGGCCGATCTCGACTATCGCGTGCTCGAGTATGCGGGCGATCTCGATCAGTTCGATCTCGCGGCGCGGACTGCGCTCTGCTCGAGTCCCACCGAAATGCGCGCGTACGGCGTCTTCGTTCCGCCGTCCGAGGCCGTACTCGAGCGCGCGCAAGCGAAAGCGCAGCGGCTGTTCCGACCGGTGTACGCTGACCCGGATGCGCGCTACGAGGCCGACCTCGAGCTCGAAGTGAGCACGCTCGAGCCGCAGATCGCGCTGCCCGGCGGTGTCGAACGCGCGGTGGATCTGAGCGAAGTCGCGGGCCGCAGAATCGACCACGTCTTCCTCGGCTCGTGCGGCTCGGGGATGTACGAAGACATGCAGGCCGCGGCCCGGATTCTCGAAGGCCGGCGGCTTGCTCCGCACGTGCGCATGTTCATCGCGCCGGGATCCGAAGCGTCGACGCAGCGCATGGCGCGCGAGGGCCTGCTGCAGATCTTTCTGGACGCCGGCGCAGTGATGCTTCCTGCGGGCTGCGGACCGTGCAATGACGCGGTGGTCGGCCCGGTGCATTCGGGCGAAGCGTCGATCTCCACCGCAGCCAACAACAACTCCGGCCGCTTCGGCGCCAGGGACGCAGCGCTTTATCTTGGAAGTCCCATGACGGTTGCTGCATCGGCGGTCGTTGGTGCGATCACCGATGCCCGCACGGTGATGACTGCTACGAGATGAATCCTGAATTCGCATGGCGCCTCGAAGGTCGCTGCTACAAGCTCGGGCACGACGTCCCACACGCCGGCGGCGTCGTGCCCAACGCCGTCATCGCCGGACGCTATTTCGAAGCGAAAGACATCGTCCCGCATCTCTTTGCGGAGACCGATCCGGGATTTCACGAGCGCTGCCGGCCCGGCGATATCATCGTCGCCGGTCGCAACTTCGGCATGGGACCGAAGATGAACGGCTACATCGCGATGCAGGCGCTCGGCCTCGGACTCGTCTGCGAATCGATGCCTTTTCTCGCCTACCGGGCCGCTGTCGGTTGTGGGCTCCGCGTGATGACCGACTGCATCAACGTCACGCAAATGTGCGAAACCGGCGACGAGCTCGAAATCGATTTCCGCAGCGGTTATTTCATGAATCACACGCGCGATCTGCGGCGCGAATATCCGCCGGTCCCCGACACGTTGCTCGCGCTGATCGAGCTCGGCGGCAACAGCGGCTGGCTCAAACAATGGTGGCAGTCGCAACAGCCCTCAAGCGCGTCGCGCTGACGCTCGCGTTCGTAACCGCCGGCGCGTACGCCCAAGCGCCCGCGCCGGCGAACCAATGCGGCGGCGTCTATGCCGATCCTGCAGTCGCGATCGAGGCGTGTTCGCGGGTCATCGAATTCGGCAGCCTCGATAAGCCCGATCTTGCCAAAGCCTACTATTCACGCGGCACGGAATGGGCACGGCAGGCTTCGTACGAGCGAGCGCTCGCGGATTACGATCTCGCGATACAGCTCGATCCCGATTTTCCCCTGCCCTATTACAACCGCGCCCTCGTCCTCTCTAACAAGGGCGAGTCCGATCGTGCCATTGCGGACTATGACAGGGCGCTCAAGCTGAGGCCGAACGACTCCGACGGATACATTGCGCGTGCGGTCGAGTGGACGGTGAAAGGCGATTACAAGCGTGCCATCGCCGATTACGAAAACGTGGTACGCCTCGTTCCGGATTCGCTCGCGGGTTATTTCGGCCGTGGCCGCGCGCGCTTCTATGCCGGAGATTTCATGTCGGCGGCGTCGGACTTCTACCGCTCGCATCAGCTCGCGCCGTCGCTCTATACGGCAATCTGGCTTTTCCTCGCTCGCAAGCGCGCCGATATTCCGGGCGAGAAGACGCTCGCGGACGATGCCGGCACGAGCGGTTTCGGCGTGTGGCCCGCCCCTGTCGTGGGGCTATACCTCGGCAAATCTCAACCCGATGCGGTAATGCGCTCCGCAACCCATCCCGATGCGACGCGGCAGCGCGACCTGCGCTGCGAAGCAAGCTTCTACGTCGGGCACTGGCACGTGCTGCGCGGGTCGCCCGAGCCCGCGGCCCAGCTTCTGCGCGAGGCCGAAGCGACGTGTCCGAGCACGTTCATCGAGCACGAAGGGGCAATCGCCGAGCTGCGCAGGCTCAGCCGTCGATAACATCCCGCGCTGCGGCGCGCTGCGCCGCAGTCGCACGGTAATAGAGGACGGTCAGCGCGAAGCCGGCCAGAAAGAGCGCCGTAAGCTCCGGATTGAAGTACGCGATCACGCCGAAACTGATAACGCTCAAGCCGAGCGCGATGAGCGGCAGAACGGGATAGAGCGGCGCGCGAAATGTCCGCTCGAGATCGGGCTCCACGCGACGCAGTCGAAAGAGCGCAAGCATGCTGCAGATATACATCGCTATGGCGCCGAGCGCCGAGAGGATGATCAACTGGCTCGTCGCACCCGATGCGAGCGCGCCGACGCCGAAAATACCAGTGGCGACGAGCGCACGGTGCGGCGTGCTGCGCGTCGCATGCAGCGCGGCCAGCTTCTTCGGCAGATAACCCGCCCGGGCCAGCGCAAACATCTGGCGCGAGCACGACAGGATAATGCCGTGGAATGACGCGAGGAGACCGAACAGGCCCACCGCGACCAGCATGTGTATCCACCCGCTCTGCCTGCCGACGACCATCGCCATCGCTTCCGGCAAAGGGTAATCGATGGCGCTCAAGGCGTGCCAGTCGCCTGCGCCGCCGGCCAATATCATCACGCCGAACGCGAGCACGACGAGCGTCAATATGCCTGAGATGTAGCCGCGCGGAATCGTGTAGCGCGGATTCCTGACTTCCTCGGCCGCCATCGCGACGCCTTCGATTGCAAGAAAGAACCAGATCGCAAACGGTATGGCAGCGAGCACGCCCGCGAATCCCGACGGCATCGCATCGGTGAGAAAATTATCGACGCGAAATCCGGGCGCGACGACCAGCATGAATACAACCAGCTCCGCGACGGCGAGCACGGTGACGATCAGCTCGAAACGCACCGCCTGTTTCACCCCGAGGATGTTGAGGCCTACGAACAGGACGTAAGCGACGATGCCGACGACGAGCACTGGAACCGACTCGAACTGGAAATGCACGTAGGCGCCCAGAGCCGCAGCGATCGCTGGAGGCGCCAGCGCAAACTCGACCAGCGTCGCATACCCTGCAACGAGCCCTCCGAACGGGCCGAATGCGCGCCTTGCGTACTCGAAAGGTCCGCCCGCGTGCGGAATTGCAGTCGTGAGCTCGGTGAAGCTGAATATGAAGCTCACGTAGAGGACCGCCACGATCACCGTCGTGTACAGAAAACCGACCGTGCCTGCGGCAGCCCAGCCATAGCTCCAGCCGAAATACTCCCCGGAGATGACGAGACCGACGGCGAGGCTCCACAAGCCGACCACGCCGATTTCCGCGCGCAGCCGAGGCTGGGGACTCGCAGCTGGAGCGCTCATGCGAAAAGTCGAACTGACGCTAGTGCTCGCGCGTAAGCGCCGAGCGCACGATCGTGGAAATCAGATCGGCATAAGGCACGCCGGCGAAGCAGCGGTCGCGCCCGAAAGTATCGCGCGTGAGATCGGGATTCGGGTTCGCTTCGAGAAAGACGAGCTTCCCGTCGGCCGTGAGGCGATAGTCGATGCGCGCGTAATCGCGGAGCTTCAGTGCGTGGAAAATGCGGCGGCTCGCGTCAGCCACCTGCGCTCGAAGCGCCTCTGACAGCTTCGCCTCGCGGTAACTGATCCGCCATTTCGTGCGATAGCGCGCATCGTTTTTCACCCGCGAGGTGGAGAACGACGGCGCGCTTCGGCCGCGCCGGCCCACCACCAGCTCGAGCGGCGGCATCACCTCCGGCGTATTGCCCAGAAGCGCCACGAAAAGGTCCCGACCCGGCACGTACTGCTCGCACATGAGCGCATCGTGCCCGCGCCGATGCAGCACCTGCAGCCGCCGCGTGAGCGCGCGTTCGCCGCGTACCAGCGCGCCACTGCTGATTTCGTCGGAACCGTCTCCGAATTGAGGCTTCACGATGAGCGGAAAGCTGAGCGCGTCGAGCGACGGTCGATGGCCATTCACGAGGCTGTGGGGCGCGACCGCAATGCCGAGCTCGCCCACGACCTGCTTCGCGAGCGCTTTGTCGCGGGCGATCTGCATGCCGTGCGGGCCCGCGCCGGTGTAGCGTAGCCGCATCATTTCGAGCATGCCGGCAATGGAGGAATCGAGCCGGCGATCCCCGGCGATCCATTCGGTGAGATTGAAGACGAGGCGCGGTTTAAGCGCGCGCAGCGCCTCGATCGTCGGCGTAATCGCGGGATCGAACGGCACGATGCTCACCCCGCGGTCCTGTCGCCGCAGCGCTTCGCACACGTGCCACTCCATGGTGCCGCGCTCGAGAACGAACTCGCCCGCTTTGTCGACGTCGCCGACTTCCTCATCGACAAGCACGGCGATGTCGCAGCCCTCGCAGCCGTCGTCGCGAGTCATCCGGAGATTCTAACCCGGGCGCTTTCTTTGTACAACTGTGCCGCGTCAGGATATGCGCGTAGTGCCTTCGCGCAATGCCTGCAGCACCCGCGCCGAGAGCATCGGCTGCTGCCGCAGACGCACGCCGGTCAGCTGATACACGGCGTTTGAAATCGCCGGCGCGACGAGCGGGGTCGTCATCTGACCCGCGCCCGTCGGATGGTTCGGCGTGGGGATCAGCTTGATGTGGATGGGCGGCAGGTCCTTCATGCGCGGCACGTGATAGTCGTAGAAGTTCGACTGCTGCACGACACCATCCTCGATCGTGATGCGCTCCATCAGCGCAAGGCCGAGGCCGTAGACGAGCGAGCTTTCGCTTTGCGCAATGACGTTGTCCGGATGCACCGGCACGCCGACGTCGATCGTGCACCAGAAGTTGTGGACGTTGATCGCCCCGCTCGCGCGCTCCACCGAGACCTCGGCTATGCCGGCGAGCTGCGTGCCCGAATAGTCCAGATACGCGATTCCCAGCCCGCGCCCTTCCCGCTTGCGTCCCCAGTCCGCCATGCGCGCCACTTCCTCGATCACGTGACGCGCGCGCGGCACCTTAGCGAGGTGCTGGAGCCTGAACTGGATCGGATCGATGCCGCGCTTCGCTGCAACCTCGTCCATGAAAACTTCGTTGGCGAATGCGTTCTGGCCGACGCCAATCGCGCGCAGCGGTGCGGTACGCATACCGGTATCCTGCTGCAGGCCTTCGGCAAGGCGGTCCGCGATCTCGTAGGTGGGGAGCTCGGTGCCGCGCATGGCGATGTTGTCGCGGCCTTTCATGACTTTCCATCTCACCGGATCCATGAACGCGAGCACCCGGTCCGAAACCACTCGATGGTGCCACGCGATCAACTGACCGTTCGCGTCCATGCCGGCGCTGATGCGGTTCACGTACAGCGGCCTGAAGCGCCCGTTGTGAACGTCGTCTTCGCGCGTCCACAGCACTTTCACCGGACGTCCCGCCGCTTTCGACATGAGCGCGGAGTCGACGATGAATTCGACGTCGCGATTACCCCGCCGCCCGAAGCCGCCGCCGAGCAGCATGCCGTTGAACTTCACGCGGCTTTCGGGTATTCCGAGCGCGTTGGCGACTGCCGTCACGGCGATCGTCTGGCTTTGCGTTCCGCACCAGATCTCGCAGGCATCGCCCGCGGGACTGACCGCGGCAACCGAATTGAGCGGCTCCATCTGGGCGTGATACGCATAATCGGCGCGGTATTCGCCTTCGAACACCGTCGCGGCGCGCTTCATGGCAGCGTGAACGTCCCCTTTCTCTTCCCACGCGACGCCCTTACGCGACGGGTCGCGCGCCACGGCTGAAAATTGCTCGAGGGCCTTCGCGCTCGAGTGGCCCCAGCCGGTCGCTTTGCGGCTCCAGCTTACCTTGAGCGCGTTTTTTGCCTTGAATGCGGCCCAGGGCGTGTCGGCAAGTACGCCGACGCCGTACTTCAGCGGCACGATCTGCATCACGCCTTCGATCGCGCGCGCTGCTGCTTCGTCGATGCGCTCCGGCGCTGCGCCTTCGACCGGCTGGCGCAGGATCGCCCCGTAAATCATTCCGGGTACCTGGACATCGATGCTGTACTGCGCCGAGCCGTTGACCTTCAGCGGCACGTCGATGCGCCCGATGTCGTGCCCGATCAGACGGAAGCGCGCTCGGTCGAGCGGCTCGAGCGCAACCTCCGGCGCTTCACCTGGAATTTTTGCGAAAGCTGCGATGTCGCCATAGCTCAACTTGCGTCCCGAATTCGCGTGCACCACGGTGCCCGGTGCCGTGGTGAGCTCCGAAATCGGCACGTTCCAGTGCCGCGCGGCGTTTTCCATGAGCACGTAGCGCACTTGCGCGCCGAACTGGCGCAGCGGCGTGAAGTAGCCGGTCACCGTCGCGCTGCCCGCCGTGTACTGCAAACGGCCGAATAGCGGATTGCCATAAAGCTTGTCGTTCGGCGGCGCGGGCACGATCGTGACGCGGCTCCAGTCGGCGTCCATCTCGTCGGCGACGATGCGCGGCAGCGACGTGAGCGATCCCTGACCCATTTCGGCCGCCGGCGACATGATGTATACCGCGCCGTCGGTTGCAAGCGTGACGTACGGATTCAGGACTTTCTGGTTTGCCGCCGCTGCGAATGCGCTGAGATCCGGTACACCCACTGCCGTGGCAAAAGTGAACCCGCCCGCGCCGAGCATGAAGCGCCGCCGTGACCGGTTGACGCGCAAAGACGTGTCGGGCGCAGGAGAACGCACGAATTTCTGCTTGTCGGTGCGCATGATTACACCTCCTTCGCCGCACGTTCGATCGCGCGCACGATACGCACATACGTCCCGCAGCGGCAGATGTTCGGGCTCATGTACTCGACGATCTCATCGCGCGAGGGCCGCGGCTTCTCCTTGAGCAGGCCCGCCGCGCGCATGATCTGGCCCGACTGGCAGTAGCCGCACTGAGGCACCTGCTCGGCTATCCACGCTTTTTGCAGCGGGTGCTGGCCGCCGGGTGCAAGTCCTTCGATCGTGGTGATTCGGCGCCCGGCGATATCCTTGAATGCGTGCAGGCACGATTGCGTCGGCTTGCCGTCGAGATGCACGGTGCACGCGCCGCATTGTCCGACTCCGCAGCCGTACTTCGTGCCGGTCAACTTGAGATGCTCGCGCAACACCCATAAGAGCGGTGTGTCTTCGTGCGCGGTGATGGTATGGCGCTGACCATTGACCGTCAGCGGTGCGGTGATTTTCTGGGTCATGACCCCTCCTTGAGCACTGCTGAGCGCTCTCCTCGCCACTGCGGCGCCTGATCGGCGTCGTTATAATATGTTCTTCGTGCGCCGCGCTTCACCGTACGGAAGCGCAGCGGAAATTCTAGCGTATTGAAGGAACCTTCATGCAGATCGAATCCACCGGGCAGATACTCGGCGCGACCGTCACGGGCATCGATTTGAGCCAGCCGCTGAGCGACGCGAATTTTGCGCAGATCATCGCCTCGCTCGGTCGCCATGGGGTCCTGCGCTTTCCCGCGCAGCGCCTGGACGCGCCCCAGCTCAGGGATTTTTCACGGCGCTTTGGGCGCATCCAGACTTCGGTCAGCGACAAATACGCCGTGCCCGGCGTCCCGGAAGTCGGCATCCTTTCGAACGTCATCGAGAACGGCGAGCCGATCGGACTGGCGGACGCGGGGCAGGACTGGCACACCGACATGACGTACAACGCGACGGTCGGTTTTTGCAACGTGCTTTACGCCGTGAAAGTGCCGTGGCGCGACGGCAAGGCGCTGGGCGCGACGCAATTCGCGAACATGCACGCGGCGTACGACGATCTCGCGCCGGAATGGAAGGAAAAGCTCGAGCATGCCACCGCGACGCACGACTTCAACAAGTTCTGGGAAGAGATGCGGCGTCGGCCCGGCAGCATACGGCCTGCACTGACGCCCGAGCAGCGCGCCAAACGCCCGCCGTCGGTGCACCCGGTCTTTCTGACACACCCGATCACGGGCCGCCAGGTGCTCTATTGCAACCCCGGTTATGCGATCCGCATCAATGAGCTCGACGAAGCCGAAAGCGCACGTGTGCTCAAAATGCTATTCGAGCATCAGCTCCAGCTCCAATACATCTACGAGCATCGGTGGACCGAAGGCGACGTGCTGATGTGGGACCATATCGGCACGCTGCACAACGCGGTGCCGGATTATCGGCCCGACGAGCTGCGCCTGATGATGCGCTGCCAGGTGATGGCGGATCGGATATTCGACGAGCAGTTCGTGCGCAAGGCGCTGGAACCGATTGCGGCCTAGCAGGCTGTCGGACTTGTCCGATCGCGCTGGCAGCGTCAATGGCGAAAGGGAGGTTACGGAGGGCGGCCTTCGGCGCCCTCACGGAGGCGGTGAATGAACAGGAGGAACCGGAGGTTCCTCCCGTAACCCACTTCCTACGGTTTAAGAGCGACGAAGCGCTCGCCACGAGCGCCCGAAGGATGGAAGGTTACGGAGGGAAACCCCGGTTTCCTCTGAATCGTTCACCGGCCTGAGGGCTGCCGAATGGCAGCCCGAGCCTTCAGGCGAGCGCCGCCCCTTACGCCGGAGCGACGCCCGAAATCACTTTGCCCGCGCCGTCGCAGTGCTGACACGGCTTGCCGTCATCCAGCATGCCGCTGCCGCTGCATTTCGGACACGCGGTATCCGCGGTTCCAGCCATGCCGGGCGGCGTTTCGGCAGCCGGATTCATTTCAGGTTCGATGGGACTGGTCGACATAAGCAGGCTCCTGGCTAGCGTCGGGCCTCTTGCGGCTTTTGTCACGTGCTGCGCCACAGGAGTGGTTCCTGTGGATGCAAGTTATGCTCCTGTCGCCGCTTCAGTCGTTCTTACGCGACGCGAAAAAGCGCGCGCGGTGCTTTATGCAGCCGCTCGAAGCCGTGCGCGGTGATATGTACCAGTTCGCCAACCTGCACACCCGCGAGCTGATCGGTCGTAATGACATTGGGCTGCACCACGATCGTCATGCCCGCGCGTAACGTCATCGCGGGCAGTGGACCCGCCGGCCTGCTCTTACTCCCCAGCACCGGCGGAAAATAACCGCCGCCAAAACCGTGCACGAGATCGTCGCACGTCGTAAAACCGGCTTTCTCGATCACACCTGATACGTCCACGATCTGCTCCATCGTAGTGCCGGGTCTCAGCACTGCGGCAATCGCGTCGAAAGCTGCTTCGGCCGTCGCGTACAACTCCCGATAAAGCGGCGTCGGATCCGCTGCCACCGTGAACGTACGCAATATCTGGCCGGGATAGTCCCAGAAGCTGCCGCTGATCTCGGCGAACACAACGTCGCCGGCCGCGACCGTGCGATTCTCCGGAAACTGCCGCGGCACGCGGCAATCCGGATCGTTCATCGCCGTGACGCCGAAGTAATGAATGTAGGTGGAGCCGCCGTGCCGCGTGTACGCACGCTCGGTGATGTCCCACAGCTCGCGCTCCGTCGCGCCGGGGCGCAACTCTTCGCGCAACGCCTCGATAGCGGCGTCGCTGAATGCGGCGCCGATGCGCAGCCAGTCGATCTCTTCGTCCGACTTGATGAGCCGCAGCTCGACGTACTCGCGATTCATGTCGACGAACGTCGCGAAAGCGCTTTCGAGCATTTTGCATTTTCGATACGCGAGCGGCCCGAGGAAACCCACACGCTGTGCGCCGCGGCGCTTCAACTCCGCGATCACCTTGTCGATGCCCCCATGCTCGCCCCACTTCACCTCGGTATTGCGCGCAATGCGGCGGGCGAGAGGAACGTGGTTGAACCACTCCATGTACATGAGGTTGTGCTCGCTCGGCGAAACGATCACGTACGCTTCGATCGTCGCCGGCCAGCCGGTGAGCCATACCACGCCGGAGCCTGCGCGCTGCTCGCCGCATACCACCAGATGATCGACCTGATTCTTTTGCATTGCCTCGAGCAGCGCACCGCGCCGGCGATCGATCTCGCCCTCGGAAAAACGCGGGTAGGGTTGTTGCCCGACGATCGCCGCGAGGCGCGGCTCGAGGTGCAAAGGCATGTGATCCTTTCCTGACGGGCAGCGACGTGAGAGGCCGGCAAACGCCGCAGCGGCTCCTATCCTTGTGCCTCGTACCATGGGTACGCGCTGGTCGCGCTGACCGGCCCCGCAACGCGCGCAGGCCGCACCCAGGACGGATTCAGCTGCGCGATCGACGCGACGCCCATCAACCCGAGCGCGGTGCGGATTTCGATCTCGAGGAGCTCGAGCATGCGCTCGATGCCGGCCTGCCCGCCGGCCGCGAGCGACCAACCGAGCAGCTTGCCGACGCCGACTGCGCGCGCACCGAGCGCGAGCGCTTTGATGACGTCGGTTCCCCGCAACACGCCGCCGTCGAAAAGGATTTCGGCGCGCCCGGCCACGGCATCGACCACTGCAGGCAACACTTCGATACTGCCTTCTGCGTGATCGAGCTGACGGCCGCCGTGGTTGGACACGTAGACCGCGTCCGCGCCGTGCTCGACTGCGAGAGACGCGTCTTCGGCTGTGGCGATTCCTTTGACGATGAGCGGGCGCTGCATGCGCTCTTTCATCCAGACGAGATCGCTCCAGACGATGCTCGCCTGGTAACGCGGATCGCCGAAGCCTTCTCGCACATTGGCGCGGCCGATAAGATCGCGCTCGCGCCGCCCATACCACGCACGATCGGCGGTGACGCACAGCGCGCGATAACCCGCGGCGCGCGCGCGATCGAGGATCTCTTCGATCCACTCCCGGCCGGAGCGCACGTACAGCTGGAATATGAGCGGCTCGCTCACAGCCGCCTGCGCGGCCTCTATGCTCGGTTTGGCGGCGGTACTGATGAATGCGGTCGTGCCTCGCGCGAGAGCCGCTCGTGCGACGGGTATCGCGCCTTCAGGATGCGCCATGCCGAGAAAGCCGCCGACCGGCGCGAGAAATACCGGACTTGCAAGTGTCTGACCGAGCAGTGTCGTCGTGATATCGATGTCGGCGACGTTCACAAGCACGCGCTGGCGCAATGCGAGTGAATCGAGCGCGAGGCGATTGCGCCGCAAAGTCGTCTCGGAATCCGCACCACCGGAAAGATGGTCCCATAGGGCCTGCGGCAATTTCTGACGCGCCGTGTGTACGATCTCCTGCAGCGACACGAACTCTTCGCGCTGCTCACCCGGTACTGCTGCGCTTTTCGGCGATTGCGGCATCACTTTCACGAGCTCACTTTCGGGAAGTCGTTCTGCCGCTCATCGGCTTTTTCAAGCTCGCGAGGTCGGGCGCGGCCGGCAAATCCTTACGCCCGCGCGCGAGCTCGTAAAATCGCGAGGCAAGCGCGAGATCCTGCAGCGCGGTGCCGACTGATTTGAACACGACGAGCCCCGTATCGGGCAAATGTGCCGTGCCCGCGGCGACGTCCGCAAGTGTCACCTGGCGATCCGGCGTCAATGCGCCTTCCTTCACTGCCAGCTGCAGATCACCTGCTTCTTCGGCGGCACGCAGCGTATCGACGACGACAACGCTCGCATTGGCGAATGCGCGAGTATCCACTTCGATCGATTCCGGACGCGTGCTGCCGACGGCGCAAAGCAGACGACAGGATTCGAGCCAGTCTGCGCTCAGTACCGGTTCGCTACTGCGCGAGCTGGTCGCCGCCACGACGATCGTCTGGCCGCGCGTGGCCGCCTGCGCACTGGGCTCGGCCCGCACCGGCAGGCCGAGCTTCGAGCCCATCTGGCGCGCGAACAGCTCGCGATTGGCGAGCGTCGGGCTATATACGCGAGCGGATGCTACCGTATACACGCTCGCCAGCGCTTCGAGCTGCATGCGCGACTGGTGCCCCGCCCCGATCAAGCCAACGGTGACCGGGCCCTCGACGCGGAGCTTGCGCGCAACGACGCCGCTCGCCGCACCCGTACGTAAATCGGTAATGAGCCGCCCGTCCAGCACTGCCAGGAGCTCTCCGTCGGCGAGCCGATAGAGCGACACCACATAGCGCACGCCCTCACCCCGAATCATGTGAAACGCTTTGGTCGCGGCATAGCCGTTCGCATAGTCGGCGGCGAACATCATCCGCATCCAGCCGCCTTCGAACATGGAGTTCAAGCGCGGGGAAATGAAGGTCTTGCCGGCGGCTTCGTGCTGAGACGTTTGTTCCAGCAGATCGACGGCCTCGCGCATGTCGAGCACGCTCTCGAGCGCTTCGGCCCCCAGGATTAACGCCATAAAGGTCCACGTTGCTTCCTGCTTCGCAGGGCATTCAGAACGGTGCTTAGGCGGCTCGCGCCGCTATATGTACTCATGCCTGAGTCGCGCCGCGCACTTACGAGCTCAAACCGTCGCCGACTTCGACGTTCTCGGGCTTGAGCTCGATTCCGGATGCCTTGGCCTGCAACAGGAGCAGCGTCGAAAAGTCTTCCTCGGTGTAACCGTGACCGATCAGCGTCTGCACGATGTCTCGTGTGAGCGAGGTGAGGGGCATCGGCACACCGTACGTTCTGCCTGCGCTCAAGCCGAGATCGATGTCCTTGCGCAGAAGCTCAGGCGTGAAAGTCACGTGAAAGTCGAGGTTCGTCAGCGCGGGCGCCTTGTAGCGCGTGAACGTCGAACCCATCACGCTCTTGTTCAGAAAATCGAGAAATGCATGGCGCTTCATGCCCGCCTTTTCCGCAAGCAGCGTGATTTCGCAGAGGTTCTGGATGACCACGCCCAGCATGACGTTGTGACAGATTTTTGCGATGCGCGAGAGCTCGCCGTCGCCGACGTACGAAACCCCCTGGCCAATCGCGGACAGATAAGGGGCAACCGCATCGAACGCGTCCTGCGGCCCCGAAGCGACGACCGTCAGCTTGCCCGCCTTGATCACTTTGGCGTTCCCCGAAACGGGTGCCGCGAGGAGCTTCACGTTCTGTTTCGCGAGCTTGTCGCGGATCTCCGCCGATTCCTCGAGCGAGATCGACGTGCTGTCGACGACGATCCGCGGCGCTCTGCCTTTGGACGTGACGCCATTCGGTCCGAACAGAACTTCCTTCACGTCTTTGCCAGTTGAAACCATTGTGAAGACGATGTCGCAGTCGGCGAGATCGGTCAGCGCGTTCACGACTTTCGCGCCGGATTTCGCGAGCGGCTCGGCTTTGGAGCGCGTGCGGTTCCAGACCGAGATGTCGCAGCCCGATTTGGCGAGACGCTCGGCCATCGCGTAACCCATGCGGCCGATGCCGATCCAGCCGAGCTTGTGCTGCTTCATGTTCGCCATTGTTTTCCTTTCAGGAAAAAAGGGGGGACAAGATAGCCCCTCCCCCTACCCCTCCCCAACGCCGGGGAGGGGAGTAACCGATCGATATGGTCAACGTATCGCTAAAGTACCTAGGCCCCTCTGCACTTGGGCTCACGCCGATAAGTCCTGCGCCCAATGCCGCGTCTCGATGATGAGCTTCAGCTCGCGCAGAAATGCCGCCGCGTACGCGCCGTCGACGGCGCGGTGGTCGAAGCTCTGCGCGAGCACTCCGACGGGCCGTATCGCGATGCTGTCGCCGTCGGGCGTTTCGATCACAATGGGTTTCTTGCGCACGGCGTCGGTCGACAGGATCGCGACCTGCGGCTGATTGATGATCGGCGCGGTGATCACGGTCCCGTACGCACCGTTGTTGGTGATCGTATAACTGCCTTCGGTGAGCTCGTCGGGTTTCAACTTACCCGCTCGGGCGCGTGCGGCAAGATCGGCGATCTCGCGCGCGATCTGCGGCAGCGATTTATTCGGCACGTCCTTCACGACCGGCACCATCAGACCCTCGAAGTTCAGATCGACGGCGATGCCGATATTGACGCGGCGCTGCAGTGTGACCACCTCGCCGCTGAAAAGCGCGTTGAGCCTCGGATACCGCCCCAGGGCGATGGAAACAGCGCGCATGACGAATGGCAGATAGGTGAGGCTGTGCCCTTCGCGCTCTTTCCATTGAACCGCGACTTCTCCGCGCGCGTGCTCGACGCGATGGAAATCGGCTTCGACCACCTGCAGCACGTGCGGCACGCTGGTCCACGATTTCGGCATGTTTTCCGCAACGCGCTTGCGAACTGCGCTGAGCGGGAGCGCCTGCCCCAAAGGCGCGGACGCGGCTGGCCGGGCGGTCGCAGGCGCGGTCGGCTCGATGCGTTCGACAGACGTATCGGGTGCGCGGGATGTCGATGGCGCTGTGCCAGGGCGCTTCGTCTCCGAGCTCGAAATGTGCGCGGTCACGTCTTCGCGCGTGATCCGGCCGTCGCGACCCGTGCCACGTATGCGCTCCGGCTCGAGCCCGTGTTCCGCGATGAGCTTGCGCACGACGGGCGAGAGCTGCGCCTGCCCGCCCGCCTTCGGCACACTGGGCGGTTTGGCGATTTCGGCAGCGTGCTCCGCAGTCGGACTGATGCGCTGCGCGCCAGTGCCATCGATCGTCACTGAGGATGAGAGCGGTCCACTCCCGGGCACCGCCGCGGCGCTCCCGCTTTCGCGTATGACGGCAAGCTTCGCGCCGACCTTGGCGGTGACGCCTTCCTGAACCAGGATCTCAGCGACGATGCCATTCGCCTGCGCGGGTATCTCGGTGCTGACTTTGTCGGTTTCGACGTCGAACAGGACTTCGTCGGCTTTCACGCTATCGCCGACTTTCTTGTACCACTTGGTGACGACACCCTCGGCGACCGTTTCGCCGAGCTGCGGCATGATTACATCCATCGGTGACTCACTTCCCGCTCTCGTAAACGACTTTCCCGCCGACCATCGTCATCAGCGGCCGGATATCCTTGATCTGATCCGCGGGCACGGTGAGGTAGTCGCGGTCGAGCACGAGCAGGTCGGCGTACTTGCCGGGCTGCAGCGAGCCCAGATTCGATTCCTGGAACACGATGTAGGCGTTGCTGCGCGTGTGCGCGATCAGCGCCTGCTCGCGCGTAATTGTTTGCCGGTTGACCTCGCGCCCGCCCACCATCTTGCCGGTGACAGCGAACCAGAGGTTATAAAAAGGATTGGAGGTCGTAACGGCGGTCGCGTCCGAACCCAGTCCCCACACGATGCCACTCTCCTGCACCAGACGGATCGGCGGCATGCTCCACGCTTTTTCGCCGTGGAACCTGTGCATGAGCGCACCCTGGATGAGCGGACGCGTGTGGATCTGCGCGCTCATGCCCAGACGCTTCATGCGCTCGATCTGCGAAGGATTGACCTGGTCGATATGGGAGAACGCCCAGCGCAGTCCTTTGATGGGTTTTTCCTTGTTGATGGCCTCGTATAGCGTCAGGAACGCATCGATCGAGCTCTCCATCTCGACGTGGGAATTGACGTAAATGCCCTGTTGCGCGAGCGCGCGCGTGATGCGCCCCCACTGCGCCATGTCCTCGGCGCGCGTATTGGTTTTGGGGCTGAGCAGCTGAGTGTTGAGCGGGTTGTAGACCGATTCGCCATAGCCGACGTTGTCGAAGTAATCGGTGCCCTGAAACGGTTTCATTGCGGGTATTTCAGCGAGCACTTTGTCGACGTCCTGCGGCGTTCCCGGCTGGCGCACGATCTGCCAGAAGACGCGCGCGTTCAGCTCGCCTCGCGAGGCAAGCTCGCGATACGGTTCGTAATGCGCTTCGCTCATGCCGCGGCCGCCCGCGTCCATCCACGTCGTCATGCCGACCGAGTTGAGAAATGCGACGACGTTGCGTGCGTTCTGCAGCCACTGGGGATTTTCGGCGAGCGGGACTGTCGCCGCGACGAAAGCGACGCCGCCCGCGCCTGTAATAAGACCCGTGGGTTTACCGGCCGCATCCTTTTCGATCTGCCCGCCGGGCGGGTTCTGAGATTTGTCGTCGATTCCGATTGCCTTCAGCGCAGCCGTGTTGAGATACGTCTGGCGATAGATAGCCTGCAGCGCGACAGGATTCGCCGGCGCGAGCTGATCGAGCTCGGCAAGTGGAAAGCCGCGCGGATCGTCGGTGAATTGCTCTTCTGACCAGCCGCCGAGCGCCACGACCCACTCTCCCGGACGCGCCGCCCGCACGCGCTCCTGCAGCATGCGGATGGACTGAGCGCGCGAAGTGACGCCGTCGAGACGCATCTCCGAGTGCCATTTCTCCGCGACGCGCACGAAATGGGCATGATTGTCGATGAGGCCCGGAATGACAGTACGGCCGCGAAGGTCGATGACCTTGGTGCCCGGCCCTGCACTCTTGCGAATGTCAGCGCTGTTGCCGACCGCCACGATCCGCGCGCCTTTGATCGCGACCGCCTGAGCAATCGTGAATCGGTCGTCGACCGTGACGATCTTGCCGTTGACGAGCACGAGGTCTGCGGTGTCGGCTGCAACAGTGGGCGCCGCCAGTACGGCGAAAAACAGGATCAGCGCCAGCCGATGGAAGCTATGCAACATGATCTCGACGCCTCGTTTGTTCGCACTCAATCGATTCTCTCCCGAATCTCCCGCACGATGCGCTCGACCGAGGGTATGGTCGCGTCCTCGAGCCGGTCCGCGGAGGGCAGCGGAATATGCGGAGTCGTGATGCGCACGATCGGCCCGTCGAGACTCCAGAAACATTCGTCGGCGACGATCGACGCGATTTCGGCACCCCACCCGCAGAGCCGTGGGTTTTCTTCCACCGTGACGAGCCGCCCCGTCTTCGCCACTTCGGCGAGGATGGTCTGAGTATCGAGCGGCACGAGCGAGCGCAGATCGACGACGGCGCATGAGATGCCGTGCTCCTTCTCTAGGATCGCTGCAGCCTCGAGCGACTTGTGCACCATCAGAGCAAGCGCCACGATCGTGCAATCTTTGCCTTCGCGCAGCACGCGGGCCTTACCGAGCTCGTCGACGTGCTCGCCGTCGGGCACTTCGCCTTTCATCGCATACAGCGACTTCTGCTCGAAAAACAGCACTGGATCGGGATCGCGCACCGCGGCGGCGAGCAGGCCTTTCACGTCGGCGGGAAAGGCAGGCGCGACGACTTTGAGCCCCGGCACCGCCATCGCCCAGTTTTCCACGGCCTGCGAATGTTGCGCGCCGAAGCGCGAACCTGCGCCGTTTGCAGTGCGTATGACCAGAGGCAGCGCGATCTGGCCGTTCGTCATGTAACGTGTCTTCGCGATTTCGTTGGCGACGATGTCCCAGCACACCGCGAGAAAGTCCGAGAACATGATTTCGGCGATCGGCCGCAAGCCGGTCATCGCCGCGCCCATGGCGGCGCCGAGTATCGCCTGCTCCGAAATCGGGCAATCTCGCACGCGTTTCGGCCCGAATTTTTCGAGCAGGCCCACCGTGGCTTTGAACACGCCGCCCGCGGCTGCGACGTCTTCGCCGAGGAAAACAACGCTCTCGTCACGCGCCATTTCCTGCGCAATGCCGGCCGCGACGGCGTCGCGATAGGTCAGTTCCGCCATGCGGCACCTCCATCGGCCCAGACATCCTTTTCGATGACATCGAGCGAAGGCAGTGGCGACGCTTTTGCGGTCGCGGTGGCCTCCTCGACCCGCTTCATGGCCTCGGCTTCCATGTCTTTCAGCGTGGCGTCCGCAAAGCCGAGCTCGAGCAGCCGGTTGCGGTACCGGTCTATAGGATCGCGCTGGAGCCACTTGTCGAGCTCGCCTTCCGGACGGTATTGGCCCGGATCGGCACGCGAGTGGCCGCTGTGGCGATACGTCATCGCTTCGATCAACGCCGGTCCACCGCCTTTGCGTGCGCGGTCCATGTACTTCACCGCGGTTTTGTAGACTTCGTCGGCGTCGTTGCCGTCGATCACGATTTTTTCGAGCCCGTAAGCCGAAGCACGATCGGCTGCGGGATGCTCGACCGCCGTCACGTGGCTGATCGGCGTGTATTCCATGTACAGGTTGTTCTCGCACACGAAGATGACCGGCAGCTTCCAGACCGCTGACATGTTCAGCGCTTCGTGGAAAGCGCCGATGTTGGTCGTGCCATCGCCGAAGAAGCACACCGCGACCTGCTCGGTGCCGCGGTATTGCGCACTCCAAGCAGCCCCTGCCGCGACCGGCAGATGCGCACCGATGATCGCGTACGAACCCATCGCGCCTTTGGAGACGTCGGTCAGGTGCATCGACCCGCCTTTACCGCCGAGCAGTCCGCACTCGCGCCCCATGAGCTCGCCGAGCACACCCGCCATCGAAGCGCCGCGTGCGAGCGTGTGGGCGTGACCACGGTAGGTGCAGAACGTCCAGTCGTCGGGCCGCATCGCGACGCCGAACGCGGCCGCGATCGCCTCCTGCCCGAGCGAGAGATGGCTCGTGCCCTTGACGAGGTTCTGAAGGAACAAGTCGTAGGCGCGCTTCTCGCAGTAGCGCAGCTCGAGCTGCAGCCGGTAGAGCTCCATGCGCGTTTCGCGTCCGATGTCGATCTCTGCCGGTGTAGCGGATTTCTTACGTTTTACCGATGTGTCCACTGGTGACCTCTAAAAGCAAAGCATTTAACACGGAGGACACAAAGGTCACGGAGGAAAAGCATTGAACAAATAAAGCATGTCATGCTCTTTGTCGAAAATGCCCTTTGACTTTCTCCGTGTCCTCCGTGTCCTTCGTGTTGAAAGCTGTGGCAGTTAATACTTATTAGCGATGGGCAGCTGCTGCGCCGGGAAAAGCGTAATCACCTTAGCGCCGTCGGGCGTCAGGACCACTTCTTCCTCGATGCGCGCTGCGGATACACCGTCGGTCGCAGGACAGAATGTCTCGACCGCGAAGACCATCCCCGCTTTGAGCTCGTACGGGTCCTTGAGCGAATTCAGGCGCGAGATGAGCGGCCGCTCGTGCAGGCCGAGCCCGAGGCCGTGACAGAAGTTGAGGCCGAAAGCGGACATCTCCGTTTCGAAACCGATCTCCGTGCTCTTCGGGAACGCCTTCGCCACCTTGTCCGTAGAAACGCCGGGCTTCAGCATCGCGATCGCCCCGTCCATCCATCCCCGCGCTTTCTTGTACGCATCGTGCTGGGCCTTCGTAGCGGAGCCCACGGTGAACGTGCGGTAATAGCACGTGCGATAGCCCATATACGACTGGATGATGTCGAAATACGCCTGGTCTCCCGGACGGATCATGCGGTCGGTGAAGTTATGCGGGTGCGGGCTGCAGCGCTCACCGGCGATCGCATTGATCGCTTCCACGCAGTCCGAGCCCATCTCGTAGAGACGCTTGGTCGCCATTGCGACGATCTCGTTTTCGCGCACGCCCGGCTTGAGCGCTTCGAATATGTCCTGGTAGACGCCGTCGCCCATCGCTGCCGCCATATTGAGCAGCGTGATCTCGTCGTGGCTTTTGATCTCGCGCGCGTCGAGCATCACCTGCTGGCCGTCCCGCACTTCGATCCCGAGCTTCTGCAGCGCGAATAGAAAAGGCGGCTCGACGACGTCGATACCGAGCGGCATGTCGGCCACGCCTTCCTGCTGAAGCACGTCTTTGACTTCCTGCGCCATCTGCTCGAAGAGCCCCACGCGCGGCGACACGGCGCCGCGCAATCCGGTGAGTCCGGCAAGGCAATGGTTCTTCGGAAGCCAGGGCGCATAGATCTTGTGGTGCCGCGCGGCCGAACCGAAATCCCACACCCACGGCTCGCCGTTGCCGGTCAGCAGACACCAGCGCGTCAACTTGTCACGCGCCCATTCGCCTATGACCGTGCTAGAGATGTAGCGGATGTTGTACTGATCGAACGTGAGGAGCGCCCCGAGCTCCGAATTCGCCAGCGCATTGCGCGTGCGTGCGAGCCGGTATTCGTGCAGCCGCCGGAAATCGACGCGCTCTTCGAAAGCGACCTGCATGCGGCCGGGCGCCTGCAGCGGCCGCTCCCAGCGGTGGCCGGGATCGGCCGGATCGAACAGCACGTCGGGCGCTTCGGGAACGCGGCGCTTGCGATCGACATCGGTGGCCGCAATCCGCTTCGGCTCGCTTTTTCTACTCTTCGTCGCCATGGCGAATCTCTCTAGGTGCGTGAAGCGGCGAGCTGTGTCGCCATCCAGTCAGCGGTCTGATCGCGATAGCGGTACCAGAGGTTGTTGACGACGTGGTTACCGCCTTCGATGACCGAGAGCACGCAGGGGCCGGACACTTCGGCAGCGAGCTTGCGCGCTTCGTCGGGCGAAGTCAGGCGATCCTTCGTGCCGGCCACGATGTAGATCGGACACGTGATGTTCTTCGCGTGGCCGCGCAGCGTCATGCGCGCTGCCGTGCGGCTCGCTTCCTCGAGATTCGCGCTGTGCGAGCGCACGCGGAATGCTTCGACGTTGAGTATGGGGCGGCCTTCGAAAGTCGGCTTGCGCTCGTATGCGCCGGAAAGCGCGACGCACGCTTTGATGCGCTTGTCGAAAGCCGCAGCGCGCGGCGCGTAGTAGCCGCCGAGGGAAACACCCCACACGCCGACCCGCGAGACGTCGACGTCCGTGCGCTTTTCGAGAAAATCGATCACGGCACCTACCGGTTTCTCGTACTCGGGGCAGATGGGCAAGTCGTATTCGGCCTCCCCCTGACCCGGTCCGTCGAAAGCCAATGTGGCTACTCCGCGTTTGAGAAAGCGGCTTTCGTAGTCCTCCATCTCTTCTTTCGCCGAGTCGAGGCCCATGCACATGACGACGACAGGAGGCCGGTCGCTGCCCGCGGGTTTGCGCAGATTGCCGTACAGCGTCGTGCCTTCGTACGGAATCGCCACTCGCTCGCCTGGCGGACGCAAGAGCGGCAATGCCCGGTTGCGGCATTCGACCGCATTCATGTGCGCTTGTTTGAGCTGCGCCATATCGTTCACGAACAAAAACTTGCCGAAGTGATAGCAGACCGCCGCGCGCGTCCAGTGCTCGCCGGCCGAAAGCTTGAATCCTTCAGCATGCGCTTTGTTGCCGAGCTCTTCATGAACGGCGGCACGAGCGCTCCACGCGCTGCACCAGTCTTCCCAACGCTCGATGGCACCGGTCACTTCCTGAAAATCAGTCAGAGGCACGCCGTTCACCACGAAACGCGGCGCCCAGTGCGAAATCGCGGACTGAACGCGCTCGTCTTTGTTACGTTGTGGCGTATCCATTCGTGTACCTTTCTCAAACACCATGCTGAATCGAGAGACTCATTGCGCCGTGATCCCCGCCGCCTTTATGACTGGCGTCCACTTCGCCAGCTCGGCCTTGATGAAGGCGCGCATCTCTTCGGGTGTCGTAGGCGCAGCGATCGCTCCGAGCTTGAGTAGCGCCTCCTTCACGTCGGGCCGGTTGAAGCTGTCGTTGATTTCCTTGTTGAGCCTCGTGATGATGATCTGCGGCGTTTTCGCGGGCGCCATGATTCCAAACCAGAGGAGCGCATCGAGTCCGGGAACGCCGGCTTCGGTCGCGCTCGGAATATCGGGCGTACCTGGAAAGCGTTGCAGGCTCGTGACTGTGAGCGCTTTTACCTTCTTCGCCTGAAGCTGCACGTGAGCCGTCACGGGAGAAAGGAACGCGAACTGCGTTTCGCCACTCAGCAGGCCCGTCAGCGCCGGCCCGGCGCCCTTGTACGGCACGTGCAGAAACTTGACGCCGCTCACGTTCATGAAAAGCTCGCCGGCGAGATGGCTGATCGTGCCGGCGCCCGCAGAACCCCACGGCACCGCATTGCCGCCTTTGGCCTTGCCGAGTGCGATCAGCTCCTGCACGGAATTCACGGGCACCGACGGATGCGTCACCAGCACGGTGACCCCTTTCATGAGCAGCGAGATCGGCGCGAAATCCCGTACCGGGTCGTAAGGCAGGTTCTTGAAGAGCGACACGGCCGAGACGTGTGTGCCCGCATGCGCGATCGTCAGCGTATACCCATCGGGGACCGATTTCGCGACGATATCGGTGCCGATCGTGCCACCCGCACCGGCGCGGTTATCGACGATGAACTGCTGCCCGAGTCGCTCGGTCAGTTTTTGCGCGGTGAAGCGGGCGATCTGGTCGGATGTGCTTCCTGCCGACCCGGTGATCACGCGCACGGGGCGGGTTGGGTACTTGTCGGCGTCGGCTGCCAGGGCACTTGCCGCGGCCAACATGGTTCCGAGTACGGCCGCGATTTTCAATATCATTTGTCCTCCTCGTTATGTCAGCTCTTTGGGCGCGCTCGACTGGCGCGCTTGCGTCACTCCGCTTTCGCGCCGGACTCCTTCACGACCTTGCCGAGCTTGACCACTTCTGACCGTATGTATCTGTCGTATTCCTCCGGCGTCATCGGCATCGGATCCGCACCCTGGTTCTGGAGCTGCCCTGCGACGTCCGGCAGGCGCAGGATCTTGACCACCGCGCCATTCAGCTTGTCGATGATCGGCTTGGGCGTACCGGCGACCGTGATCAGACCGAACCAGCCGTCGAATACGCAGTCGCGCACTCCCGCTTCGACCATGGTCGGCAGTTGCGGAAACGCCGACGAGCGTTTGCTGCTGCTCACCGCCAGGGCACGCACTCTACCGGCTTTAATGTGAGAGGACGCGAGTATCGCCGGCGCGAAGGTCATCTCGAGCCGGCCCGCGACGATCTCCGTGATCGCCTCGGCGAATCCCTTGAACGGCACGTGCACGATACTGATTCCTGCAGTGCTGCGGAAGATCTCACCGTTGATGTGTGAATTGGAGCCGATGCCCGCAGACGTATAGTTGAATGTCCCCGGTTTGGATTTGGCCAGAGCCACCAGCTCCTTCACGTTTTTTGCCGGCAGCGACGGGTGCACGATCAGGATATTCGGTATCAGCGCGAGCGGCGTGATCCCCGCGAAATCCTCACCGGATCGAACGGCAGCTTGGTGTACAGCGTTGCGTTGATCGCGTGACTGGCCGATACGACGAGCAGCGTATATCCGTCTGGCGGGGCTTTCGCTACGACCGAGGTGCCGACGACACTGCCGGCGCCCGGCCGATTTTCAACGAGGACCTGCTGCCCCCACATTTCGGTGAGCTTCGGGCCGATCACGCGTGCGAGCGCGTCGGTTGCGCTTCCCGCGCCGAAAGGCACGACGATGCGGATGGGCTTCACCGGATATTCCTGCGCATGCACCGCACCGGCCATGACGAGCGCGAGCGCCATAAGTTGGATTGCGAGACGAGTCATGCTTGATCCTCCTCAAGATTCCAGACACCGCCCCATCCAGTCGGCGGATTGCGTGCGGTAGCGGTAGGCGCGGTTGTTCGCGACGTGGTTGCCGTCCTCGATCACCAGCAGCTCGACGGGGCCGCGCGCTTCGCGTGCGAGTTTTTCGGCGTCCTGCCACGGCACGATCCGGTCGAGCTTGCCCGCGACGATGTAGAGCGGGCACGTGATGTTCGAGGCGACGCCCTTCAGCGTCAAGCTCGCGCCGTATTCGCGCGCGTCTTCCAGCGTCGCGGACTTCGAGCGCACGCGAAAAGCTTCCTGCGTGAGCGGGTTCATCCCGGGCCAGATTTCGGCCCAGTCGTAAGGGCCCGAGAGCGCGATGCACGCACGAACGCGTTTTTCAAAAGCCGCGGCGCGCGGCGCGTAATAGCCGCCCAGCGATACGCCCCACAGACCGGTGCGTGACGCGTCGAGATCCGCGCGCCTGTCCACCCAGTCGAGAACGCTTTTCACGGCCACTTCGTAGTCACCGCGAAGGGGAAGCTCGTATTCGGCTTCGCCCTGGCCCGGACCGTCGAAGGCTAGAGTGGCCATGCCGCGCGCAAGAAAAATCGATTCGTAGGCATCCATCTCTTCTTTTGCCGAATCGAGCCCCATGCACATCACCACGATTGGCGGACGCTCCACGCCGCGGGGCTTACGCAGGATTCCGTAGAGGCGCGTGCCGGCGTGCGGTATTTCCACCCGCTCGCCCGGCGGGTCGAGATGGGGCAAAGCAGCGCGGCGGCAATCGACTGCTTTCATGTGCGCCCCGCGCATCTGCGCATAATCGTGCACAAATACGAACTTGGCAAAGTGATAGCACACGGCTGCCCGCGTGTAGTGTTCGCCCCCCGAAAACCCGTTGCCTGCTGCGAGCGCGTCGGCGCCGAGCGCTTCGTGAACGGCTGCGCGCCGCGACCACGCTGCACACCAGTCGTCCCAGCGCTCGATTGCAGCAGTCACTTCCTGAAAATCGGTGAGGGGTACGCCGTTCGCGACAAAACGCGGCGCCCAATGAGCAATCGCGGCGTGGACGCGCGCATCGACGTTTTTCGCCGCCGGTTCCATTCGAGTACCTTCAAGCCGCCTGCGCGGGCAGTGCTCGCTGCATGTAGCTCAAGTCCATGTACTTCTCGGGTGCGCCTTTGGCCTGCGTATAGCCTTCCGCTTGCCACACGGTATCGATGACTTCGCGCAGCCCCGTTGCGCTGATCACGGGACGGCGACGTTGCGCAAAGCTTTTCAAACCCGCAAGCGCGGCGGTGGGTGCGAGCTTGAGGCGGGCCGGCAGCGCCTGTAGCGCCTCGTCGGCGTGCGCCGGATCCGAGAGCCATTCGTACGCGCTATCGTACGCGCGTATGAAGGCGAGCAGATCCTGCTCGTGATCGCGCGCCCAGCTGCGCCGTGCAGCCATGACGGGGCCGGGATACGTAGGAAAGCGCTCGCTCATGCGCGCGAGCATCGTGTAGCCGTCGGCGAGAAGCTGCGCATCGAAAGGTGCATTGAGCAGGCTGGCAACCGCGGCGCCGCTTTTCAGCGCGTCATAGCGCTCGACGGACCCGCCGAACTCCTTGAAAACGATTTCGCTTTCGGCGAGTTTTTCCTGCAACAAGCGCCGCAGAAGCAGCGCGTAACCCGTGCGTGCGCCGTCCACCGCTATAGTGCGCCCGCGTAGATCGCCGATCGCGCGTATGTGCGCGGCTGCGACCAGCGTCAGTTCCGGCGCGTGGCCGTGAGGCATGAAGACGAAAAGGTCGGCGCCGCGTTCGACTGCGCGCACGACATGATCCGATTGCTGAAAGCCGATATCGAAACCGCCGCGGATCAATTCTTCCTGCTGCTCGACCGAGGAGCCTGTGAGAGTCACCTCAACTTCGGTGCCCTCGCGCTCGAATAACCTCAGCGCCTGGGCGACATACAGGGGCCAGGTATTGGTGCCCTCTGAAATGAGCCCGAGCTTGACCAGGCGTGACATGCTCCTCCGGGAGTTTTGCGGAAAGGATTGCGGATGCGGACGCGGTTTTGAGCAGGATGCTAGGGACGCATGAACCAATTGTCAACGATTTGAACCAATTGACCGAATTGGTTCGCCCGCTCACAATACTTCTCAAACAGGAGTCGAGGCTCGTGAATCGTGAAGCATCGCTCGCCGGCGCGAGACGCATACGCGATTACATTTTGAATGCGGCGCGGGAGCATCACGCGCCGGGCTCGCAACTTCCCACCGAGCGCGAGCTTGCGCGGCGCTTCAGCATGCCGCGCAATGCCGTGCGCAGGACGCTTGCGCAGCTCGAAGCAGAAGGCTCCATTACGCGTCACGTGGGCCGAGGTACCTTTCTCGCCGGACGTATGGCGGTGGGCGCACCGGCTGCCGACGTCGCCGATGCGAGCCCGGCCGAGCTCATCGAAGCACGGCTGCGTATCGAGCCTGCGCTCGCCGAGCTCATCGTGACGAATGCGACCGCTGCCGATTTTCAGCGCATGGAAAGCTGCCTCGACAAAGCCGAGCGTGCGACGACGCTGGACGAGTTCGAAATGTGGGATGCGGCGCTCCATCAGGCGCTGGCAACGGCGACGCACAACCGCTTCGTCATTCGGGTCCTCGATATGGTGGCCGCCGTGCGCGAACAGGCTGAGTGGGGCAAGCTCAAGGACCGCATCGTCACGCCCGAGCGGCGCCTCAAGTATCAGGAGGAGCATCGCGCCATTGTGCGGGCACTCAAAGAACGTGACGCCGAACGCGCGCGGGAGCGCCTGCTTGCACACTTGCAGCACGCCCGCCGCAATCTCTTCGAATACTAGCTCGCGACACGCTGGACTCGCCCGGGCAGACCCACTCCAAGTACAAGATTGAATTAAGTTATTCCCACTGCCCGGCGCTTCGCATTCATCCACAATTTTTGTGGATAACGCTGTGAGTAAATCACCCACCGCGGAGCTTTTCCGTCGTTGTCGCCGCGCGTTGGCGGACTGCACAAGATTTATGCATGCAAAGCTTCCGACGGTTTCGCGGAGTCGAGCTGCGCGCGCGAGAAGCGCGCCCGGCTGCTTCAGCGCGCCGCCGTGAGTTATCGCTTGAGGACGTGGAACAGATTGTAGAAATCATCCGTCCAGACGCGGAAATCCGGACGCGGCTTGAGCGCGATGGCCGCTGCCCGCACCGGCTTCGCCGCGAGCAGCGCGGCGTTGCGCGTGACGATGATCTGGTCGGTTTGCGACGTCCAGTACTCGAGGCCGTTACCCCCCACCGCGTCCTGAGGATCAGAGATCAGCACAGCTTGGAGACCGAATTCCGCGGCGAGGCGCTCCACGACCGGAGCGATGTCGACGAAGCGATTGGTCGCCTGAAAAACGATGACGCCTTCCGGCTTGAGGTGGCGCAGGTACCCGGCCATCGCCTCCCGCGTAATGAGGTGCATCGGTATCGAGTCGCCCGAGAATGCGTCGATCGCGAGCAGATCGTAATTCTGCGGCACTTCCCGCTCAAGTGACAGCCGGCCGTCGCCCAGCACGATATCGACTTTCGCCGGCGTGTCGCGCAGATAGCTGAATTCCGTCACCGCCACGGCCGCCACCTGCGGATCGATTTCGTAGAACCGAAAAAAATCGCCGCTTCGGCCGTACGCCGCCAGCGCGCCCGCGCCGAGCCCGAGGATGCCGATTTTCCTCGGCGTTTGCGGCAGGCTTTCGAACACGCGGCCATAGGCGCTCGTGCGACTGAAATAAGTCGTCGGCAGACGCCGGTATGCCGGGTCGAGAAACTGGCCGCCGTGGTTGATGGCGCCGTGATACATGGCCCTGAAGGCAACGGGTTGCGCAAAGTCGCGCGTGCGCACCACGCCGTAGAAATTCCGCACCATGACGCGCATATCGGTGCGGTAATCCCGCAAGCTGTAAAGAGCGCATGCGAAGGTTGCGACGCACACCGCGACAGCGCTTGAAGTCACCCACCACCGCGCCCCGCGCGCACGCCACGCAAAAAGCCACGCGCACAGCACGAGCGTGATGGCGAGCTCGTAATAGCCGCGCAACAAAGTCGGCGCACCAATGCCGATTGCGAGGGCGCCCAACGCGCCGCCGACTGCGATCATCAGGTAGAAGGTGGTTAGATGCCGCGGGCCCGGGCGCAGCCGGTAAAGCTCGCCATGGCACACCATGCAACACACGAATAGACCCGCCGCATAAAGCGGCGCGGCGACCCACAGATTGAGAGAGTCGCTGAACCACGCCATGGCAGGAAGCATCCCTGCCGCAAGCACGAGAAAAAGCGGCCTCACGTACCAGCGCGGGTGATCGAAACAAAAGATGAAACTGATGAGATAGAGGCTGAGCGGCACGATCCAGAGAAACGGAATCGACGGTACGTTCTGCGTAAGGTGGTTGGTCACCGCGAGCAGTAGGCACGAGCCCATGGCCGCGAGGGCTACCCAAAGCAGGCGCTGCCGAAATGTCGGTTCCGCCGCAAGCGGTGCGGCGGATTCAGCGTTTTCTATTACGTTGCTCGAGTGGCGTAAGGTCGCCAGCGCAGTCGCACCGCACAGTAAGGCAAACGCCGCATAGGCAGCGGACCACCATACCGACTGGCGCACCAGCGTAAAGACCGGCTCGATCAGAACCGGATACGACAGCAGCGCGATCAGGGACGCCAGGTTGGACAGCGCGAAAAGCCGATACGGCACTTCATGATGATAGCGGCGCCAGAACCACGCCTGCACCAGCGGGCTCGTCGCAGAGAGCAGAAAGTACTGAAGCCCTATGGTTGCTCCCAGAAGCGCGAGGATCGATAACGCGGGCCCGGTCGCTGCGTCCGCGCCCGGGCGCCAGCGCAGCTCCGGAATGATCGGCAATAGAGCGAGACTCACCGCGAGTAGAGTCACGTGCAGGGCGGCCGCGGTGCGCGGTTTTAGCGCGCGCGTGCTCCAGTCCGCGTAAGCGTAGCCGAACAGGAGCATGGTCTGAAAAAAAACGAGACATGTCGCCCACACCGACCCCGATCCGCCGAACCACGGAAGGATCTGCTTGGCGATGATCGGTTGAACCAGGAAGAGCAGGAAGGCGCTGAGGAATATCGTCGCGGCGTACAGATGCATCTCGCGTTCAGTGAGACGAGGGAAGCGGGGATTGCGGACACAGCTGCGAGTGCATCGTCAGAGCAGCTGCGCGAGGTGCTTGAAGTCGGCGTTGCCGCCGGAGAGGATCACGCCGATTCGTTTGCCGCGCCTCTCGAGCTTGCCTTCGAGCAGCGCGGCCGCTCCCAGCGCGCCGGTCGGTTCCACGATGATTTTCAGGCGCTCCCAGAGATACCACATCGTTCGCAAAAGCTCCGCATCGTCGACGGTGAGCATATCGGATACATAGCGCATGATCAGTGGAAAAGTGATATCGCCGGGGGCCGACGTCCGCGCGCCGTCGGCGATTGTATCCGGGTTGGGCACGCTCTGAATCACACCCGACCGGAACGAGCGCGTAACGTCGTCGCCGGCCGCAGGCTCCACGCCGATCACCTGGATCTCAGGCGCAAGCGCGTGCGCAGCAATCGCGCAGCCGGAGAGCAGACCACCGCCACCACACGGCACCAGGAGCAAGTCAAGCGGACCGGTTTCTTCGAGAAGCTCCATTGCGGCCGTGCCTTGTCCGGCGATGATGTGAGGATGGTTGAAAGGCGGAATAGGCGTGAGGCCTCGCTCGCGCACGAGTTGGGCCGTGATGGCCTCGCGATCGTCAACGGCGCGTTCGTACAGAACCACCTCTGCCCCGTAACCTCGCGTTGCGTCGACTTTCACCTGCGGCGCATCCGCCGGCATGACGATCGTCGTGCGAATACCCAACAGCGTTCCCGCGAGCGCAATCGCCTGCGCATGATTGCCCGAGGAGTAGGCCACCACGCCGCCGAGTTTACCTTCGGCGCCCAAGCTCGCGAGCGCGTGGTAAGCGCCGCGAAACTTGAACGCGCCTCCTCGCTGCAAATTCTCGCACTTGAAAAAAACGCGAGCCCCTGTGCGCGCATCGACCGTGCGAGAAGTGAGCACCGGGGTGCGATGCGCTACGCCGTCGAGTGCCCGCGCCGCTGCCTCGACATCGGCGTAAACGGGGAAGGTGCCTTTATTCGCGCTCTCAAGAGCCGTCATGAATATGCCTTTGGTCTATCAATCGCCCACGGTACATCTCAATTCGCCCTGATTTCGTGACTAATGACCTGTAATCCCCCTCCCCGCGCGGATCACAATCATTGCGTCTCGCTCGAACGCACGTTCGACGAGCAGTGCCGGGAGGAAGGACGATGACCAAGCGTAACGACAAGAACGAGCCTGGAAGCGGCCGTGACAGCCGTTACGACGACGCGCTGCTGTGCGCCAACTGGAATCCGGCACTCGAGTTGCTCGCATGGGCCGGCGCCAGAACAGCAGACAATGCGAGCCAATCGAGCGTGCAGCGTCCTGCCGAAGAAGATCCCGCTGCTTTCCTCCATCGCGTCTATCTGCTCGGCGCCTAAAGCCGGCGCGAAATTCGACCCAACGTTTCACACGAGCGCCGAGATGAGGCGCTCGCGCGTGAAGGGCATATCCCGCAATCGCACTTTCAGCGCGTTGTAACACGCGTTGCCGATCGCTGCTGCCGTGGGTCCCTGCATGCCCTCTCCCGCGCCTAGCGGCGGAAGCTCCGGGCGATCGATGAATGCAACCTCGATGTTGGGCACTTCCGGAAATGTGAGTATCGGATATGTATCCCAATTGCGCGTCGTTACGGAATGTCGGTCGTAATCGATACGCTCCTTCAGCGTCCAGCTTATCGTCTGCACGATGCCGCCTTCGATCTGATTGACCACACCGTCTGAATTGATCACCTGGCCCACGTCTACCGCTGCCCAAGCGCGCGTGACTCGTACCATTTCCGCGACGGCGACTTCGACGATCACAGCGGCATAGCAGCCGAGATTCTTGTAACGCGCAAAGCCGATCCCGCGGCCGTGTTCGCCGTCCCCGTGCTCGCGCGGCCGCCAATCGGCCATTGCTGCCGCCTTCTCGATCACTGCTCGCGCCCGGGCATCCTTGAGGTGGCGCAGGCGGAATTCGACGGGATCGGCGTCCGCAGCCTGCGCGAGCTCATCCATGAACGACTCGATCGCGAACACGTTCACGTGACCGCCCAGCGATCGCAATGCCGAAGTGCGAAGCGGCGCGGCGCGTACAAGATGGTTGGTCACACGTTGCTGCGGAAAATCGTAAAGCGGCGCGGCATTGCGATGGCTGCCGCCGGCCGGCAATGGCGGATTAGCTGGACGCGCAGCGGTGACGGGCTTGGCAAGATGCCAAGCCGCGAGCAGATTCACGCCGCCTTTGCCTCCCGGACGCGTGCTGTGGGCGTGGCTCCACAATTCATGCGCCCATGTCGCAACGCCACCGTCGGCGCCGAGTGTGGCCTGCATGCGCACCACCATCGGCGAGCCGAACGGTTCCCAGGCGAACTCGTCTTCGCGCATCCACTGTACGCGCACGGGCCGCTCCGGCAACGCACGCGCGAACAGCACTGCGTCGCACGCCACGTCGTCCGCGGCGTTGTGACCATAGCATCCCGCGCCTTCCATATGCACGACATCAAATGCGTTTTCTGAAATGCCGAGCGCTGAAGCAAGATCCGCCCGCAACGGAAATATTCCCTGGCTGTGGGTCCACAGCGTATATCGAGCCTGACTGAATTGCGCCACCGCGCACGAGGGGCCAAGCGAAGCATGAGCAATATGAGGACGCGTGAACTCGGCGGTGAAAACGCGCGCATCCGGCGCTGCGCCGCCGGCGCCTTTTTCGCTCACCACTTCCTCTTCGCTTACGCACTCGAGCAAATAACGCGGGTCGCTCGCCGGTAACGCGCCGCCGCCGTGCCAGCGCGCAACGCGCTCGAGCCGGCGGGCCGCACGGATCGCCTGCTCTTCGCGCTCGGCGATGACGCCGAGGAACGAGCCGTCGCGCACGATTTTGATCACGCCCTGCATCGTCTCGACTTCGTGCACTTCGACGCTGTCGAGCTGCATACCCGGGCCCGGCGGCCGCACGACGCGCGCGTGCACCATGCGCGGCAAATCGAGATCGTGCACATACACCGGATCTCCACGCACTTTGGCGGGAATATCGATGCGGTCGAGTCGCCGGCCAACCAGCCAATAGTCCTCAGCGGGTTTCGGCTGAGTGGCGGTGCTTGCGTCGCGCCTGAGCAGCGATTCGTCGGCGAGCTCCCAGTAGGTGACGCTTCCGCCGGCGCGCGCCGTGATTACGCCGTCTTTGACCGAGAGCTGCTCCACCGACACGTCGAGCTTTGCCGCTGCACGCGCAAGCAGGAGCTCGCGCGCTTCAGCAGCCGCAAAACGCAGCGCAATACCGCTTTCCTGGATCGAGCGGCTGCCGGAGGTGATACCTTCGTTGGGACTCAACGGAGTCGCCGCGCCGACGAGCCGGATACGCTCGGGACCGATATCGAGCTCTTCGGCCACGATCTGCACCAGCGCAGTCAGTATTCCTTGTCCGATCTCGACTTTGCCCGGCCGAACCGTGACCGTGCCATCGGCGTTGATTGCGAGCCACAGATCGAGCGCCGGATTCGTCTCGAGGCTGCCGGGCAGTTTGCGCGGGGCTGGAGCGACGCTCATGTCGGCGCTCCTTCACCGGCAGAACGGATCGCGCGCAACATACGCGTATGCGTGCCGCACCGGCAGAGGTTTCCCGCAAGCGCGGCGCGGATCTCGTCCTCGCGCGGATGCGGGTTTACGTCGAGCAACGCTTTTGCCGTCATGATGATGCCGCTTACGCAATAGCCGCATTGCGCGGCCTGCTCGGCTATGAACGCGCGCTGCAGCGGGTGCGGCCGATCCGGCGTTCCTATGCCTTCGATCGTCGTGATCGACTTTCCCGCGACGGCGCTCACCGGTACATCGCATGACTGCACCGCTTTGCCATCGACGATGACCATGCACGCGCCGCACAAACCCTGTCCGCAGCCAAAGCGCGAGCCTTTCAGCCTGAGGTCGTTGCGCAGCACATAGAGAAGCGGCGTTTCCGGTTCGGCCGCGACCGTATGGGCCGCCCCGTTCACATGGATTACGAGCGACATGCCTTACCTCCGGATGACTCCCGCCGCGGGCGGGCTGCATTGAATTCGCGAAAAAACAGGGCCTTAAATCGAGAGCGCCCAACCGCTGCCGGCGGCCTTCGCGCGGCCTCGTTTTTTGTTTTTTTTAGGTCTATACTGGACGCGTCAAGTCGGTATGGAGGAACACGCCCATGATACATACCACCGACGGTGAAGTGCTCCGCAGCCGGATCGATCAACTGCACCTGGAGCACCGAGACCTCGATGACGTCATTTCCCGCCTTTCGCAAAGCCCAGTACAAGATCAGATACAGCTGCAACGGCTCAAGAAACGCAAGCTTTACCTCAAAGACCAGATCGCCCACCTCGAACGCCAGTTGACGCCGGATATTTCGGCGTAGCTCACCAGCACGTCAGTCCGCAGGTACCACGCGGGCGGCGTGCTGCATATCCTACGACTCTTCGCGCAACGCTTCAGGCGCTGCCGGCTTGCGCGCGCGCAATGCCACGGCCAGCGCGAAGAGCGCGATCGCGATGAGCCACAGCAAAGACCATTCTGCGATACTCAGGCCGAGGAAACGCCAGCCGACTTCGGCGCATTCGCCCGATCCTGCGAAGACCTTCTGCAGCGCCTGACCGAGCGGGAAGCGCTCCAGCAAATATTCCAGACCCGGACCGCAGGCAGGCACCTTATGCGCCGGCAGGTGCTGCAGCCATACCTGACGGCCGGCAACTGCCGCGCCAATTCCGGCAACGACCACGATAACGGCACTGTAAAAGATAGTGCCGCGACGGGCAGGACCGTGCAGCGCGCCGGCCAGAAACACCACCATGATGCCGATGAATGCAATGCGCTGAAGCATACACAGCGGACACGGCTCCTGATGCTCCACATACTGCAGATAGAGCGCAAACGCGAGCAACGCCGCACACGTCACAAATCCTAACGCGTAAGCCACACGCGGGGTCACGGGCAAAATCTCAAGCGCATCGGCGGGATCAGAATAGCAGACCGGTCCATCGCTACATTGCGAGCGGGTAGTCCTGATAACATCGTTTATTCTAACCGATGGGCGATAAACAGCAGGGCGCTCCATGACGCGGTACCGTATGCACGTGACCGAAGCGTGATCGATGATAAAGGTGAACGACCAGATCGCGATCGACGAATCGGAGATCGAGGAGCGGTTCGTGCGCGCGTCGGGGCCCGGCGGCCAGAATGTCAACAAGGTCGCGACCGCAGTGCAGCTGCGCTTCGACGCAGCTAATTCAACCTCGCTGCCTGCTGGAATACGCACGCGCGTATTGCGTCTCGCCGGAACGCGTGCGACGGCGAGCGGTCAGATCGTGATCACCGCCGATCGCTTTCGCTCCCAGAGCCGCAATCGTGCCGATGCGCTCGCACGCCTGGTCGAGCTCGTGCGCAAAGCAGCGCGCCCAGTCAAGCCGCGCCGCGCTACGGCACCCACGCGCGCGTCACGCGAGCGCCGGCTCGAAGAAAAAAAACGTAGGGGCAGTCTCAAGCAAGCGCGGCGCGGGCGCTCTACGCTCAGCGATTAAAACTTGCATGGCAGTGGCTCTCACGCTTTCGTGCGTACCGCGCCTGATAACATCGGTCGCGTCCATCCGACGCCGGTGATTGACGTATCGATGCAGCAGCCCCATCCCGCCTATACCCCCACCGCGATCGGCCTGCACTGGATCATCTTTTTTCTGATTGCGTGCGCGTGGCCGCTCGGTCAGTTCGTGTCCGGCCTGCCGTTTTCGCCGCAGAAGCTGCGCTTAATCGCATGGCACAAATGGATAGGCGTCACCGTTTTCATGCTGGCACTCCTGCGGCTCGCGTGGCGCCTTTATCGCCCGCCGCCACCGCTCCCGTTGAGCGATCTGCAGCGGCGCGCGGCAGGCGCCGTACATGCGTTGCTGTACGCGTTGATAATCCTGATCCCGATCAGCGGCTGGCTTTTCAGCTCGGCAGCGGGTGTGCCCACCGTCTACCTCGGCTTGATTCAATTGCCCGATCTTCTGCACAAAGACAAGGCGCTCGCGCAAACGCTCAACCAGGTACACGCGACGCTGAACTGGACGTTACTGGTGCTCGTATGCGGACATGCCGGGTTTGCGCTGAAGCATCACCTGGTCGATCGAGACGGCGTGCTCGTGCGCATGATCCCGCGACTCAAGGTCCGAAAATCAGAGAGTCCGTCATGAAATGCAGCTCACTCGCCCTGATCGTTTTGTTTGGCTTCAATCCGCAAACAGTCCTGGCCCAGGCGATCGATTACGCGCGCAGCCAGATCACCGTCCAGTCGCGCCAGATGAATGTTCCTGTCGAAGCGCCGTTCACGAAATTCAACGCACAAATCGTGTTCGACCCGTTACGGCTGGAAGCATCCTCGGCACGCGTGGATATCGATCTTGCGAGCTTCGATATCGGCGATGCCGACGTGAACGAAAACGTCCGGGATCGCAACTGGTTCGACACGAAAAATCACCCGATTGCACGCTTTGTTTCCTCTTCGATACGTTCTCTCGGAGGAGGCCGCTTTGAGGTGCGCGGACCGCTCACGATCAAAGGCAAGACACAGGAAGTCGCAGGACCGTTCACACTCAAGACGAATGGCGCCGACCGTGTTTTCGAAGGCGCTTTTGCAATACGCCGCCTGCAGTACAGCGTGGGCGACGGCGTGTGGCGCGATACGAGCGTCGTGGCCGACGAAGTGCAGGTCAAGTTCCGGCTATATCAGCTCGGGCAGAAGCCTGCGTCGAAGAAATGAGAACTTGGAGGTCGTAGGCGAAGCGCTCAAGCGCTCCGGATGGTCATTCGGTTCAACGTCACATAATCGGTTTTGCCGCTGCCGAGCAGGGGCAGCGACGCTACTTTCACGATGCGCCGGGCGACCGCCAGATCCTGTGCGCCGATCTGGCGCGCAGCTTCCACGAGCATCAGTCGATCGAGACGCGGATCGGTCGTAAAGAGAACCGTGCTTTCACCCCTACCGCTGATCTGCTCGACGGTGGCGGCGTGCTTGTGCTCGGACGATGCCGCATAGGCAATGCGCTCTACGAGCTCGAGCGATACCATTTCACCGGCTATTTTCGCGAAGCGCTTCACCCGTCCGAGTATCGTCAAGTAACCGTCCTCGTCCACTTCGACCACGTCGCCGGTGTTGTACCAGCCTGTTCCCACTTCGGAGCGTGGCGGATGCAACACGCCCGGCTGCTCGTAGAAATAGTACCCGGTCATCAGATGGGGACTGCGGACGTGAAGCGCGCCGCCGCGCGCGATGCCGGCCACGGGGACGAGCCGCCACTCGACGCGCGGGAGGAACCGCCCAACGCTGCCTTCACGGTACGCGAGCGGCGTGTTCAGCGCGATCGTGGGTCCGCACTCGGTCGCGCCATATCCCTCCATGATGCGCAGCCCGAACTTCGTCGCCCACAACCTCTCGACCTCCGGATTGAGCTTTTCTCCGCCGGACACGACAACCCGCACGCGATAGAAATCGTACTCGTGCGCCTGGCGCGCATAGTGGCCGAGAAAAGTGCTGGTACCGAAGACATACGTGCAGTCCCGGGTGTACGCGAATTCGGGTATGAGACGATAGTGGAGCGGCGTCGTGTACAAAAAAAGCCGCGTGCCGCTGAGTATCGGCATCAGGGTGCAGGCCGTGAGGCCGTAGGTGTGATACATCGGCAGCGCATTGAGGTACTTGTCGTTCGCGCCAAAGTCGATCACCGCGCGCATCTGCGCCATGTTCGCAAGCATGGAATCGTGTGAAATCGCGACTCCTTTGGAACGTGCCTCCGATCCGGACGTGAACAGTATGACCGCGACCGCAGCGGGATCCTGCTGCGGAAAAGACGAGCGCGGACGCAGCATTGCGCGCAGGATCCATAGCTTGTCGCGCGTGCGCAAGCTCATCCGCAAGTCTTCGAGATACACGAGATTCACGGACTGCAGGGCCCGCACGCTGGCCTCGAGGCGCGCGACCTGCACGAAACGGCGCGAGGTGATGACTGTTCGCACGCCCGCGGCGACGCACGCAGCGCTCATTGCCTCAGGCCCGGCGCTATAGTTGAGCATTGCAGCGACGCGGCGCATCGCCGTGAGCCCGAAAACGAGCGCAACGGTGGTCGAAAGATTCGGCAGCATGACGCCGACAATTTCGCCTTCTGCGCTCACGCGCGAGGTCAATCGCGCAAGCGCAAGCGCGGTTTTCAGCAGTGTTCCGTACGTCTCCGGCTGCTGCCGCGCGTCTTCGATGATCGGCGTCGAACGGCCATGCAGGGTTGCGGCGTCCAGCAAGGCCTCGAACAATGTCTGTTTGCGTCTCGCGTCGACCATCATCCGCTGCAGGATGGACAGCATTTCGTCCGCAAGAGCGCGCCGCCGCTGGCGGCCGCTGAGACCCGGTTTCATGGTTATTTCGACCGGAGCCTGCACGTGCAGCGTGACGCGCGGGAACCACCGCTTCGGTGCCGCGCCCCCGACTGCGGACCCATGCGAATACAGCGTTCCGCCGATGTGCACCGGGACGATACGCGCGTCGCTGCGCGCCGCGATGAGCCCCGCTGAGTCGTAGATTTTCATCACGGTGCCGGTAGTCGAAACGCGACCCTGAGGAAAGATCGCCACCGTCTCGCCTCGCTGCACTTGCCGAACCAGACGCTTGAGGGCGAGTGGCCGCGAGGGATCGAGCACTACGAAATTCAGCGTGCGCCCGAACAGTCGCACGAGGGGGTTTCGCACCGCTTCCGGCGTGACCACGACGGTAGTCACTCGCGTGAGGAACAAACCGAGCAGCACCCCGTCGAATAGCGAGTCGTGATTCGCGACCACGAGTGTCCGACCCGCACCCAAGGCCCCGAGGTCGCCCTCCACCCGCACCCGCAGCAGCGCGCGCAAGCTTGAGCGCAAAAGCGTGCGTATCACTTTAACAATCGCTTTTAAGTATCTGAGTTTGTGCAGATAGCTTTTACTTTGTCTCGTTTCTGCCGTCAAACCCGCGTACTAGAGTGTGTTGGTAACCCGCCACACCCACAGTTTGTGCATACAAAGTCCTTTAGCGCGAAGGACCACCATAGGTAGTGTTAGAGGCTATTCCTCAAGAAGAAAAGAGAAATCTATCAATTTGTTAGATTTGCTTTTTAAGCAGTGCTGTCCTTTAATCTTCAACGAATAGTGTGAACTTATTCCTATAAAAGCCCGGAGATTACTCACATGGAAATGCGCATCCCTGCCGCCCTGCTCGATCCGCGCCAGCAGCCCGCCAGCACCCCCATTCCACGCGGTATCGAATTCTCGATATCTCCACAGCTGACGGCTCACTTCGATAAAGAGCAGCGCGCGATGTGGTCTCACTGGAGCGCCGAGCCGAGGCCTTGTTTCAATCCGAGCCTGTTGGCGGACATCCGCTCGTACTACGAATTTCTTTCGCAAACGGACGGTCACGTCATGTGCGACGGAGAAGAGCATCCGCTCGAATACGTCGTGCTGGCCTCGGGCATGCAGGGCGTGTTCAATCTCGGCGGCGATCTGGACCTCTTCAAACAACTCATCGGTGCGCACGACCGGTCGGGGCTGCAGCGCTACGGGCGCGCCTGCATCGACGTGCTGTTTCGCAATTACATCGCACATGAGCTGCCCGGCGTGACCACCATATCGCTCGTTCAGGGTGAATGCCTTGGAGGGGGCTTCGAGGCAGCGCTTTCGTCGGACGTGATCGTGGCGGAAAAAAGCTCGCGATTCGGCTTCCCCGAGATCCTCTTCAATCTTTTTCCCGGCATGGGCGCGTATTCATTCCTCGACCGCAAGGTCGGACAAAAGGCCGCGGAGGCGATCATCACCAGCGGAAAGATCTACACCGCCGAGGAAATGCACGCACTGGGTGTCGTCGACGTCGTCGCCGAGGACGGCCAGGGTGAGGCGGAAGTCGCGGCGCTCATCAAGAAGCGCGCACGCATGCGCAATGGACTTTCAGCGCTCGCCGCGACCCGCCGTCGCGTGCATTCGATCACATTCGAAGAATTGCTAGACGTGGTCCAGATCTGGGTCGACGCGGCGCTGCGAGTGAACTTGAGGGATCTCAAGCTGATGCAGCGGCTGGTGTCGCGCCAGAACGGCATGAACGATCCGCAGCAGATGCATTAGAGGAGATCGGTCCGGACGCCAAATCCGCAGTCGCCCGCGCGCCGAGGCTTTGATACACTCCCGCGCGAATCAGGCCCTATATTATGAGAGGCCGCTGACGCTGCAGTAAGGGCTCCGCTTATCTACGCAAGATATGGAATACAGCATACAGGACGTGTCCGGTCTTCTGGGTATACCGATCCAGAAGCTGCGCCGTTGGGACGAACAGGGCGTCCTGGTCGCTCTGCGGACGTCCGGCGGGCATCGCCGCTATTCGAAGGAGCTCATCGACCGGCTCGCCGCATCGGGTTTGAGCGCAAGCGCGGAAAAAACATCGCAGGAGCTCGCGACCGTGAAGCGCGCTCTCGCCGAGAAACGCCGCATCATTCAGCTGCTGCTCGAAAGCGAGAACCGCTACCGCGATCTGGTCGAGACCTCGCACGATCTCATCTGGGCCACCGACTCGCAGGGCCGTTTCACGTACCTCAATACCGCCGCGCAGGACATTTTCGGGCTCGCGCCCAAAGACCTCATAGGGCGCTGCTTCTTTAATTTCGAGGCCGGCGCGGCGCACATCGCCAACCGCCGTTTTCTCGCAACGCTGCGCAAGGGCGGAGAGGTCAAGAACTATGTGACGCACGTGTTGACCGCAGGCGGCGAAAACCGCTGGATCGGCATCAACGCCCGTCTCACGCACGACGAAAATGGCGACGTGCTCGGCATACGCGGCACGGCCCGCGACATTACCGAGCAGCACCTCGCCACGCAGCGCATCGAACATCTCGCGCTTCACGACCCGCTCACCGACCTCCCCAACCGTCACGCGCTGCAGATCCGCATCGAGCAGGCGCTCGGTGAGGACGCAGTCGGCGCACTCATCTTTTTCGACATCGATCACTTCAAGTACGTCAACGACAACTTTGGTCATCGCTCCGGCGATCAGCTGATCGTGGGCGTTGGCAGCGTCTTGCGCGACATCACCCGCCCCTGCCACGGCGAGCTTTACCGGCTGGGCGGGGATGAATTTGCAATCCATCTGCCGGACGCCCTGCGCAAGCACGCGAAGGAAACTGCCGAAAGCGCGCTCGACGCCGTCCGGCACTACCGTTTTCACGCGAGCGACCAGCGCATCGTGTCCAATCTCTCGGTCTCCGCCGGTATTGCGCTCTATCCGTTCCACGGCAGCGATGTGCCGGGCCTTTTCTCCAACGTCGACATTTCGATGTATCAGGCGAAAGAGCTGGGCCGCAATCGTTACGTGCTGTTCGATCAGGCATCCGATAACCTGCGCAGCACGCATAAGCGCATCCATTGGGCCAAGCGTCTGCGCGATGCGCTCGACGAGGACCGCATCACGCTTTTTGCGCAGCCGGTCGTGCGCTTGAGCGATCAGAAAACGGTGCATCACGAAGTCCTCGTGCGGCTGCGTGACGATGCGGGCGGCCTCATCATGCCGTCGACCTTCATCGAGCTGGCCGAGTCGCTCTCACTGATCCAGGAAATCGATTATCAGGTGGTCGACAAGCTGCTCGCATTCATGCGCGAGCACGATCAGATCGGCCGCAAGGTGCGTTACTTCGTGAACCTGTCGCGGGTCTCGATTTCGGACCAACGCTGGATCAGGCGCTTCGTGTCGCTGCTGAAGACGAGCAGCATCGATCCGAGCCAGCTCGTTTTCGAGATCACGGAAACGGCGGCGATGTCCGAAATCGACGTGACGCTCACGTTCATCAACAAGCTGAAGGACATGGGTTGCCGTTTCGCTCTCGACGATTTCGGCGCCGGTTTCAGCTCCTTCTACTATCTCAAGCGCTTCGAAGTCGATTACCTCAAGATCGACGGGAGCTTCATCCGCGACCTGGCGACGGACGAAGGAAGCCGTCTATTCGTGCGCGCGTTGAACGACGTGGCGCAGGGGCTTTCGAAGCAGGTCGTCGCGGAATGGATCGAATCGCCGGAGGTGCTGAAGCTGCTCGTGCAAATGGGCGTGCAGTTCGGCCAGGGTTATCTCTTCCGCAAGCCCGTGCCCATCGAAGAGACGCTCGTGCTTCCCGCTTCTCGCGTATTGCAGGCTCGCATCGGCTGATATCGTCGGTCGCCGGCGCGCGCCCCTCCAGGCGCGGATGTCGCATGCGAGCGTAGGCGCTCACGGCGCAGTCCATTCCCCCCGTACGATTTTTTCGGCCCAGAAAAGGCCCGTGATCGCCTTGGGTTCGGTGATTCGCCCCTGCCTCACCCACTCGACCGCTTCATCGATCGTAAGCTCGAAGACTTCGAGGAACTCATCGTCGTCCAGGGCGTGCCCGACGTGCGTGAGGTTGCGCGCGAGGTAAATCTCGATGTGCTCGTCCGCGAATCCGATGCAGGGATGAAGCGTCCCGAGGTGGTGCCACTCTCCGGCTTCGTAGCCGCACTCCTCCTTCAGCTCGCGCTGCGCCGTGCGGAGCGGCTCTTCTCCCGGATCGATCTTGCCTGCAGGCAGCTCGATGAAATGGCGCCGCAGCGGATAACGGAACTGGCGCTCGAAGAGGAGAGTGCGCTCGTCCACGAAGGCGAGCACGGTTACAGCGCCGGGGTGCTCTATGTACTCGCGCGTCGCCAGGCGGCCGTTGGGCAGGCGGACCGTATCGACACGCACGTGCAGCAGGTTGCCGTCGAAGACACCGCGCGAAGAGACCGTGGATTCGGTGAAATCTTCCGGCTGCGATTTACTCATGCCTGGACTCCGTTCGTCGGCATCACCGAACAAACTCTAAGCTGATCGAAGAGATTCACTGAATGTGCTTATAGCGGCGGTAGCCGTTTAAGGGTGACTTATCATCGTGGTTCTTATGTGCATATAGCGGCGGTAGCCGCTTAAGGGGTGACTTATCATCGTGGTTCTTCACAGTGACGCCTGGATCGAGTACAGGCAGAGCGCCATCAGCGGCTGCGGCACGATGCCGAACAGGAGCACCGCAGCCCCGTTCAGACTCATCAGCACCTTGACGTCGCCGTCTGGGGTGATCGGTGCCGTATCCTGCGGCGCATCGAAGTACATGAGCTTGACCAGGCGCAGGTAGTAGAAGGCCCCCACCACGGAGAACAACACGGCAACGACGGCGACGCCGATAAAACCAACGCTCAGCACTGACTGCAGGACGGCGAGCTTCGCATAGAACCCGACGGTAGGTGGAATGCCGGTCATCGAGAACATGATGAGAAGCATGATGAAGGCGTACCAGGGACTGCGCTGGTTGAGGCCCTTGAAGTCGTCCAGCCTGTCGGCCTCGAAGCCGCTGCGCGAGAGCAGGAGCAGCATGCCGAACGCGCCGAGGTTCGTCAGGACATAGACCACCATATAGAACATCGCAGCGCTGAAGCCGTTGGCGTCGCCGGCGAGCGCGCCCAGAAGAACGAACCCCATGTGCGAGATCGTGGAATAGGCGAGCATGCGTTTGAGATTGGTCTGCACGATCGCCGTCACGTTGCCGATGACGAGGGACAGGACGGCCATCACGGTCAGCATTTGCTGCCACTCGATGACGAGCACATCCGCGCCCAGCGCCTGAGCGAGCAGCCTTACCAGGAGCGCGAACCCCGCGAGCTTGGGCGCGGTGCTCACGAACAGCGTGACGGCGCTCGGCGCACCATGGTAGACGTCGGGGACCCACATGTGAAACGGCACGACACCCAGCTCGAAGCCGATACCCGCGACGATGAAGACGAGGCCAAAAATGAGCACCGCATTGCGTGGACCGACCGCGCCTTCGCCGATGATTTGCGCGAGCTCCGTGATCTCGAGCGTGCCTGTGGCGCCGTAAATCATCGACATGCCGTAAAGCAGCATGCCGGACGCCAGGGCGCCGAGGACGAAGTACTTCATTGCAGCCTCGGTCGCAACGGCCGAATCGCGCTGCAGCGCTACCATAGCGTAGGTCGAAAGCATCATGAGCTCGAGTCCGAGATACAGGACGAGCAGATGATTGGCCGAGACCATGACCATCATGCCGAGCGTTGCGAAAAGCACGAGCGCGAAGAACTCGCCCCGGAATAGGCCGCGCGCCGCGGCATAGGGCCGCGCGTAGGCGAGCACCAGCATGATCGTGAGGCAGATGAAGAGCTTCAGCACGCCCGACATGAGGTCGCCTACGAACATGCCGCTGAACGTATAGACCGGCTCGGGGCGCGACCAGGCCAAGATGAGGAACACGCAGCCGATGAGCGACGCCTGAGTGAGCCCGTAGGTGACGATCCGGTTCTCATCGCTCACGAAAAGATCCGCGATCAGCACGACGCACACTGCGAGCAGTAGAAAAAGCTCGGGAAACGCGGGCCACAGAGGCTGAATGAACTGCATGTTCGTGGTTTCCTCAGGGGGCCGACAGCTTGCCTTGCATCACGTGTGCGATGAGATCGTCGACGGCAACGTGCAGCACTTCCGCAAAAGGCGCGGGATAGAGACCCATCCACAAGACGACAATCGCAAGCAGGCCCAGCACCAGAAACTCCCGCAGATTGATGTCCTGTAAATGGGCGACGTGCGTATTCGCCACCGCTCCGAAGATGACCCGCTTGTACATCCAGAGCGTGTAGGCGGCACCAAAAACCAGTGTGGTTGCAGCCGCGAACGCGTACCAGAAGTTGGCCTTGACCGAGCCCAGCACCACCAGGAACTCACCGACGAAACCGCTCGTCCCCGGCAAGCCCGAATTCGCCATCGCGAAGAGCATGAAAAGGGCCGCAAACACGGGCATGCGGTTGACGACGCCGCCATAGTCCGAGATCTGCCTCGAATGCAGGCGATCGTAGAGCACGCCCACGCACAGGAACAGCGCGCCCGACACGAAGCCGTGGGAGATCATCTGTATGACCGCACCTTCGATCCCCTGCGCGTTGAATATGAAAATTCCCAGCGTCACAAACCCCATGTGCGAAATCGACGAGTACGCGATCAGCTTCTTCATGTCGGATTGCACGAGCGCCACAAGTCCGATGTACACCACTGCGATCAGCGATAGTGCGATCACGAATCCCGCCATGTACTGGCTGCCGTCGGGAACGATAGGCAGTGACAGACGCAGGAAACCGTAGCCGCCGAGCTTCAGCATGATCGCGGCCAGCACGACCGAACCGCCGGTCGGGGCCTCGACGTGCGCATCCGGCAGCCAGGTGTGAACCGGCCACATCGGCACTTTCACCGCAAACGCCGCAAAGAACGCGATGAAGATCAGGATTTGCGCATCGAGCGGCAGCGGAAGCGCGTACCAGTCCGCGAGCGCGAAGCTGCCGCCGGAAACGTTGTACAGGTAAATCAGCGCGATCAGCGCGAGCACCGACCCGAGGAACGTATACAGGAAGAACTTGACCGCAGCGTAAACGCGGTTCGGCCCGCCCCAGATACCGATGATCACGAACATCGGTATGAGGGTCGCCTCGAAGAATACATAGAACAGCAGCCCGTCAAGCGCGGAGAACACACCGTTCATGAACCCGGAGAGGAACAGAAATGCCGCCATGTACTGCGCGACCCGCTCCTGGATGACCTGCCATCCCGCGATCACGACGAGTACGGTGGTGAAGCTGTTCAGCAGGATCAAAAGGAGCGAAATGCCGTCGATGCCGAGGTGATAGTGCACATTGAACGCTTCGATCCACGGCTTCAGCTGGACGAACTGAAAGCCGCTCAAGCGAGGATCGAAGCCGGCGTATAGCGGTAGCGTAACCACGAAACCGAGTAGCGCTCCGACGAGCGCCACCACGCGTGCGACCGTGGCGTGACGATCCGAACCCGTCGTCAGCACGGCGAAGCCCGCTACGATCGGCACCCAGATCGCGAGAGAGAGAAACGACGTACCCTGCATGTTCTTTTCCGGATTCTTTTTCTAGCGCCAGTCGATGAAGACCAGCGTGAGCAGCACCAGAATGCCGACGATCATCGTGAATGCGTAGTGATAAATGTAACCGGACTGGAAATAGCGGATGACCGACGCAAACCAGCCCACGAGACGGGCCGAGCCGTTCACCAACATGCCGTCGATCACACCGACGTCGCCGCCTTTCCATAAGCCGGTTCCGAGCGCACGCGCACCGCCCGCAAAGAGCCACGAGTACAGCTCGTCGAACCCGTATTTGCGGTCGAGTATCGTGTAGAGCACGCCGAATCTCTGCTTGATGCGCGCAGGAAGATCGGGCCGCAGCAGATACAGGTACACGGCGGTCGCAATGCCGCCGATCGCGAGCCAGAATGGCAACGTGGACAGCGCATGAACGGTCATGTCGAGCACGCCATGGAACTCGCGCGCCATTGCCGCAAGCACATCGTGCTCCGGGGCCACCACGATCGAATTGCCAAAATAACCGCCGTAGAGCACCGGCCCGATCAGCCACCCCGCGCATATCGACGGTATTGCGAGCGCGATCAGCGGCATCGTGACCACCGCCGGCGTCTCGTGCGGCTCGTGCCCATGCGCGTCGTGGGCGTGCTCGTGGGCGGCGTGCGCGGCTTCATCGTGCTCGGTCAGCGCGTGCTCGCCGTGGCCGTGCTCGCCGCGCGCGTCGGGGACCGGCGGCTCCCTGAAACGCTCCGGCCCGTGAAAAGTCATGAACAGCAGCCTGAAAGTGTAGAGCGCGGTCACGAACACCGTGCTCAGCACGCAGAAGTACGCGAACGTCGACCCCGGCAGCCGCGAGAAATGCGCGGCCTCGATGATCGATTCCTTCGAGAAGAAACCGGCGAAGCCCGGAATGCCCGCGCTGGCGAGCGCGCCGATGAGCATCGTTGCGTAAGTAATCGGCATGTATTTGCGCAAGCCCCCCATGCGGCGCATGTCCTGTTCGTGATGCATCGCGATGATCACCGAGCCCGCGCCGAGGAACAGCACCGCCTTGAAGAAAGCATGCGTGGCAAGATGAAAGATACCGGCTGCATACGCCGAGGCGCCCAGCGCGACCGTCATGTATCCGAGCTGGGAGAGTGTCGAGTACGCGACCACCCTTTTGATGTCGTTCTGCACGATCGCCACGAGCGCCATGAAGAGCGTCGTGATCGCGCCAATGACGATGACAACGCTCAACGCCGTCTCCGATAGCTCGTAAAGCGGCGACATGCGTGCGACCATGAATATACCGGCGGTCACCATGGTCGCCGCGTGGATCAGCGCCGAGATCGGCGTCGGCCCTTCCATCGAGTCGGGAAGCCAGACGTGCAGAGGGAACTGCGCGGATTTCCCCATTGCCCCGATGAAAAGCAGTATGCAGATGACCGTCATCAGCGACCAGGCCGCTCCGGGGAAAAGCTCGATCGTGTTCCCGGCGAGCCGGCGCGCGTTTGCAAAGACTTCCGCGTAATCGAGCGTGCCGAAATACATGAGCACGAGCGCGATGCCGAGCAGAAATCCGAAGTCGCCGACGCGATTGACGAGGAACGCCTTGAGGTTCGCGTAAATCGCGGTCGGACGCGTGTACCAGAAACCGATCAGCAGATACGACACCAGCCCGACGGCTTCCCAGCCGAAAAAGAGCTGCAGAAAATTGTTGCTCATGACGAGCATGAGCATCGAGAACGTGAAGAGCGAGATGTACGAGAAGAAGCGCTGATAGCCGGGATCGTCCGCCATATAGCCTATGGTGTAGACGTGCACCATCAGCGAGACGAACGACACGACCACCATCATCGTTGCGGAGAGACGATCGATAAGAAAACCGATCTGGAAATTCGTGTTGCCCGACGAGAGCCACGTATAGATCGTGCCGTTGTAGAGATTTCCCTGCAGCACGTCGTAAAAAACAACGCACGAGGCGGCCGTACAGACGACCATGCCGAGGATCGTCACGAGGTGCGACCCGCGACGTCCGATCGCCCAGCCGAAAAGCCCGGCGATGAGCGCGCCGGCGAGCGGTGCGAGCGGCACCACCAGATAAAGCTTCTGCATGAAAGGCATGTCCGCGCTACCCCTTCAGACTGTCGAGGTCTTCGACATGGATCGTGTTGAGGTTGCGGAAGAGCACGACGAGTATGGCAAGTCCGATCGCCGATTCGGCTGCGGCGACGGTCAGGATGAAGAACACGAAAATCTGTCCGGCCGTGTCGCCGAGGAAATGCGCGAACGCGACGAAATTCATGTTCACGGCGAGCAGCATGAGCTCGATCGCCATCAGCAGGATGATCACGTTCTTGCGGTTCAGAAAAATGCCGATGATCGCGATCGCAAAAAGACCCGCGGCCAACGCAAGATAGTGAGAGAGGGGTATCACGCGATCACCCTTGCGGGTCCCTGTCGACGGGCATCGATACGATGCGCACCCGGTCTTCGCGCCGGATGTTGATCTGCGCCGCAGGATCGATGTATTTGCTGGTTTTGCGCCGGCGCAGGGTCAGCGCAATCGCCGCCACGATGGCCACCAGCAGGATGACCGCCGCGATCTCGAAGGGATACACGTATTCCGTATAGAGCAGGCGTCCCAGCTCTTTCGTGTTGCTGTAACCCTGAGGGAGCGCTTCCGGCGCGGGCGAGCCTTCACTACCGAAATAGCTGCGCGTGACGATAAAGCCCATTTCCAGCACCAGCAGCAACGCGACGGCGCCACCCACGGGCAGATAGCTCCAGAATCCCGCGCGCAGCCGCGCGATGTTGATATCGAGCATCATGACGACGAATAGAAACAGCACCATGACCGCGCCCACGTACACGAGCACGAGCGCAATCGCCAGAAACTCCGCTTGCAGCTGTATCCAGATCGCTGCTGAAGTGAAGAATGCGAGCACGAGGAAAAGCGCGGCGTGCACCGGGTTGCGCGCGGTGATCACGCAGAGCGCCGATCCGAGCAGGACCGACGCGAAAAACCAGAAGATGAAAGTTTGAAAAGTCATGTGAACGGTTTGCCGCCTAGAACTTACCGCTTATTAAACTTACCGGTATGCAGCATCGGCGGCGCGGTCTTTTGCAATCTGCTCTTCATACAGATCGCCGATCGCGAGCAGCATGGGTTTGGTGTAAATCAGATCGCCGCGATTCTCGCCGTGATATTCGAGTATCCGTGTTTCCACGATCGAATCCACCGGGCACGATTCTTCGCAGAAGCCGCAGAAAATACATTTGGTGAGATCGATGTCGTAGCGCGTAGTGCGCCGGCTGCCGTCGGCGCGCTCTTCGGACTCGATCGTGATCGCGAGCGCGGGACATACTGCTTCGCACAACTTGCACGCGATGCACCGCTCCTCGCCGTTCGGATATCGACGCAGAGCGTGCAATCCGCGGAAGCGCGGACTCTGCGGCGTCTTTTCCTCGGGGAAGAGCACGGTGATCTTGCGGTGAAATAGATGCCGCCCGGTGAGAAACATGCCTTTCACCAGCTCGAGCAGCAGAAACGTACGGAAGAAATCGCGGACGCGCTTCATCATTCGAAAGTCCCCCACCAGATCCAGAGTGGAGTCTGCATCCAGGCGCCGAGAACTACGATCCACACGAGTGTCACCGGAATGAAAACCTTCCAGCCCAGACGCATGATCTGGTCGTAACGGTAGCGCGGAAAGGTCGCGCGGAACCAGAGGAAGCTCGACACCACCAGGAACATCTTTAATAGGAGCCAGCCGATGCTGGGCGCTCCGAGCACCGGGATCGGCGCGGGGAAAGGCGACAACCAGCCCCCGAGGAACATGATGGCGCACAGCGTGGAAATAAGGATCATGTTGGCGTATTCGGCGAGGAAGAACACCGCGAACGCCATTCCCGAGTATTCGACGTGGAATCCAGCGACGATTTCCGATTCGCCTTCGGCGACATCGAACGGCGCACGATTGGTCTCTGCGACTCCGGAAATGAGGTAGGTGAGAAAGAGCGGGAAAAGCGGAATGACGAACCAGTTGAGGAGGCCGAAGTCGCCGCGCTGCGCGCGCACGATTTCGCCGAGATTCAAGCTTTGCGCCGCCATCAGCACGCCGACCAGCGCAAAGCCCATCGCGATCTCGTACGACACGATCTGCGCGGCCGATCGCATCGCACCCAGGAAGGCGTACTTGGAGTTCGATGCCCAGCCGGCAATGATGACGCCATAAACGCCCATCGACGTGATCGCGAGGATATAAAGAAGGGACGCGTCGATGTTCGAAAGTACGAGCTCGGGTGAAAACGGCACGACCGCCCAGGCCGCAAGCGCCGGCATTATTGCCATCACCGGCGCCAGCACGAAGAGAAACTTGTTGGCACCACTCGGGACGATGATTTCTTTCAGCAGGAGCTTGAGGCCGTCCGCAATGGGCTGCAGCAGACCCCTGGGTCCGACACGGTTCGGCCCGATACGCACCTGGATCCAGCCGATCAGCTTGCGCTCCCAGAGCGTGAGGTACGCCACTGCAAGCATGAGCGGAGCCACGATCGCCACGATTTTCGCGACCGTCCACACCGCCGGCCAGGTCGGCCCGAAGAACTGCTGAATCGTGCCTATGAACTCGGTCATCAGACGGCAACCTTCTGCTGACCTGCGACGCGTTCGACCGTGACGCTGCCGAACATCTCACCCAGCTGTGCCGTCTCGGGACGCGCCGCTGCGAGGCGGATGCATCCGTGCGGCAAGCGCTCGTCTATCGCGACCGGCACGACGGCCTCGCCGCCATCCTGCCGCACACGCAGGGCGTCACCCGCGCGCAGCCCCAGCCGCTCATAAAGCACACCGCTTACCCCCGCGACCGGTGGCGCTGCCTCTCGCGTCATCTGCAAAGAGGGCGCGCGCCTCACGAGCGGATCCGCGCTATAGATTGGCACTTCGCCGATACGCTCCAGCATTTCCGCCGGAGGCGCTCCGATCACGTCAAGAGCGGTCGCCTCGATGCGGTTTCCGAGCTTCGTCGAGACTTCGGCAGTGCCCAAGGCGTCGCGTTTCACTTCGTCCGCGCTGTCATAGTCGAAACCGGCAAGCCCGAGCAGGTTGCCGAGCACGCGCAACACTTTCCATGCCGGGCGTGCTTCTCCAATCGGCTGCACGCAGCCGGCAAAGCTCTGCACCCGGCCTTCCATACTGATGAACGTTCCGGCAGTTTCGGTGAAGGGCCCGATCGGCAGTATCACGTGCGCGTAGTCGAGGGCGCCGTGCTCGAATGCGCTCATTGCGACAACGAGCTCGGCCTGTCTCAGTGCCGCGATCGCGCGCACCGGATCGTGCGTGTCGAGGTCCGGTTCCACACCGAGCAGCAGGTACGCCTTGAGCGGATCGCGCACCATTTCTCGCGCATTCTTGCCCGCAGGTGCGCCAAGCGGTACCGCCCCCGCGATGTAGCCGCCGACACTATTCGCCGCTTCTCCGAGAAATCCCAGCCGGGCCCCGGTCAGATCGGCAAGCGCCTGCGCAAGCGCGTGGAGAGCCGCCGCTGACGGGTGATGCTGCGCGAGATTGCCGAGAAAGATGCCCGCGTTGGAAGCGGAAGCCAGGCTCTCCGCGACTCTGCGCGCGGTGTCGCTGATCTGCACATCTTCGAGCGCGCCGCGGATGCTCTCCGGAATTGCAGCACCTTTGGAGCCGGCCACAGCTTTGATGATTTCGGCGAGAGCCTGTGTCATCGCACTCGGTGCGACGATCGCTTTGTGCGCGACGCGCATGAGCAGATCGTCGTCTACGGGGTTGACGATCGAGAGCTCCAGGCCTTTTTTTGTCGCTTGCCGCAATCGGTGAGCGATGAGCGGGTGCTCCTTGCGAAGCGTGCTTCCGATCACCAGCACGCGGTCGAGTTGCGGCAGCTCCGCAATGCTCATGCCGAGCCACGGAACCCCTCCGCGCTTGCCGTCGTGGCTGAAGTCGGTCTGCCGTAAGCGAAAGTCGACGTTCCCGGAACCCAGGCCGCGCACGAGCTTCTGCAGGAGATACAGCTCTTCGAGCGTCTGCTGGGGCAGCGCGAGCGCGCCGACTGCCGCCGGGCCGTGCTGCTCGGCGATTTTCTTCAGTTTGGCTGCGACGAAATCGAGTGCGACCTGCCATTCCATCGGCTGCCACACACCTCCGCGCTTCAACATCGGACGGGCGAGTCGCTCTTCCGAGTTGAGGCCTTCGTATGAAAAACGATCCCTGTCGGAAAGCCAGCACTCGTTGATCGCCTCGTTCTCCCGAGGCAACACGCGCATCACGCGATTCTGCTTCACTTGCACGAGCAGATTCGACCCCAAGCCGTCGTGCGGACTAATAGACGTACGCCGCGTTAGCTCCCACGCGCGGGCACTGTAGCGGAAAGGCTTGGACGTGAGCGCGCCGACGGGGCACAGATCGATCACATTGCCCGAGATCTCGGAATCGACGGTCTTGCCCACGAAGGTGATGATTTCCGCATGCTCTCCCCGGCCGATCATGCCGAGCTCCATCACGCCGGCTATCTCCTGGCCGAAGCGAACGCACCGCGTGCAATGGATGCAGCGCGTCATGTCGGTCGAAATGAGCGGCCCGAGGTTCTTGTTCACCACGACGCGTTTGTCTTCATCGTAGCGCGAGCCGCTCGCGCCATAGCCGACCGCGAGATCCTGCAGCTGACACTCGCCGCCTTGATCGCAGATCGGGCAGTCGAGCGGGTGATTGATCAGCAGGAACTCCATGACGCCTTTTTGCGCGTCTACGGCGAGCTCCGAATGCGTCCAGACCTTCATGCCTTTGGTCACAGGCGTCGCGCATGCCGGCAGCGGCTTGGGTGCTTTTTCGACGTGTACCAGGCACATGCGGCAGTTCGCCGCGATCGAAAGCTTCTTGTGGTAGCAGAAATGCGGCACGTAAATGCCCAGCTTGTTGGCGGCATCCATCACGGTGCTGCCTTCAGGCACTTCGAGCGGCTTGCCGTCGACTTCTAATTCGAGCATGGCTTCGTCAGATGTAATCGGGCACGAGACATTTCTTGTGCTCGATGTGGTGCTGGAATTCGTCGCGGAAATGCTTGATAAAAGCCCGCACCGGCATCGCCGCCGCATCGCCCAGCGCGCAAATCGTGCGTCCCTGGATCTTGTCCGCAACGTCGTTCAGCAGATCGAGGTCCTCGGCCCTACCTTTTCCATGCTCGATACGATCCACGACCCGGTATAGCCAGCCGGTGCCTTCCCGGCAGGGCGTGCATTGGCCGCACGATTCTTCGAAATAGAAGTAGGCGAGCCGCAGCAGGCAGCGCACCATGCAGCGCGTCTCGTCCATTACGATGACCGCGCCCGATCCCAGCATCGAGCCGGCTTTGGCGATCGAGTCGTAATCCATGTCGGTCGCCATCATGATGTCTGCCGGCAATACCGGCATCGACGAACCGCCCGGAATCACTGCTTTCAGCTTCTTGCCGCCGTGCATGCCGCCCGCCATTTCGAGAAGCTTGGGAAATGGCGTGCCGAGCTTCACTTCGTAATTTCCGGGCCGCGCTACGTCCCCCGACACCGAGAAGATCTTGGTGCCGCCATTGTTCGGCTTGCCAAGATTCAGGAAGGCGGTCGCGCCGTTCACGATGATCCACGGCACCGCTGCGAACGTCTCGGTGTTGTTGATCGTGGTCGGCTTGCCGTAAAGCCCGTAGCTCGCCGGGAAAGGCGGCTTGAAGCGGGGCATGCCTTTCTTGCCTTCGAGCGACTCGAGAAGCGCTGTTTCCTCGCCGCATATATACGCGCCGTAACCGTGATGGCCGTAGAGCTCGAAGCTGAAATTGCTGCCCAGGATGTTCTGGCCCAGATAGCCCGCTGCGCGCGCTTCCGCAAGCGCTTCTTCGTGGCGCTCGTATTCGCTCCAGATCTCGCCGTGTATGTAGTTATAGCCCACGGGGATGCCCATCGCGTAGCCCGCGATGATCATTCCTTCGATGACGACGTGCGGGTTATAGCGCAGGAGGTCGCGGTCCTTGAACGTTCCGGGCTCGCCTTCGTCCGAGTTGCAGACGAGATACTTCATACCGTTGTACTGCTTGGGCATGAAGCTCCACTTGAGTCCGGTCGGAAAGCCCGCGCCGCCGCGCCCGCGCAGTGCCGACGCTTTTACGTCGTTGATCACCTGCTCCGGCGTTATGCCTTCGGAGAGTATCTTGCGCAGCGCCTGATAGCCGCCGCGCTCTTCGTAATCCTTCAGGCGCCAGTTGAGCCCGTTCAACCCCTTCATCAGGATTGCATCGGGTCCGAAAAGGTCATTGGCAAACGGCGGTACGGGAAGCCCCATCAGACGAGGTCCTTCAGCAGTGCATCCAGCCGCTCCGGCGTCATCGCACATAACAATCGCTTGTTGTTGTGCACAAGCACCGGCGCATCGCCGCACGCGCCAAAACATTCGCCTTGCCTGAGCGTCACGCGGCCGTCCGGTGTCGTTTCGTTAAAACCGATACCGAGCTTCTCCTTGAGGTGCTCCGCCGCGCGCGTCGCACCCTGCAAAGCGCACGGCAGGTTGGTACAGATCGTCAGCTTATGCCGGCCTACCGGCTGCAAATCGTACATCGTGTAAAACGAGGCGACTTCGTAGACCGCGATCGGCGGCATGTCGAGATAACGCGCAACGAAATCCATGGTTTCGGTCGAAAGCCAGCCTTTTTCGTCCTGCGCGATGGTGAGCGCCGCCATCACCGCCGAGTGCTTGCGCTCAGGCGGATACTTGGCGACCGCAGCGTCGATTTTGGCGAGCGCTTCCGGCGCAAGCATCAACGGCGCGTTCATCGATCTATTTCTCCAAAAACGATGTCCTGAGTGCCGATGATCGCGACTGCATCTGCAATCATGTGGCCGCGCGCCATTTCATCGAACGCCGACAAATGCGCGAAGCCCGGCGCCCGGATTTTGAGCCGATACGGTTTGTTGGCGTTGTCCGAGATCAAATAAATCCCGAATTCTCCTTTGGGGTGCTCGACGGCCGCATAGACCTCGCCGGCCGGCACGTGCATGCCTTCGGTATAGAGCTTGAAATGATGGATCAGCTCTTCCATGTTGCTTTTCATCGACACCCGCGCGGGCGGGGCCACTTTGAAATTGTCGATCATCACCGGCCCGGGATTCGCGCGCAGCCAGTCGATGCACTGCTTCACGATACGATTCGCCTGGCGCATTTCCTCGATACGCACGAGGTAACGATCGTAGCAATCGCCGTTGACTCCGATTGGCACGTCGAACTGCATGCGGTCGTACACCTCGTACGGCTGCTTCCTGCGCAGGTCCCATTCCACGCCTGAGCCTCGCAGCATGGGACCGGTGAAGCCGAGCGCGATCGCCCGTTCCGGCGAGACGACGCCGATGCCGACCGTTCTCTGTTTCCAGATGCGGTTATCGGTGAGCAGCGTCTCGTAATCGTCTACGTATTTCGGGAAGCGTCGACTGAAGTCTTCGATAAAATCGAGGACGGAGCCCTGACGATTCTTGTTGAGCGCGCGTATCGTGGATTCGTCGCGAAATTTCGACTCCGCGTATTGCGGCATGCGCTCAGGCAGATCGCGGTACACGCCGCCGGGCCGGTAGTACGCTGCATGCATGCGCGCGCCGGAAACGGCTTCGTACACATCCATCAGATCTTCGCGTTCGCGAAAGCAGTAGAGAAAGACCGTCATCGCGCCGATGTCGAGACCGTGCGCGCCGAGCCACAGCAGATGGTTGAGTATGCGCGTGAGCTCGTCGAAGAGGACCCGGATGTACTTGGCGCGCACCGGAATCTCGATGCCCAGCAGCTTTTCGATCGCCATCACATACGCGTGCTCGTTACACATCATCGACACGTAGTCGAGCCGATCCATGTACGGCACCGACTGGATGAATGTCTTGTACTCCGCGAGCTTCTCGGTAGCACGGTGCAGCAGCCCGATGTGAGGGTCGGCGCGCTCGATGACCTCGCCGTCGAGCTCGAGCACGAGCCGCAGCACGCCGTGCGCCGCCGGATGCTGCGGGCCAAAGTTCATCGTGTAATTTCGGATTTCAGCCATCAGCCCTTCTTGAACCCTGCGCTGTCGGCATAGTTCTCTTCGCGGATGATGCGCGGAGTGATCTCCCGCGGTTCGATCGTCACGGGCTGGTAGATGACACGCTGCTGATCGGGGTCGTAACGCATTTCCACATTGCCCGAGAGCGGGAAATCCTTGCGGAAGGGATGTCCGACGAATCCGTAATCGGTCAGGATGCGCCGAAGATCCGGATGACCGCTGAAAACGATGCCGTAGAGATCGAACGCTTCGCGCTCGTACCAATTGGCCGACGGCCAGATGTCGAGCACCGAGTCGACGACCGGGAAATCGTCGTCGGATGCAAACGTCCTCAGGCGCAGCCTCACGTTGTGCTTCAGGCTCAACAGGTGGTACACGACCGCATAGCGCGCGCCGTCCCACGCACCACCGTAGGCGCTGTAGTCCACCCCGCAGAGATCCGTGAGCTGCCCGAATGCGAGCGCGGGAGCGTCCCGCAACGTTCTTGCTGCTTGGAGCAGGTCCCGAGCGCGTACGACGGCCGTCACTTCGCCAAGCTCGGTCTTGACGCTCGCAAGCTGGTCGCCGAGCGCCGTCGTCAGCGCTGCTGTCAGGGTTTCGGGACGGGACATCAGCGGGCGATCGTATTGGTGCGCTTGATCTTGTTCTGCAGCTGGATGATGCCGTAGAGCAGCGCTTCCGCGGTCGGCGGACAGCCGGGAACATAAATATCGACTGGAACGATGCGGTCGCAGCCACGCACGACCGAATAAGAGTAGTGGTAATAGCCACCGCCGTTTGCGCACGACCCCATCGAGATCACCCAGCGCGGCTCCGCCATCTGGTCGTACACCTTGCGCAGCGCCGGCGCCATCTTGTTGCACAGCGTCCCGGCGACGATCATGACGTCGGATTGGTGCGGGCTCGGCCGGAACACGATCCCGAAGCGATCGAGGTCATAGCGCGAGGCGCCCGCATGCATCATCTCGACTGCGCAGCACGCGAGCCCGAAGGTCATCGGCCAGAGCGAGCCCGTGCGCGTCCAGTTGATGAGCTTGTCGGCCGTCGTGGTGACGAAGCCTTTGTCGGAAATGTTTTCGGGAGCACCCATAGT